>NZ_CP186485.1:319123-638246 GCF_049348705.1 Candidiatus Paracoxiella cheracis | reverse complement strand
AAAATTGTAGCCAAGATAATATTTCCTCTCTATTGAATAGGTTACTCGGCATGAATGAAAGCAGCACCACATTGAAATCCTCTAGACCCACACAGCAAGGGGTTGCTGCGTTTTTGTTGTTCCACAACCACCTTCATCATCATTTCCATAGCTAGCCTACGTTTTTTCGCGAAGAATAAATTGTAGGCATTGTCGTTTAAGCGAGCCCAAAAAGCTCTCCAACTCATCAAATACCAAGATGGAAATGAAATGAATCTAATGAAAAACAAAAAACGTGTATTAAGTGTCTTCAGCCTGGCGATGATTAATGTCATTGCGATCGATAGTCTGCGCAACCTGCCAACCAACGCGGCTACTGGGCTTGCTATCCCACTGTTTTATATTATTGCGACCCTCGTATTTTTAATTCCATCCGTTTTGATTACCGCTGAGCTTGCCACACACAGGCCAAAAACCGGCGGCGCCTATGTATGGGTCCGCGAAGCCTTCGGACCGCAATGGGGGTTTGTGAATATTTGGCTGCAATGGATTTACAATGTGTTTTGGTATCCGACGATTTTGTCATTTATCGGCGCAAACATCGCTTATTTAATTGACCCCAGTTTGGCGGGTGATAAATGGTTCATGCTGCCACTCATCATCGGCACGTTTACCATCGTCACCATTGCCAATTGTTGTGGGATGAAATTATCGAGCTTAATTAGCTCAATCAGCGCGGTGATCGGCACGATCATCCCCATGGCATTTATTATTGCCTTAGGAATCGGTTGGATTATGGCTGGAAAACCACTTGCACTAACCCCATCTGCTGCTAATTTCTTACCGCACTTTTCACAAATTCCAAACTTAGCGTTTTTGGTCGTGATATTTTTTAGTTTGATGGGCATGGAAATGTCGGCGGTGCACGCAGAAGAAGTAAAAAATCCGCAACGCGATTATCCGCGTGCATTGTATTATTCTTCGTTAATTATTGTGATTACGTCGATATTAGCCTCGACCGCCGTTGCGATCGTCGTGCCCAAAAGTTCGCTTAACATCGTGAGCGGACTCGATCAGGCCTTTGCAATTTTCTTAAATGCCTTTGGGTTGAAATGGCTATTGCCATTCGTGATATTAATCATTATTTTGGGTGGTTTTGGCGGCATGGCTGCCTGGGTAATTGGGCCGCCGAAAGGTTTGGTTGTCGCTGCTGAGGATGGCTGCGCCCCAACACTATTCAGCCGACGCAATAAATACGGCGCACCGGTCGCTGTTTTGATTGCACAAGCCATCATCGTCATTTTATTGTGTAGCATGTTTTTATTGATCAAATCGTTTAATACCTCGTATTGGATTTTAAGCGATTTAACTGCACAATTAGCGCTGATTTTTTATATTATTTTATTCGCAGCCGCAATCAAATTACGCTATAAAACCAAACCGAATCCTAATGCCTTTCGCATTCCAGGCGGTAAAATTGGAATTTGGCTGGTGGGTGGTGTTGGCATTGTAGCTTGCATCGGCGCCATTGCCATTGGATTTATACCACCTGAAACCATCAAAATTGCTAACATAAAACTATATGAAATTATGCTGGGCGCTGGTGTTTTGATTTTTGTGCTGTTGCCGTTGATTTTTTATAAACTGAGTACGCGCAAACGCCAACTTTTGCAAAGAGAATTTTCCTGAACCTTTATCTCAGCGTTCATGAAAAGCACCCGACCCTGATGCTCGGATAGGAGTGAGTAAATATTGCATTAAAGTTTTCTGGCCCGTCAGGATGTCAGCCTCGACGGTCATGCCAGGAATCAATCGTTTTTTTTCAGTTCCCCGCATTAAGTATTGTTGATGCAGTTTAATCTCCGCTTGATAGTAGAGCATATTATTTTCATCCTGAAACGTTGAAGCAGAGATTTTAATCAGTTCGCCCTTCAAGCTACCGTACCGAGAATAGCGATATGTCAATGGCTTAACCACCACTTCATCACCTACTTTAACGTGTCCAATATCTCGTGGCTGTATGCGCGTTTCAACAATCATTTCTTGATTTAGCGGTACAATTTCAACTAGAACTCCCGCTGGCTGAATCACGTTTCCAGGATGGACTCGCAAGCCTTTCACAATTCCGTCTACCGGCGAACGCACATCGCTGTGTTTTAAAGCGTTTTCAAGTATTTCAATTTGATGACGCAATACTAGTAATTTATCCGTGGTCTCACCTAATTCTTTTTGGGCGTCTGCATTTAACGTTGCATCTAACTCTCCCATTTTGTGCTGGTATTCAATAATCACTTCTTTTATTCGAGTAATCTCAGAAAGCAGGCGTGCCCGCTCACCTTTCGCGCTATCTATTAAGCTCCCTTAATATTGTTAAATATCCTCGATGTGATACATATTGCTCTCTTTTTAGTTTCTTAAATATTTCTAATTCTTCCGTCAATAATTTTAAGTGCTGATCCCACACTTGTAATTGATGTTCAAACTTCTTCAATTGCTCTTGTTCCTGCGTGAGCTGATCCTTTAAAATACTTTCTTGATTTTGACGTTTTTCGTTTTGCGATGCCAATAATGCTTTTTCCTCTTCAAGCAGTTCTTTAATTTCCTCACTCCGATCAACGGTATTATATTTTGACCGAATAACGGCTTGACTCCATTTTAAGAGATTCGCAGGTTTTTTTTCTAAATAGGCTTCTAATCGCTCTTTATTTAAAGTTAAAGCAATCTCTTGGCTTCGCGCTTTTTCAAGCTCTGCTTTACTGGCTGCCTCATCCATTTTAATAAGCAACTGTCCTTTTTTAACTTCATCACCATTGCTAACAAACACTTGCTGAACGATTCCTCCCTCAAGATGCTGTACTTTTTGCTCATGACCCATAGGCACCACTTCACCGTAGGTAATTGCTGTCTCTTGGATAGTTGCAAATGAAGCCCATAAAATCAGGAGTAGAATAATCGTTGAGATGACAATAACACCCCAAAAAATCAACGGCAATTGTGGAGATTCCTCTAACAATGCCGTTGTAGACATTCTCTTAAGCTGCCTGTAGCGCTTAAACAAGTTCATACGATCTCCTTAATAATTTCAGGCATAACCTGATTGGGTGGACCTTGCAAAATTAATCGCCCGTCATCCAGCACCAAAACCTTGTCCATAAGTTTCATATAAGAAGGCCGGTAGGTTACGATTAATACCGTGATTTTTCCACGAAGGTTTTCCAATATATGAAGCAAGTTCTCATTAGCTTTTTCATCCAGTCCACTCGTGGGTTCATCTAACAATAAAATAGGCGCTTGTTTAAGCAAAGCACGCGCCAAACATAGGCTACGTTGAAAACCAACAGAGAGCTTCTCTGTACTGAAATCACGAATATGCGCGTGTATTCCTTTGGGAAGCGTACGAATCGTGTCAAGAATTCCTACTCTCGCTGCGACCTTTTCAACGTCTTCATCGGTAGCGCCTGGACTTGAAAGGCGGATATTATCGGCAATCGTTCCATAAAATAGTTCTGGTACTTGCGGGAGGTAACCAATCACACTGCGTAATTCAATTTCGTTAAACTGTCGGATATCTTGCTGATCAATTAAAACAGATCCCATTTGTTGTTGGCACATTCGTAACAGAAGTTTAAAAATACTGGATTTTCCTGATCCATTACGACCCGTGATGGCAACCTGCTCACCCGGTTTTACATTGAAATCGACACCAATTAATGCAGGCTGATAAGCATTGGGATACCGTAAACTCACCTGCCTAAAAGTAATCTCACCTCGCAACCCAAATAATCTCGATCTACCTAAATCGGTTGATTTTACTTCCGACTTAATACGCATGAGTTTCGTAATTTGTCGCAAGCTGTTGCCCATTTGTATGACGCGAGGATACATATTAAAAACAGTTTTTATGGGTGCCAAAATTCGCCAACTCAATATCATAATCGCCAGCATTGCGCCAACGCTTAATGTTCCATCGATGATGCGAACCGCACCAAATCCGAGCACCAACATTCCCGTTGCAATGGTGACAAAATCAGAAATAGCACTATTCACCCCAGACAAAATCACATTCCTAAACAAGCGTGTCGCGATGCTCGTGATAGATTATTGCCATCCCTGTCAATAATCGACTCGCAATACGCGACAACTTAAATAGCCGCGGACGTCCTCGTCGCCCGCGCTCCGCGACCTCACGGCTCGACTACGCACGGGCTCTCAAATGACTTGACGGCTCGTAAAGATTTTTTGCAGTCGCTTACGCTCGGCAAAAAATCCGAGCCTACCGCGGAATACGCGCCTTCGCTTCGCTCTCCATGGCGCGCATCGGCTGTCAAAGGTTGCGTCTGCAGAAAGATCGCGCTGTCTCTTTTCCCACGTTTCCAATGATGCCGTATATTTAAGCGCTCGTAATTTTTTCACCGCTTCTAGGACAAACTCTTGTTCTTTAGCACCCTTCCTTCCTGATTCGAAAAGCCGTCTTCGCAACTCACGATACATGAAAAAAACCATAAATACATAAAATGCAATCGCAATGAGAGGAATGAAGACAAGCAGTCCACCCAACAATGCAATAATGACTATGCCAGTCAGTATAAAAGGGATTTCGAACGAAGTTGTCATGAGTTGCCCCGTCACGTATTCCCGTAAGCGAGAAAAATCTTTTAGTCTTGCCACCTGAGAGCCAACACTTGCCGATTCAATGTAACTGGGTGATAAGTACAACAAGCGTTGAAAAATCTGATCGCCCACAACTCGATCTAAACGTGCGCCTACAATCGATAACTGCTTTGTTCGAAGTTTAGATAATATTGAAAATCCAATTAGCGCTATGGCTGCTCCAACAAAAAATTGGAGTAACATGCTGACAGAGTTTGCCTTGATAACAAAATTATACACAAACATAATATTGGACTTTGGATAAATAAAATCCCTTGCCAGTTAGGACAATAATCAAAAAATGTGAGTTTCTAAATCTTAAGCTGTTTTTTGCAGCAATTCGTAGAATTGCTCAGGTGTAAAATTTATTTTATCCAACCATGATTTTACTATCCCAATCAAATCCTCTATTTTTTCAGGGTCTGAGTTTTGCGTCTTTTCTTCAGTCCTCTGAATCGTTTTAATTTTTGAGTTGCTATTTTTGAAAATAGCAGGATGTCGCGTGCGTTTCCCCTGCGTATCACCTTTGGTTCTGCCTTGCGGATTACCGCGTGGTTTGCAGAGATTAGCAGGCGTGCCAACGGTATCAAGCACCGTAGAAAAACCCCGTTGCGTTTGTGAAGGGGTCGCAGTTATTGATGGTTTTTCGTTATCCACTTGGAAGCTCGGCAAATACCGCTCCCATTTTTTCGGTAAAATCGGGGCAAGATTCCTCGCTAGATAAAGTTGCGTATACGCTAATGCTGTCATCCGCCACCAATCTTCTTCGTGCTTAACATCCGGTGTTTGGTATCGGTCAAATAACAGTTTGTCTTTACCAAAACGAAAGTAGTGTTCAATGTCATAGCGTCTATCGTAATAGTGATACGCTTCTAATGCTGTGATTTCATTACGTCGTTCACCAGCGAGTCCTAACCAGAGTGGATTTTTATATAAAGATTTACCGTTAGCATCAACCGCAACCAATTGCACAACAGTAACAGGATGCTCATATCCTTTAAATTGCTTTGAACCACGCAGTAATTGGTCACGCCATATTTTAATCTCCAATTGGTAAGTTTTGCCACTGCGGGTTGTAATGGGTTGCTGCACAATCTCATCGGATTCACGGTGAGTCGTGCTGTCGTTTAGTTTCATCGCATCACCATAGCGTTTTATACTTCCTGAGGTATTATCTTCTATTGATGCGGGCGCGAAAACATTACGGGTACTGTTAAAACGGAAAAGATGTACCCAATTGGGATTTTCGCTAACCAGTTTACGGCAAGCTTCTGTACCATATTTTGAATCAGCCACGCTAACCACCAATTTATGAGTAAGCGCTAAGTCTGCAATACAACGGTTAATTTGCTGCATCCCAACTACATTGCCTTTTTCATCGCTTTTAACGCGCCTCGTATCCAGTGGAACTAACCAATGCTTTTCTTGAGCTGCACCATCATTGGGCAATAGTGATACCGTTGAATATTCATGTCCAATGGTAATCGGTTTGTTACCCGGTGCTGGATTAGGGCTGTAAACCACATGGCGATCTTCAACACAGTGTGCACTTTGACGCGACTGTGGTGTCGTATCCGCAATAATGATCACACGGTCATCGCTATGACTCACATGTTCATATTGTATTTTCATCATGCTATCCCAACAATTTGCTACCGACAAACCATCGCTAATCGCATCGGTAATACTACTGTATTCACGTTCAAAGTATGGCGATTCACATAATTCTATGGGTGTTTTGCAGCGATGGCCATGGCTTGAAAGGGCATCGAGTAAATTCATATTGGCATCGCGTCGCGCGGGGAAGATGTTGTAGAGGAATGTACGGAATTGTTTTAGTTTTTCTGTCGCTAACATCGTTTGTTCCTTATTTTATTTTTTCGAACAAACGTTGTTTACAACGTAAAATTTTTTTTCGGTTTCTATGTCAAGCAATTTTTAATTATTTTTATAAATTTATCCAAAGTCCAAAATATAGCGATCTAGCATTGCTTTCATATTCTTAAGTGGGTCACGCTTTGGCATGTTGTTTTCCTCTATATATATTGTTGCAACGTAATGCCGCGATATGTTGTTTTTCCGGTTGTGTTAACGTACGAAGCGTAATCGCGCATGTGCAGCAATAATTCCCTGGGATAGTCACCACTCATGCGGTCAATCGCATGAATACTGTCATCCAGCATGTTTTTTATATCGCCCAGCGCAATCGTGGTTTTCTTTGCATCATGCACTGTTGCTTCGCTCGTAATCTGTCGCAACCGTTTGTAATAAGGGGCCGCCATATTCATTGCAGCGCATTGACCCAGCGGATAGAGAGAGATAATCACTTTGCGCGTTTTTGCACCCTCTGTGTATGTAAAATAAAAATCTGCATGACCCTCGTGCTTTACATATTCGGTGTAATCACTGGGGTGGATTTTTAAATACGTTTTCTCTACATCGGGATAAGCCGTGCGCTCGTATTCCAGTCTGCTATGAATGCGGTCAATGATGTTTTTTAGTGTTGCTGGCATGATTACTCCTTTTCACTCACCAGTGCAGTGAGATACTTCGCCACCTCAAAATGACCATTTCGAGCAGCCAATCTCAGCGCATAATCATCATCGGCATGAATATCAGCGCCGTTCTCGACGAGATATTTCACCACGTCGATATTGCCGTTTTCAGCAGCCCATTCCAGCGCGCAATCATCATCGGCATGAATATCAGCACCGTTCTCGACGAGATATTTCACGACATCGAGATGACCGATTGCAGCAGCCCATGCCAGCGCACAATCATCCCAAGCATGAATATCAGCACCGTTCTCGATGAGATATTTCACAACGTCGAGATAGCCGTTTTCAGCAGCCCATCTCAGCGCATAATCATCGTAAGCATGAATATCAGAGCCGTTATCAACGAGATACTTCACCACGTCGAGATGACCGCTATAGGCAGCCCATCTCAGCGCATAATCATCATCGGCATGAATATCAGCACCGTTCTCGATGAGAGAATTCACATATTCGAGGTGGCCACGCTTAGCGGCGTCTATTAGAGCTTCATTTTTATTTTCGGTTGCGTTTTCCATATTCCTGTTCCTTATGGTTGTTTTGCCATCAAGCTAATTCTGTTTAACGTATTAGCTTGAATGTCCAATAAGTGGTTGGTATGCGCTAATTGTGAAATCAATGCTGATATAAATGGCTCTTTTTGTTCTGGAGTTAATGTGTTATAAAGCTTCCTCAAGGCCGTCATTGTTGAATCACTGTCGCCTGGATAGCTTTGAAAAATTTCATATATTTCGCAAATGTAGCGGTGGATTGGATCTGAAAAGGAATTATTAGTCATGAGTACAGTCTCCTTAAATTGCCCACATTGCCTGACTCAACGTGTGGGTTGCCTTGTCTTGAAAACCTATCAAATATCTGATTACAAAATAGGCATGCTCTGCAAATGCAATAAATGTAACAATCCTATTTGTGGGGTCATACCGTTTGATAGTTACAATCAGTGGGGACCGGAAAATGATGAAGAAGCGGTTACGGTTGAGCTTGATCGCTATATGAGCGACGACTCTTCGACTGATGTACAACTCTATCCAAAGAAGTATGAAGGGGATGTTCCTAACCATGTTCCTGATAAAATAAGGCAGCTCTATCTTGGGGTGCTGAACACCACAGCGGCGTTTCTGATTATCTCGGGGTGTCGCACTGTACTTAATGAGACAATTAATGAAAAATTTCCCCACATAAAAGGAAAGCTTGTGGAAAGAATTTATCAGTTGCATGAAGAGCACGTTATTCCAGAGACAATCAAAGACTGGATTAGTGAAATTCGGCTTTTGGGAAATGACGCAACCCATGAAGCAATAAAAATTGAACAAGCCGAAAATAAAACAGAACAAGTGCGCCAGGCAAAAGAATTCACTGCATTGTTTTTGAGATATATGTATGAGCTTCCCAAAGAAATTGAGCTTAGCAGAAAAGCCAGAACAAATGCCGCAAATGAGGGAATAGCTGACAGCGATGATGCGTCTTGCTTTATTACTGAGGAAGCCGCTAAAACCTGATTGATTAAGAACCTCTATATGACATTTTGATATCCAAGGAGTCACGTTAATGGTTGCGTTGCGCTTAGCTAAAGATTCCATATTCCAAATTCCTATTCCAGTTGTTTGATTCCTAGACACTACAGCTCTGCGCTGTCGTAGTCTTCCCAGTAATCCTCTGCCTCAGTGGAGGTTGTTAAGTAATTGGTCGGTTCTTGCCTCGCCGTTTTGGGTGTTTTTTGTCACGAATAAAATTCTAACTAAAAGTTATAATAATGTCAATTTAAATATAACCTGTTTTGATGGTTTTTTTTTGGGTTTTTATTGTCCATTCGATTTTCTGGTGCTAAACTCAAATGACACTCTGTGTTGAGCGAGGACGGCATGTCTAAACATGAAAATATTGAAAATTTGGATGTCTCTATAGCTGAAGTGAAACGAGACAACATTCATTTTATGAAGAACTTTGATCGACTTGATTCCGTATTACGGGACTTGGCTCATAATATAGAAGAAGCGAAGGAGTGCTCAAAGAATGATGTTTCTGAATTAAAAAAAGAGATGCAGACGTTTGAGCATAATATTAAGGCTGATATTAGGAGTTCACGAACAGAATTGAAAGCTGAAATTATGTTTATTCGCAAATTGCTGTGGAGAATTATTACTCCGCTTCTACTTGTAATAGCCGGATGTCTAATTAAGTATATATTTTTCAAGTAGCTTAAAAATTATCATCTAGTTGATAAACTACAGCTGCTATTATTTCTATGCTGCCTTTTATTTTTATAAGTGGGTATCTGGGATTCAGTGGCTTCAAATACAATATAGAGTCTTCAATTACAAATTGCTTAAAAACAGCTTCATTACCATGATCTATCGTGGCGATAACATAATCTCCACATTTGGCACGTTTATTAGGGTCAACGACAATAATCTGATTTGGCAAAAACGAGCGCTCTGCTCCTGAAGAGGCAATCATTGATTCACCTTTAATTTTTAAAGCATAGCTATTTGCGGAGCATTTGTTGAGCGGAACTGGAATATAACCAAACTCTTCAGTTGGAGGTGGATTCATAGAGGCGCCATCTCTGACAGAAGCCCATTCAATAATTGGCACCCATCTAATAGAGAGCGTCTTATTTGTGCTGCTCTGTTTATTATTATGGTTCGCTTCAGACAGTCTTGTTGGGAAAAATGGATCTCCTTTTCCTGAAAGCAGCCAATCTATATTGGCATTAAATCTATTTGCCATCTCAATTATTCTTGAAGTTTTTGGCTTGCCTTCACCCTCTAACCATTTGCGAACAGCGATTTGTGAAACCTGAAACATTTGAGCCAATGCATTATGCCGCCCCTTTCCTTTGCGAGGGAATCCATTGACATCTAAAAGATAATTCAACCTATCAGCAAATTGTTTCATACCAAAAAAAATCCTTTATTATCATTATAGTTATAAAAAAATTAACTTTCATTCTAATTTCCCTGTTGCAAATCATAACTTTTAGTTATAAAATTATTCCCGCCATATGCTTTCTCCCAAGAATTTTTAAAGGAATTCATCAGATATGGAAATAAATGTCCCTACTATTTTCATAAACAGAGCTAATAAATAATAAAGGTTTTTTAAACGTAGCGCCTTCTTCGTTTATATTTGTAAGATATTTCCCACAAACATGCTCACATTTTACCCAAAACATGAGCAGGCAGCAATCTTATCCTATTTATGGTTTGAATCCCAGTAAGCGCGCTGGAAGCTTGCCGTCTGGAGGGGCAAGAGCCTCTTTCCTACGGTTGCGTCAGATTTCGAACAGAGCTCAGGCGCTACTGCCAGCCCAGTTGCTAAGGCTTAAGCCCAACTATCGCGTCATTGGGCTTTGGGTAAGCTCGGCGGTGCGGGGTTTAGCTTTTCTAGTGCCCGTAGGCTTTTGCGGCTTGGGAGAGACGAGATGAGAGATTGCCTTCTTGACCTCACGCCTTTAATGATATTTTTAATCGTAGCTGTCTCATTGAATCTTCTGTTTAAAAAATTTGATAAGCCATCATTCGTTGAAAAAGCATGCATCTACCATGCGATTAATCACAGCTCAGGCTCAGTTGAATTAAAAAAGGAGAGTTTGTCATGCCTAAATCCCTAACAAAAATGAATCGCTGTAGTGATGAGATTGATAGAATAATAAACCATTCACCTCACTCCACATTTTTAGATGAGAAGTTAACTAAATTCCAGGAGCTTTTCAACAAGGAAGATTCTTATACAACTTTCCTTGTCATCTCGTGGAAGCTGTCGGCTATAACGGCTCAATTCAAAATGCTAAAAAAGGATTTTGATTATTTGGCGCATAAGCTATCTCGATTGGAGATGATAGAGGCGTTAAGGAAGGCGGTTAATTTAACAGAAGGTTCTAAATGAACGTTTTATTAATTCTAGCCGCTCAGTTCATCCTGATGGGTGTTTGGGTGGTGTTGTTGGATAAATATAATTGAGAGTGATTAGAAATGCCTGCTTTCCTAAAAGGATTTTTTACATGTTTTTGCTTGTTTTCGATGGTTGGCTGTATTCTTCTGGCGATCAGTTGTGTTGAAAGTACGTCAACATTATATGCGTTGGATGCAATTAAGCACATAGGTCAAATGCTATATGGCGGGTACACCCAGGCCAATATTTTGTTAATCCTAGCGATCCAATTAATTCTAATGAGCGTGTGGATAGTCGTTTTTAATAGATTTTAAATAGAAAAGGCAGGGAAAATTTATTTATTTTTGAAAAAGGAAAAGGAATGCCTTAAGAACAAAGAATGAATCAGGCAGATAGCGAAAAACAAGAGGTGTGACAAATATGAAAAAAACAACTATTAATGCAATAGCCCAGTTCACAAAAAATGAAGCAATTTCTCTTAAGGGTATTCTTCCTCCTTCTGTGCGAATTTCTAATAACCCTAAGACAATTGAAACAAGAAATTTAAGCAATAGTCTGATCATGTCTACGAGAGACCTAAAGAACAGCTTTATCGTGTCCAAGGGAGCCTCCAATGGCATAGGTGTTTGTTTGGGAAATTATTATGCCAGAGGCCTTGGGCTCCCGCCAGTTTGTTGGGAGGGTGTTAAACGATGAATTCGCTTAGAGTACATGGCGCAGCGAATACGATTTACCAGCGTTGGATGGTCGGGAAGAAAATGGTGAACCATAACGATGGTGTGAACTACACAATTGGGGTGGTGAAGCGCTTTCCAAATGGGCATGTGCATGTTCGGTTATTTGGGGAAGTGAGTGAGGATTAAGGGTGGAATGGAAATTAAACAGTGAAGAAAAAGCGGCCTTGTACGGCAAACGAAGTGTGTACAAAGCCTTATATGCGTTTGGTATTCGACCCTACATGGATTTTAAAACAGGCATTGTAGGCGTTAAACGCAAGATCAAGCGTGTCGCGATGCTCGTGATAGATTATTGCCATCCCTGTCAATAATCGACTCGCAATACGCGACAACTTAAATAGCCGCGGACGTCCTCGTCGCCCGCGCTCCGCGACCTCACGGCTCGACTACGCACGGGCTCTCAAATGACTTGACGGCTCGTAAAGATTTTTTGCAGTCGCTTACGCTCGGCAAAAAATCCGAGCCTACCGCGGAATACGCGCCTTCGCTTCGCTCTCCATGGCGCGCATCGTTCGTATCAGCAATTGTCGGAAGAAATTTATGAAGAGCCTCACCCAGGAGAAAAAACAAGCCGGTACGGTCGTCAGCAATTAAGACGGATGATAAAGCGTTTAGAGAAATGGGGTATTGTGAAAATTTTACAAGAAATTGATAGGGATCATCTTGTTTTGGTGTGCTGTTTAGCGTCTACGGATGAGTGTGTCCAGAAAAAAGCCGACACATTTTGTTCGGAAAAAGGCGACACATTGTGTTTTGATAAAAGTAATTCTGAAACAGCAGGTTGTGATATTTTTTCTGAAAAAGGCGACACGGGTAAAAATGCAAAAACCGACATACCTCCGGTATCCGGTAATATATTTAATACTAAAGGATTAAATAATAATAATGTCAAATTCGATGAAAGCTTACCTGTGGATAATTCTCATGAGGAGACAGAACAAAAACCACACGCACAATTAAACGCACAACCAAGCACCCAGAAGCAACGAAAATCTAATCCTGATGCTGCGGTCATCACAAGAATATTCGAGCACTGGAAAGCCATTATGAACCATCCCAGAGCAAAGCTGGATGACAAGCGCAAGCGTGATATTCGCAAAGGGTTAAAACTCAACTTCACTGAAGACGAATTAAAACAAGCGATCACGGGTTGTTCTAAATCGGCATTTCACATGGGCCAGAACGACCGCAATGAAGTGTATGACGGTTTAGGATTGATTTTTCGAAATGCTGACAAGATTGAAAACTTTATAGCGCAGGCAGACAAGCTTGTATTGAGCCACTTAGCAACAGGAGGTATGAAACATGGACTACAGCGAACCGAAAGCAATTACGAGCGCATTATGCGACAAGGTGTTGAGTTCTACGAGCGCAACGAACCGTTGTTCTGACACAATAGGCAAGAAGTCGCCCGGTACTTACGGGACGATAAAAACGGTGGAGCACATTTTTTTGAAATTTAGTTGCTTGTACGGACGCTCATGGACTTCGTTGCAATGTGGTGAAAAGGCGCAAGCGTTGTTAAAACAAACTTGGTTAGAGATTATTTCGAAGATGACATTTGAAGAAATCACATTAGCGATGATGTATTTGCAGTCGGACTGGAATAAAGCGCATACAGATTTTCCGCCGAATCCGTTACAGTTTCGCGGATTTCCGTTGCGCATGAAGGAGCGCAGCATACCTGCGATGGATGAATGTTATAACGCGGCGATTAAATGCGACTGGGATTTTCATCCGATTGTGTACCCAACAGCACACGCGTGTGATTTGTATTGGCTAAAAAAGCAAGCGAGCGCTTATGAGGGGCGAAAACGTTTTTCAGGCCACTACGAGTCACAAAAAGAAAAATATCTTCGTGGTGAGCGTTTATTGCAGCCTGAGATTAGGGCCGAACGACTCATCACTGGAGACAATAAAGCGAAGACAGAAAAAGAAAGCGATGAAAAGGATGTTAATTCTATGCAAATGGAGGTAAATAAAAAAGTGACGCAGCTTCAACATTCACCGGTGTATCAGCGATTTTCAGCAGCGGATGGATTGCGTGCAAAGTTGGCCATTGTGCGCAGTAAAGGTTCGACGCTGTCACAGAAAAATATGAACTGGTTGGACCGTGCGGACGATGGCGACGTTAGCGCAAAACAATGTGCGTGAGCAATGAGGGCAGCAATCAATGACAAAACAATTGACCCAGAAAAAAGCGAAGGTAGTGCAGAAAGCAAAGAAAGCGAAAAAAGCGACGCAGAAGACGATGGGGCGGCCGACGAAGTACAGCCCAGAAATGTGTGGCCTGGTGCTTGAATTCATGAGAGAGGGAAAATCGCTAGCTGAAGTTTCTTTGGACCTGAATATTGATTATTTAACACTGCATCGTTGGCAAGACCCAAGCTCAAAATATTATAAACCAGACTTTTGTAAGGCCATAAAAAAAGGGAAATGGTTTGCACAAGGTGCGTGGGAAAAAGCTGGACGGGAAGGTTTGGATAAAAAGGATTTCAATTGTGCGCTGTGGTACATGAACATGAAGAACCGCTTTGGCTGGCGTGATAAACAAGAAATCAAGCAAGACGTGAAGCAGACCATTGAGCTGAGTGGTATCGATGAGGAGATGCTGAATGACAGCAAAAAAGCCTACTGAGTTGCAATCGAAGCTGGATGCGCTGATGCGGTTTAAATGTGATTTGCTGGGAAGTTACAGCAAGTTTTTGCGCTATTTTTTTTATCAACGTCATGGTAAGTGCTTTGAATTTAGCGATCCTGAAGGGCGGGAATCGCACCACATTACGATTGCGAAAGCATTGACTCAGGTTTTTGATGGCAAAATCAAACGCCTGATTATCAATATTCCGCCACGTTATGGCAAAACAGAAATGGTGGTGAATTGGATGGCGTGGTGCTTAGCGCGCTACCCGGATTGTCAGTTTTTGTATGTATCGTATGGTGCGGATTTAGCGACGCGGTACACGGGAGAAGTAAAAGAGATCATTACGCATGAGAAATTTAAGCGATTATTTGGGGTGAAACTGCGTGACGATACTAAATCGAAATCTGATTTTAAAACGACGGCACAAGGTCGTGTGTTTGGTGTGGGTGCTGAGGGTGGGATTACTGGCACTGGGGCTGGCCTAAAAAACGTCAATCGCTTTGGTGGTGCTATTGTGATTGACGATATTATTAAACCGGGTGATGCGGCGAGTGAAACGATTCGAGAATCTGCGAATAAATGGTACATGAATACGTTAAGAAGCCGGTTAAATTCGATGGATACACCGATTGTGTTTATTGGTCAGCGCACGCATGAAGATGACTTGGCGGGACGATTATTGTCGGTTTCTGCTAAAACCGGACGCTCGCGCTTTGATGGTGAACACTGGGATCAAGTGGTTTTGCCGGCGTTAGATGAGCATTGCAACCCGCTGTGGCCGCAATTTCAATGCCGTTCGGTCTTGACGAACTTGCAAAAAACAGCGCCCTATGAATTTGCGGCGCAGTACCAACAAAACCCGCAGCCTGCTGGTGGTGGATTATTTAAATCCGAGTGGTTTTTGTGTTTGGAAGAAGAGCCGAAGATTGAAGCGGTGTTTATTACTGTTGACACGGCAGAAACGTCCAAGCATTACAATGATTTGGACTTTGGATAAATTTATAAAAATAATTAAAAATTGCTTGACATAGAAACCGAAAAAAAATTTTACGTTGTAAACAACGTTTGTTCGAAAAAATAAAATAAGGAACAAACGATGTTAGCGACAGAAAAACTAAAACAATTCCGTACATTCCTCTACAACATCTTCCCCGCGCGACGCGATGCCAATATGAATTTACTCGATGCCCTTTCAAGCCATGGCCATCGCTGCAAAACACCCATAGAATTATGTGAATCGCCATACTTTGAACGTGAATACAGTAGTATTACCGATGCGATTAGCGATGGTTTGTCGGTAGCAAATTGTTGGGATAGCATGATGAAAATACAATATGAACATGTGAGTCATAGCGATGACCGTGTGATCATTATTGCGGATACGACACCACAGTCGCGTCAAAGTGCACACTGTGTTGAAGATCGCCATGTGGTTTACAGCCCTAATCCAGCACCGGGTAACAAACCGATTACCATTGGACATGAATATTCAACGGTATCACTATTGCCCAATGATGGTGCAGCTCAAGAAAAGCATTGGTTAGTTCCACTGGATACGAGGCGCGTTAAAAGCGATGAAAAAGGCAATGTAGTTGGGATGCAGCAAATTAACCGTTGTATTGCAGACTTAGCGCTTACTCATAAATTGGTGGTTAGCGTGGCTGATTCAAAATATGGTACAGAAGCTTGCCGTAAACTGGTTAGCGAAAATCCCAATTGGGTACATCTTTTCCGTTTTAACAGTACCCGTAATGTTTTCGCGCCCGCATCAATAGAAGATAATACCTCAGGAAGTATAAAACGCTATGGTGATGCGATGAAACTAAACGACAGCACGACTCACCGTGAATCCGATGAGATTGTGCAGCAACCCATTACAACCCGCAGTGGCAAAACTTACCAATTGGAGATTAAAATATGGCGTGACCAATTACTGCGTGGTTCAAAGCAATTTAAAGGATATGAGCATCCTGTTACTGTTGTGCAATTGGTTGCGGTTGATGCTAACGGTAAATCTTTATATAAAAATCCACTCTGGTTAGGACTCGCTGGTGAACGACGTAATGAAATCACAGCATTAGAAGCGTATCACTATTACGATAGACGCTATGACATTGAACACTACTTTCGTTTTGGTAAAGACAAACTGTTATTTGACCGATACCAAACACCGGATGTTAAGCACGAAGAAGATTGGTGGCGGATGACAGCATTAGCGTATACGCAACTTTATCTAGCGAGGAATCTTGCCCCGATTTTACCGAAAAAATGGGAGCGGTATTTGCCGAGCTTCCAAGTGGATAACGAAAAACCATCAATAACTGCGACCCCTTCACAAACGCAACGGGGTTTTTCTACGGTGCTTGATACCGTTGGCACGCCTGCTAATCTCTGCAAACCACGCGGTAATCCGCAAGGCAGAACCAAAGGTGATACGCAGCGGAAACGCACGCGACATCCTGCTATTTTCAAAAATAGCAACTCAAAAATTAAAACGATTCAGAGGACTGAAGAAAAGACGCAAAACTCAGACCCTGAAAAAATAGAGGATTTGATTGGGATAGTAAAATCATGGTTGGATAAAATAAATTTTACACCTGAGAAATTCTACGAATTGCTGCAAAAAACAGCTTAAGATTTAGAAACTCACATTTTTTGATTATTGTCCTAACTGGCAAGGGATTTTATTTATCCAAAGTCCAATATATTGCACGGTTTGAAAGTGATTCGGGCGTTAGACCAAAACGCATTGCGCTGTCCGCAAAAGATTACGACACATACTTCGACATAGAACGCAAGGTGACGTATGCAGGGGTGGTATTACAGCGGCATAAAGAAGTGTGTATGCATGGGCACAAAGATAACGGCATCAATGATGCTGATAAAAAACGAATACTGTAACCAATTTAATGATAAGGAGACAACCATGAAAGATTCATTCACATTAGTAGAAGCCTACGACAGTAGTAATTCACAAGCTATTTTTGATCATTATAACCAAACAGAAGATGCCCAAGCGTGTCGCGATGCTCGTGATAGATTATTGCCATCCCTGTCAATAATCGACTCGCAATACGCGACAACTTAAATAGCCGCGGACGTCCTCGTCGCCCGCGCTCCGCGACCTCACGGCTCGACTACGCACGGGCTCTCAAATGACTTGACGGCTCGTAAAGATTTTTTGCAGTCGCTTACGCTCGGCAAAAAATCCGAGCCTACCGCGGAATACGCGCCTTCGCTTCGCTCTCCATGGCGCGCATCGGATGCGCGCATGGCTTTTGAGATTTATTTTTTGCATCAGCGCATTCGACTGCTTCAAGAAAAATTCAACTCGCCATCCAAACTGTTATTTCAGTTAACGCGAGCAAAAGTCGATTTTGATATTGAGAATGATGGCCACAAGCTCTTGGATTTATTGTGGAACGCTGTCCAAAACACCTATCAACGCATGGACGGAATGACAGCCTATGCAGATATTCCTGAGGTAGAGAGTTTGCGCCACAAGATCGGCGAACTCGAAGACGATATTGCTGCTGCGCGCAATGCCATTGATGAAGCACTCGATGCAGATAGCGAAATCCAAAAAGAGCGCGCAGCAGACGCGGCCATCGAATACCACAAAGAGCGCTTGGCCGCCTAAGGAGAGACAGATGCTAATTCTAGGCCGACGAATCGGTGAACGAATAAAAATAGGCGATGAAGTCACGGTCACCGTGCTGGATGTCGAACAACATCATTATGGATGTTATGTCCGGTTAGGCATTAGTGCCCCTAGGGATATCCCTGTGCACCGAGAAGAGATTTACTTAAAAAATCAGGAGAAAAAAGAAAATGGAACGCTTTATGAAAGATCAGGTAACTGCTGAACAGCGGTTAAAAAAAGAATACCCATGGACGCGGTGGTTTCGCTATCGCCGTGATATTAAAAAAATAGCCCATCAGTTTATTGGGATTATTCATCAGGCATAAAGGAGATTCATCATGCTGACCGAAGCACAAAAAAAACAACGAAAAAACGGTTTAGGGGGTACGGATATTGGTGCCATTTTAGGATTTTCTCGCTACAAAACACCACTTGATGTGTACGAGGAAAAAACAAGTGACGCTATTGTTGATGAGTCTAATGCATTCATGCAGTTTGGACAGGATTTTGAACCGATTATTATTCGGCACTATGAGCAAAGTCAACACTGCGAAATCCTAAGTGATTGCGATACGCTCTACCATCCCCAATACGATTTCCTTTTTGCCAATATCGACGGCAAAGTCAAAAACAGTAACATTATTATTGAATGCAAAACGGCGTCACGCTCTCCTCTTTGGGGTGAGCCTGGTACGAATGAGATTCCTGAGGCCTACCTGTTCCAAGTCGCGCATTATGCCAGTATTGCTGATGCCGAAAAAGTGGATGTCGCGGTCTTTTTTCGCGAAATTTGCGAACATGTGATTTATACGTATCAACGCAATGCTGAGTTAGAGGCGATTATTGAAGACCGTGCTGTGAGGTTTTGGAATGATTTTGTACTTAAGCGTATGCCACCAGAACCTATCAATGCAGAAGACTGCAAACGATTGTATAAATCCCTTCAGTGGGAAGCCAAGGTTGCTGACAGCGAAGCTCAACAAGCACTTGAGCGTTATAAAGCTATAAAGGCACAAAATAAAGCACTCAAAGAAGAGGAAGACAAACTTAAAGATCGCTTAGTTGTTTTCATGGAAGGTCATGAACGCTTAGTCGATTCAGAAGGCGTAACACTCGCTACCTATCGGGAGCGCAAAGGCGCTGCTTATTTTGATAGTCAAGCGCTCAAAAAAACGAATCCCGATTTATTTAAGCAGTATCAATCCAGGCGTGAATCCACTCGGGTATTTTGCGCGAAATAACGTATAAGGATAGAAGGAAGAAAAACATGAATAACAATTTAATGCAAGTTTACCATCCACGGAATTGTTCAGAAGCGATGGAGATCGCCAAAATGCTGGCAGAAACAGAATTTGTCCCTAACAATTTTCGAGGAAAAGCAGACAAGGTATTTTTTGCCATGATGCATGGAGCCCAATTAGGATTAAGCTCTATTCACGCTGTCCAAGAGATCGCCTTTATTAACGGGCGTTTTTGTATGTACGGTGACAGTTTGCTTGCTGTCATTATGGGTCATCCTGAGTTCGAGTATATTAAAGAAACCTATAAAAATGGCGTAGCCACTTGTGTACTTAAACGTAAAAACAGGCCTGCTCATACCCAAGCTTTCAGCGTAGAGGATGCTAAACGTGCCGATCTTTGGGGCAAAAATGTATGGGCAAAGTATCCTGAACGTATGCTGAAAATGCGAGCACGGGGCTTTGCTATTCGAGATGTGTTCGCGGACTTTTTACGAGGCATAAAAACACGCGAAGAAGTTGAAGATTACCGCCCCATTAAAAATGTTGCATCAACAGCAGACGCAAGCCCTGTGATTGAAGCAACTTATATTGACGAATCTGTTGAGCCTGTTACACCCAACGAGAGCAAGGCTAATGCGCGATTACAGCAACTTATTAAGCTCCATTGTATTCATGACTCAGTCGTGCAGCGCTGGATAGATGCCGCTCATGTCAGCAGCATTAATGAGCTCAATGCAGAGCAAACCCAAGGCTGTCTCAATTGGATTGATAAAAAATATCCGGAAAAAACAGTCGAATCAACGCCAGCAGAAAAGCCCGTTGACCGCGCGCAAGCATTGGTCGATGAGCTGAAAGCGAAAGATTCCTCAGCTAACACCATGGCGAAAGCCGCTTAACTACAGGAGACAATAAAATGCAACACCGTGTCTATACCGAAGAAGAACTGGATGATTTGAAACGAAAACTTGAAGAAGGCCCAGCCACCTTTCTTGTCAAAGAAGTGTCTGAGGAAGTTTCAGGAGCAGGAAACGAGATGTTTAAGTTGAAGCTCGAGGTCACCGATGCTACCGGTGCAGTTGGATTTGTTACGGATTATCTCGTTCCTGATTCGAGAGTGGCTTATAAGCTCAAACACTTTTGGGATGCGGTCGGTGAACCCGAAGTCTATGAGCGAGGCGAAACGTATGCGGCGAACTATGACAATAAAAAAGGTCACTGTGAACTTGAGTGGCAGAAATCTAAAAATCCTAATTATAAAGATCGCATAGGTATTAAAGATTATATTGCAGCCGATGCCGCTACTGCTGTAGATGCAAAGCCTGCCGCAACAGCAACACAAAGTGTCGGACCTGCACCAGCACCGAGTGATGAAGGAATGAATGATGACATTCCATTTTAAACCGGTTAGTGCGACTGCGGCGCATTTGAACCTCAATATCTGGGGTTCGATGACTGATAACGTTGTTGTCGCACTTTTTTAAATAGGATGAATGTGGTGAAAAAGACAAAAATCATTTTTCGAATACTTTTAGGAAGCATTTTTATACAGAAATTTTTGCTTTGGTTATCCGGTCGGCTCGATTATTGGCGATATCGAATGTCTGAAAAAACAATTCTGCGCGCTCTTGAGCACTGTCAGCTACCGCCGCAAGAAAGGGAAATATTGCAAGAACATTTAGCGATTACAAAAGGCAGGTTACAAAAATGTCGCGATGAAGGAATAGGAACGTCAAAACGACGAACTTTTAAATGCTAAAAAAGAGCCGCCTAAAAAGATGGCTCAGAACAGGGATAACACTGAATAGAACGATTTAATGCTAACAAAAACACAGGAGAAATCAACATGAAAAAATATTTACCCATTGCCCTATTGGGCATCAGTCTGAACGCTTTGGCGTTTCAGCACTGGAATGTGAAGACGGAAGTGTTAACCCTCAATCCCGAGATTCCTACGACTATTAGCAATCTCGATTTAGGTTATGAGTTTGGTGTGCAGTACAACCTAAACCCCAATCTCTACACCTCCGTCAACACGACACGCTATGATCACAGCCGCTGGAGTTACGGTGCGACTGCTGGCATTACGGACAGCGCTGGCTATATCCGTCCGTATGCTGAGGTCAATTATAACCGCGTACCGACTAACAATAAACAGTGGCTATCACTCGTCGGGTATGACGTGGGCATGAATGCGTATGTGTTCAAAGGTGTCATCCCCTATGTCGAGTTCGATAACTTCTTTCAAAAACAAAAAGAAGCGATGCAGGTGGGACTGAATGTGCCTATTGGGAAACGCTTTAGCATCGGTGGTGCATTTGCGTGGCAACCCAGTAACGGGCATAACGGCGCGAATGTAAAAATGAGCGTTTCGTTTTAATTGATGGATATCAGAGCCACGGATGGCTTTTATAAAAAATTAAGGAGGACTCCCATGAAACAGGACGAGTTGTTAATTGAGCATATGAGTATCACGCACGCAACATTATCGGTAACGAGTGAGTTTAACGCGGATGAACAAATAGCCTATGCGCTAGATGCAGCTTTTTGTATGACGCTCACGAATCAAGACAAAACCATCAGCATTGAAAACGTGACCGTCCTCTACGATTGGCGCGATGTGTTTAAGCACACCTGCTTGGATGATCAACATGCAAAGATATGGGGTTATCTGCTCGCTTATAAGGACATCGAGGATTACCGGTTCAACCGAGACGTTTACGATGCGTTATTGAAAAAAGAAATGGGCATCCCCGATGAGATGGCGTTTACATTTTATAACACCGTCAAAGAGGCATTGAAAGAGCCCGATTATTATTTTCGATTAAAAGTGCGGGAATTTGCACGACCGTTTTTTGAAACGTTAATGAAATCCGTTTCTCAGTAGAGGAGAAATCACGATGAGTTGTAACAGTCAAAATAAAATCATTTTAAAGCATTTGCAGAAACGGCCCATTACGGCCAGAGAGGCGATGCTGCATTATGGCATTTATCGTTTGGCTGCTCGGATTAAAGATTTGCGTGACGGAGGTTACAGCATCCGAACTACAAAAGAGAGCTACACAAATAAAATGGGACGTACTGTTTGGTATGCGCGCTATGAATTGATTCAAGCGTGTCGCGATGCTCGTGATAGATTATTGCCATCCCTGTCAATAATCGACTCGCAATACGCGACAACTTAAATAGCCGCGGACGTCCTCGTCGCCCGCGCTCCGCGACCTCACGGCTCGACTACGCACGGGCTCTCAAATGACTTGACGGCTCGTAAAGATTTTTTGCAGTCGCTTACGCTCGGCAAAAAATCCGAGCCTACCGCGGAATACGCGCCTTCGCTTCGCTCTCCATGGCGCGCATCGGAAGTAAAAACTTGTGCGCAATAAAAATAATTTTAAGCCTTGGGGCGTTGTCTAGCGATGGTGCCCCAGCTAACTAGCATGAGGAGAACTTAAAATGAACCTGAACAATGAAGCAAGAGGCTTTCGAAATAACAACCCTGGCAATATCCGTCACGGTGAACCCTGGCTGGGATTAGCAGAAGACCAAACCGACCCTGACTTTTGCCAGTTTGTGTCGGTGGAGTATGGCATACGGGCTATTTTTAAGATTCTGGAAATCTATCGAGAAAAATATCATTTAACGACTATTGATGACATCATTTCACGCTGGGCGCCTCCTACCGAAAATGATACGCGGTCTTATATTGATACTATCTATCGTTATATGCGATGGGTTCAGGGTGTTGCTATACCACGCGCACAATTTCCACGATTGATTGGCGCTATTATTCATGAGGAAAATAGCGCACAACCCTTTAATATCAATTTTATCAACTGTTGCAAGGATGCTGAGTGATGGAAACGCTGACAGCCGATGAAGTAGCCGATTTATTAAAATTAAAACGTAAAACCGTTGTTGAAAAAGCCAAGAATGGCAGTATTCCTGCATTAAAACCTGGACGGTCTTGGGTTTTCATTCAGGAAGATATTTATGACTGGATGCGCGCAGAAAGTCACAGGCTAAAAGTACAAATTCAAAAAATCAAAGGCAAATATAATGAGGCAGCAAAATTATGTCGGTCAAACGAAGAAAAGGCAGCAAAACCTATTATACAAACTTCTCTCATAACGGCCAGAGAATTAGAAAATCAACTGGAACAAACAATAAAGTCCAAGCTCAAGAATACGAAGATAAATTAAAAGAAAGGCTTTGGAAACAAGAAAAGCTTGGTGAGCGACCAGATTACACATGGCCAGAAGCTGCGCATCGCTTTGTGCAAGAAAACAAAAAAAGCATACGCGGTCAAAAAGAAGACAGGCAAAAGATTTTATGGTTGACAAAACAACTCGGTGATATACCGCTTAAATTAATAACCTCATTTCAAGTTCAAGAGCTAATTACTGCACTAGAAAAAACTCACAAAGCTCCAGCGACAATTAACCGATATTTATCAGCATTAAGAACAATATTAAACAGAGCCGCCAATGAATGGGTTGATAAAACTACTCATGATTATTGGCTCGATAAAGCGCCTAAAATTAAAATATTAGAAGAACCTAAAAGACGTATTCGCTTTTTATCACACGAGGAGGCGCAGCGGCTTATTGAAATTACACCAACACATTTATCAGACTTAATTGCATTCTCGTTAGCAACCGGGTTGAGACAATCAAATGTATTATTTTTAGAGTGGTCGCAAATTGATGAGCAAGCTAGACATGCCTGGGTTCATCCTGACCAGGCAAAGGCAAAAAAACCAATCGCTGTTCCTCTGAATAGTGCTGCAATAGACGTTATTAATCGCCAAAAGGGGAGGCATAGGACTCGCGTTTTCACATATAAAGGAAAGCCCCTCAATACTATCGAGATACGGACTTGGAAGAAATATCTAAAAAGGGCCGGAATTCAGAATTTCCGCTGGCACGATTTGAGACACACCTGGGCAAGCTGGCACGTCCAGGCAGGAACACCGTTGCAAGTCCTAATGGAATTAGGTGGCTGGGCAAGCATGGAGATGGTTCTAAAATACGCCCATCTTTCTGGAAACCATTTAAAACAAGCAGCAGCAAATGTAGATAGCGCTTTTCAACATTTGGGGCACAAAATTGGCACAGGTGTGTCAAAAAAATCCGACAGGACTTCGTAACATGCTGTTTCTAAATTTAATTTTGGGGTGGACGATGGGACTCGAACCCACGACGACCGGAATCACAATCCGGGGCTCTACCAACTGAGCTACGCCCACCATGAAGTGGTTTTTTTGTGCGCCAAAATAAGTGGCGCGCCTGGCAGGATTCGAACCTGCTACCCTCGGCTTAGAAGGCCGATGCTCTATCCGAATGAGCTACAGGCGCTTGCTTTTTAACATCGTAAACAAGTCACTCTTTGCCGAGTCAATTTACTAAACTAATTTAATTTCCTTCGTACTTCCCTGTACTACCTATGTCATTCTTCTATAGGCACACTGCCTGACTTCCTGTCAGGCGTTCGCCGGGCTGGAGCATGCTCCAGCTTGCTCCGGCTCACCTTAGAAGGCCGATGCTCTATCCGAATGAGCTACAGGCGCTTCTATAACGCTCACTCTCGGCCAATCTCAAGCGTAAAATTTTCTTCAAAATGCTCATGTACACTCAGTACATTCCGCTTTTTCATCAAATTTTACGCTTGACCTTGTCTCAATAGTGAGCGTTCTAGTCTTCGCTCACTCTCGGCCGGTCTCAAACCTAAAATATTTCTTTCAAAATGCTCATGTACACTCAGTACATTCCGCTTTTTCATCAAATTTTACGCTTGACCTTGTCTCAATAGTGAGCATTCTAGTCTTCGCTCACTCTCGGCCAGCGGCGTTTGGCCGGACATCAAATCTGGTCGGGGTAGAGGGATTCGAACCCCCGACATCCTGCTCCCAAAGCAGGCGCGCTACCAGACTGCGCTATACCCCGTCGTTGTCTGGTATTCAAACCAGAAGTGCGATGATACTTGCCGCCTGGTGATGCGTCAATATTCTGGTATCATGACACAGATTCAGATGCTCACAAGGAATTTAATATTTATGCAAAATTTACAAGCAATTATCGAATCTGCCTACGAAAATCGGCAAAATTTGTCCATTAACAATATATCAAGCGATATTCGCAATGCCGTATCTGAAACAATCGAAATGCTAGATTGCGGCACATTGCGCGTCGCTGAACAACAAAATGGGAAGTGGACGATTAATCAGTGGGCTAAAAAAGCCGTGCTCCTGTTTTTCAAAATATCAGCTTCTAAAAGTTTTGATGCGGGTTACACCCAATTTTACGACAAAGTGCCCCTCAAATATGCAGGCGTTAATGCAGATGCACTCAGCAAATCAGGCGTTCGCATTGTACCGCCCACCGTAGTACGCAAAGGCGCTTATGTTGCGCCAAACACCGTGTTAATGCCAAGTTATGTAAATATCGGTGCTTATATCGATAGCGGCTCACTCATCGACACCTGGGCGACCGTAGGCTCTTGCGCGCAAATCGGCAAAAATGTGCATCTTTCGGGTGGCGCTGGCATCGGTGGTGTCTTAGAACCGCTCCAAGCAAGTCCGACAATTATCGAAGATAATTGTTTTATCGGTGCGCGCTCGGAAATTGTGGAAGGCGTCATCGTTGAATGCGGCGCCGTTATTTCAATGGGCGTTTACATCGGCCAAAGCACGCCGATTTATAATCGTGACACCCAAGAAATTATTTACGGCCGTGTGCCTGCCGGATCGGTTGTAATTCCCGGTGGTCTTCCCTCAAAAGATGGGCTTTATAGCCGATATGCAGCCATCATTGTCAAACAAGTGGATGAAAAAACGCGGAGCAAAGTATCGTTAAACGAATTGTTGCGCGATGTGTAAAAGGGAATGTTATGTCAAAGACGCTGGCATTATTAAAAGAATTAATGAGCAAACACTCGCTAACGCCCGATGACGCTGGCTGCCAAGACATTTTAATTAAGCGCCTAAAAGCAGCAAATTTTCACATTAAAGAATTACCCTTTGGTAATACTCAAAATTTTTGGGCGTGGCATGGCGCTACAGAACCGACCATTGTTTTTGCCGGCCATACGGATGTCGTACCGCCCGGTCCTGACAGCCAATGGCAATCACCGCCCTTTTCACCAACGGAACGCGAGGGTTATTTATTTGGGCGCGGTGCTGCCGACATGAAAAGCGGTTTGAGCGCCATGATTGTTGCTGCTGAAAATTTTGTAGCAGAAAATCCCAATCATAACGGCACGATTGGATTTATTGTCACCAGCGATGAAGAAGGCACCGCTCTTGATGGCACAAAACGTGTTGTCGATTATTTACAAGAACACAACGTAAAATTAAATTATTGC
Source organism: Candidiatus Paracoxiella cheracis (assembly GCF_049348705.1). Classification (GTDB taxonomy): domain Bacteria; phylum Pseudomonadota; class Gammaproteobacteria; order Coxiellales; family Coxiellaceae; genus Paracoxiella; species Paracoxiella cheracis. The sequence goes on along the minus strand of NZ_CP186485.1, from coordinate 611,547 downwards.
GTTGTCGGCGAAGCCAGCAGCAATAAACAATTGGGCGATGCCATTAAAATCGGTCGACGCGGTTCGATGCATGGAGAATTAACTATCTTTGGAAAGCAAGGTCATATTGCGTATCCGCATCTCGCCGATAACCCCATTCACAGCAGTTTTCAAGCGTTACAGGCACTCGCCAATCACGAGTGGGATCAAGGTAACACATATTTTTCACCGACGTCATTTCAGTTTTATCATATTCATTCCGATGCTGGTGCCGATAATGTCATTCCCGGCATTTTAAAAGCGCATTTTAATTTTCGCTTTGCACCCATTCACACCGCCGAACAATTACAACAACAATGCCATAATATTCTCGATCAGCATCAATTAAATTATAAAATCGACTGGCGCATTTCCGGCCGACCTTTTTTTAGCGGTAATGGCAAATTGGCAACTGTTTGCAGTGAAGCCATTCAGTCGATTTGCAACATCAAACCCGAGCTCAATACCTATGGTGGCACCTCCGACGGTCGATTCATCGCAACCACCGGCTGTGAGGTCGTCGAGCTTGGCCCCGTGAATGAAAGCATTCACAAAGTAAATGAACACATCAAAATCGACGACGTCGAAAAACTCACGAAAATTTATCAGCGCGTGTTGGAATTGCTTTTCCAATAACGCCTGACAAAACACCCAAAAAACATTATGCTTTTACATTGGACTTTGGATAAATTTATAAAAATAATTAAAAATTGCTTGACATAGAAACCGAAAAAAAATTTTACGTTGTAAACAACGTTTGTTCGAAAAAATAAAATAAGGAACAAACGATGTTAGCGACAGAAAAACTAAAACAATTCCGTACATTCCTCTACAACATCTTCCCCGCGCGACGCGATGCCAATATGAATTTACTCGATGCCCTTTCAAGCCATGGCCATCGCTGCAAAACACCCATAGAATTATGTGAATCGCCATACTTTGAACGTGAATACAGTAGTATTACCGATGCGATTAGCGATGGTTTGTCGGTAGCAAATTGTTGGGATAGCATGATGAAAATACAATATGAACATGTGAGTCATAGCGATGACCGTGTGATCATTATTGCGGATACGACACCACAGTCGCGTCAAAGTGCACACTGTGTTGAAGATCGCCATGTGGTTTACAGCCCTAATCCAGCACCGGGTAACAAACCGATTACCATTGGACATGAATATTCAACGGTATCACTATTGCCCAATGATGGTGCAGCTCAAGAAAAGCATTGGTTAGTTCCACTGGATACGAGGCGCGTTAAAAGCGATGAAAAAGGCAATGTAGTTGGGATGCAGCAAATTAACCGTTGTATTGCAGACTTAGCGCTTACTCATAAATTGGTGGTTAGCGTGGCTGATTCAAAATATGGTACAGAAGCTTGCCGTAAACTGGTTAGCGAAAATCCCAATTGGGTACATCTTTTCCGTTTTAACAGTACCCGTAATGTTTTCGCGCCCGCATCAATAGAAGATAATACCTCAGGAAGTATAAAACGCTATGGTGATGCGATGAAACTAAACGACAGCACGACTCACCGTGAATCCGATGAGATTGTGCAGCAACCCATTACAACCCGCAGTGGCAAAACTTACCAATTGGAGATTAAAATATGGCGTGACCAATTACTGCGTGGTTCAAAGCAATTTAAAGGATATGAGCATCCTGTTACTGTTGTGCAATTGGTTGCGGTTGATGCTAACGGTAAATCTTTATATAAAAATCCACTCTGGTTAGGACTCGCTGGTGAACGACGTAATGAAATCACAGCATTAGAAGCGTATCACTATTACGATAGACGCTATGACATTGAACACTACTTTCGTTTTGATAAAGACAAACTGTTATTTGACCGATACCAAACACCGGATGTTAAGCACGAAGAAGATTGGTGGCGGATGACAGCATTAGCGTATACGCAACTTTATCTAGCGAGGAATCTTGCCCCGATTTTACCGAAAAAATGGGAGCGGTATTTGCCGAGCTTCCAAGTGGATAACGAAAAACCATCAATAACTGCGACCCCTTCACAAACGCAACGGGGTTTTTCTACGGTGCTTGATACCGTTGGCACGCCTGCTAATCTCTGCAAACCACGCGGTAATCCGCAAGGCAGAACCAAAGGTGATACGCAGGGGAAACGCACGCGACATCCTGCTATTTTCAAAAATAGCAACTCAAAAATTAAAACGATTCAGAGGACTGAAGAAAAGACGCAAAACTCAGACCCTGAAAAAATAGAGGATTTGATTGGGATAGTAAAATCATGGTTGGATAAAATAAATTTTACACCTGAGAAATTCTACGAATTGCTGCAAAAAACAGCTTAAGATTTAGAAACTCACATTTTTTGATTATTGTCCTAACTGGCAAGGGATTTTATTTATCCAAAGTCCAATTTACAGAATGGCGCTTAAGCAAGGAGGCTAAGATGGCACTATCCGATTTATCACGCAGCGACCTGCAAGACATTGTCACATTGTTAGATCAAGCACTGTACAACCACACGGAATGGTATCGACTATTAATCCGCGCTTTAGTTTGCCGATTAACCAGCGATCAACACGACCTCTCCCCCAACGCGCATAAACAATGTCGCTTTGGCCAGTGGTATTACAATACTTCTGCCTCTAAAAACTTAGAAAAAAATGAGGGATTTATGGCCATTGGAAAAGAACATGAGAGAATGCATCACTTAGCAACAAAACTCCTCGAAACCTCTCAAATGAATATCTCTATTTCTACTTACGACTACGATAATTTTGCTAATAGTTTGGAACGTCTACAGCTCGAGATGTTTGCGTTAAAACACGAACTGGAAGAACTCATATACAGCCGTGATCCCTTAACAGGCGCTCTCAATCGAATTGATATGCTACCGATCCTGCGAGAACATCAAGCATTATTAAAACGCAACGTCTATAAATCTTCTTATCTCGTGATGATGGATTTAGATCATTTTAGTGAAGTAAATAACACATACGGCCATGCTGCGGGAGATAAGGTTTTAATGACAATTGCACATTACGTGATTAAAAACCTTCGTCCTTACGATAAAGTGTTTCGTTACGGCGGAGAAGAATTTTTATTGCTGGTTCAAGATATCGATTTTAAAGCCGCGCACGAAATGATAGAGCGATTGCGCAAGGGCATTCAAAATCTTTCTATCGACGTCGGCCATAAAAAAACAATTCATGTAACAGCTTGTTTTGGCTTATCTCCGTTCAACCCAAATACATCCATCGAACAGTCCATCGAACACGCCGACAAAGCCGTTTACTCCGCTAAATCAGCCGGGCGCAATCGCGTTAAAACGGTTTCTGATTCTCATTAAGGTTTGGGACTGTCATTCGAAGCAGTGTCACACCGAACCCTGCAACAAGCTCAGAATAAACTCTGCGAGGGCTCTCATGAACCCTCGCGATGTGCTGCAGGTTTGAGGTTCCTCGCTATTGCCCAGAATGAAACAACATTGGTTCCCTCAAAATCCCAATCGCGATACCTAAGCAACTGAAATTGATAAAATGTTTTATGTTTTTAAAAGAATTTCTAGAGACGCCCTTAATATTTCTTTAAGCTCACTACGATACAATATTAAATAATGAAAGCATTGTTTCCAACACGTTGACATTAATACTAACGTACCGCAAGATTGCACGAAAAGATGTTCTAGTTTACTCTGGGCCCTTTCACTTACGTATGTAGGGGAGAAAGAGGTGCCCGAGCGGGTTCAAGCAGCAATCCTGCTTGAACGCCTGGCCATGCAACGCGAGCAAGCGCAGCGTTGCATGGCCAGGCCGGGGTAGCAAAAAAATGATTTAGCTTCGACACGGATGTCAGCGTCGAATTCGAGCACCTCTCGAATGTTATAAAGTGAGTAGGAATCTAAACGTCCTATTCGGTTAATGGAGAGGTGCCCGAGCGGTCGAAGGGGCACGCCTGGAAAGCGTGTGTACGCTAACACGTACCAAGGGTTCGAATCCCTTCCTCTCCGCCAGATTAAAATGTGAGCTTGAACTGAACTTGAAGAGTGGCGAACTAAAACGAGTGTAGGCGGCTGCAGTGGTCCCTTCGCAACGATACATTGTGAACTCCGCCAGGCCCGGAAGGGAACAACGGTAACAATAGACTCGTGTGCCGAAGTAAGGCTGTTGTGGCTGCCGCTTTAAATTAGGAAGGTAATATGCCTCATCAAGTACTAGCGCGAAAATGGAGACCACGACGCTTTGATGAAGTCGTCGGACAACCCCATGTTGTCCAAGCGCTGACTAATGCACTTAATCAAGAATATCTTCACCATGCTTATTTATTCACGGGCACGCGGGGTGTCGGTAAAACCACCATTGCTCGTATCATCGCAAAATGTTTGAACTGTGAAAAAGGCGTGAGCGCTTCGCCCTGTGGCCAATGCAATAGCTGCCAAGAAGTGGACGCCGGCCGTTTTCCTGATCTCTACGAAGTCGATGCAGCTTCGCGCACGAAGGTTGAAGACACACGCGAACTACTCGAAAACGTCCAATACGCACCGGCCAAGGGCCGCTTCAAAGTTTACTTGATTGACGAAGTCCACATGCTCTCAGGTCACAGTTTTAATGCATTACTAAAAACACTCGAAGAGCCACCAGCGCACGTGAAATTTTTACTGGCAACGACCGACTATCAAAAATTACCAGCCACAGTCTTGTCGCGGTGCTTACAATTTCACTTAACGCAAATGTCACCACAACAAATTGCTGAACACTTAAATATGATTTTGGTGAAAGAAAATATCGCGCATGAAAATCCAGCAACAGAATTGCTGAGTCGTGCTGCCAACGGCAGCATGCGCGACGCATTGAGTTTACTCGATCAAAGCATTGCGTACGGCAACGGTAAAGTGCTCACGAGCGATGTCAAAGCGATGCTCGGCACTATTGAACCGACCACTTTATTCGAAATTTTGGAAGCACTCCACGCAAAAGACGGGAATGCGCTATTGGCTTGCGTAGAAAAGCTGACAAGCCAAGGTGTCGATTTTGCAAACGCGTTAGCGGATCTACTGTCGTTACTGCATCAAATTGCCGTTCTACAAGCAGTTCCCGACACCACTCTTGAAAATAATAGTGAAATGTTAAAAGATTTAGCGACGAAGCTCGCTCGCGAAGATGTTCAATTGTTTTATCAAATCGGTCTATTAGCTCAACGCGACTTACCGTTTGCACCTACACCAGAAATTGGTTTTGAAATGGCATTGTTGCGTATGTTGGCATTTTATCCGGAAACAACTTCTCACTCCGTCATTCCCAACAAGCAAAATAATGTGTCTTTACCTCGAACCAGCGAAGCGAACCAACCGGTAGAGCCAACGAAAATGGTGTGGCACGAATTGTTACCACAATTAAACTTATCCGGCGCTGCTTTGGCACTTGCAAAACAATGTAGTCTTAAAGAAATAACGGATACATATTTATATTTATTATTAAACCCAAAACAAAAACCTTTATTACAAAAAAAACAAATTGAACGAATTAACGATGCATTGAATAACTACTTAAATCGAACCATAACTGTGAATATTGAAATTGGTAATGAAAGTGGTGAAACCCCCGCGGTGATTGCAAAACGTGAAGAACAAAATCGTCAGTCCGAAGCAGAATCTGCAATCATGCAAGATCAACAAGTTCAACGAATAATGAAGACTTTTGACGCTACTGTCGTCAAAGACAGCATTATTCCCAAAGAAAGCGGAACGTAAAATTTCGCATTATTATTTTATAGTTTTTCACACAACAAACTGGAGGTAATCCCATGGCAGAAGCATTCACAAACGATGACGGACGTTTATTGGCCGACATTAAAAATAGTATCATGGATATGCAACAACAGATGCAATCGACCTATTCAAACCTTGCCGATATCAAGCTAACCGGAAAATCACACGACGGGAGTGTAGTTATCACGATGTCTGCTACCTATACCTTTGAAGACATCGAATTTAATGAAAAAGCGTTACAAGGCGGTGTTAAAGAATTTAAATGGCGAATTCGCGAAGCATGGAAAAATCTTAGCGAAGAAATTCAAAAAACAACGCAAAGTAAAACGATGGAATTATTACAAAGCATGCAAATTCCAGACGACATCAAGAACATCACGATGGGTGATGCTGAACGCGATGAAGATGAAGGTGGTGAAGGCGGTCGAGGCCGCGGTGGTATTGCAGCTATTACAGATGGATCAGCAGCCTAGCCAAAACTATCTGGAGGACAAGTAGCTAGTGTTTAGCCCACTGACTAAACAATTAATTGACGCATTATGCGCACTACCGGGTGTCGGCCCTAAGTCAGCCCAACGTATTGCGTTCTACTTGCTCTCAAAACCAGGACAAGCCAAGGGACTGGCATTGTCTGAAGCATTGAAGGAAGCCATTACGCGGGTTGGGCAATGCAAGCAATGTCGCATTTATACCGAACACGAATTATGTGATCTTTGCCGTAATCCAAAACGCGATGCTTCTACTTTATGTGTGGTTGAAAACCCTGCCGACGTTGCCGCTATCGAGCAATCCAATATCTATTCCGGACTTTATTTTGTGTTGCAAGGCCACCTGTCGCCGCTGGACGGTATCGGCCCCGAAGATATTGGCATCCCAGCTCTATTCAAGCGACTCGAATCTTCTGAGATTAAAGAGCTCATCATCGCTACAAACCCCACGATGGAAGGCAAAGCTACAGCGCATTATATTGCAAATCACGTGGATCATAATAAAATGGAGTGTTCCCGCATTGCACATGGTGTGCCACTAGGCGGTGAGTTGGAATATCTCGATGGTGGCACATTAAGCCATGCCTTCCATTCTAGAATTCCGATGGAACATTAACATGACAACAACGAGGTAACCGATGATTGGTGGAAAATTTAATATTGGCAGCTTAATGAAAAATGCGAAGAAAATTCAAGAAATGATGGAAAAAGCACAAGAAGAGTTAACCAAAATTCGTGTGACCGGTGAGTCAGGCGCAGGATTAGTGAAAGTCGTAGTCACGGCACAACATCAAGTAGTCAGCCTTGATATTGCTGATGAAGCATTAAAAGAATCCAAAGAAGTAGTTGAAGATTTAGTTAAAGCTGCCTTGAACGATGCCAATCAAAAAGCTGCTAAAATCACCCAAGAAAAAATGATGGCTACTAGTAATTTATTCGGTGGTGATATGGGCGAAGAGTAGCTAAGCAGACCAACCTCGTCTCGTCATACCGGAAATGGGTAAAAGCAGTGTCATTTCGAGCGACGCGAGGAACCTCAAACGTGTAGCACTCTGCGCAAATGACGCTCCACATCCCGAAGGCACCACCACATACTTACTACTTTTCTTCGACTGGGCATTCTTGCTGCGCCCCTTCCTCTCTAGCAACTGGCAACTGTGCTTTTGGCCATGCATTTAAAATGGCCTTAAGCAACGTTGCCAGTGGGATAGCAAAAAATACACCCCAAAACCCCCAAATGCCGCCAAAAACCAGGACTGACAAGATGATCACAATCGGATGAATATCCATCGTTTCAGAAAACAAGATCGGTACTAATAAATTACCATCCAAAGTGATAATTAATAAATATGCAATCATCAAATAAATAAAATCGGGCGCAAATCCCCACTGCATTAAGCCAATAATGACGATCGGCACTGTCACGACAACGGCACCAATGTATGGCACGATGACAGAGACGCCCACCAATGTGCCTAACAATATTGAATACTGCAAGCCTAATAATGAAAATGTAACGACCGATACGACGCCAACAATAATAATTTCGGCCACCCGCCCTTTCACATAAACACCGATTTTTTGATTGACCTCGGACCACACGACTTGCAACATGCCGCGCCGATGCGGAAGATATTTAGCGAACCATGCTGTAATGCTTTTACCGTCTTTCAAAAAGAAAAACACAAGCAAGGGAATTAACACTAAATATAAAATGGCTTCAATAATGCCTGGAATACTCGCTAGCGAAAAATGAAGAATAAACTGGCCGATTCTGACAGATTGCTCTTTTAAAAATACAGATCCGTGCTCCAACGGGTTTGAGGGAAGCACTTTGGGATACCGTAGCATGAGCTCATTAATCCACAACTGACTTTTGCTAAAGGCTCTCGGCAATTCATGAACGACACTTGCCAACTGTTTCCAAATTAACGGCAACAAACCGAATAAAGCCAATAAGAATAGACCAAGAAAGATAAAATAAACAATGAGCACAGCTAATAAATTTGGAAACCGCCAACGCTCTAACAGGCGCACAGCAGGCAGCAATAAATAAGCAATAACAATGCTGATGAAGGCCGGCAATAAAAACTTGCCTAAGAACTCCAGGAAAACAATCGCGAAAACGATCGTAAACAATAAGGCAATCGCTTCGGGACTCGAAAAGTTACGCTTGACCCAATTTGAAACTGCCTGAAGGATTGGGTTTTTTGTTTGTCTCATATTGGGCTACGATTTCACATGGACTTGGCGCATATTGTCAATCATTTGCAGCGCCGCATCAACTGCGTATTCACCTTTGTTGCCACGCTCACCACCCGCTCTTGCAAAGGCTTGCTCTTTATTTTGAGTCGTTAAAACCCCAAAAATGACTGGGATATCATACTGTAAAGCAACTTGTTGACACCCTAAGCTCACTTGCTGACAAACGTGATCGTAATGGTTCGTCTCGCCTTTAATCACAGCACCCAGGCAGATCACCGCATCGTACTTCAGCGATTTTGCCAATTGCTGGGCCATTAATGGTAGCTCGACAGCGCCTGGCACCCAAATAACCTTGATATCATCTTTTGGCAACTTTAATACGTCTGCCCGTGCCATCGCACCATCCAACAACGCCTGTGTGACCGGGTGATTGAACCGGCTCACGATGATACCCAATTTATACGCATTCGATTTTTCAATCATTGTGATTCTCCACAGTCAAATTTAAGAAGTGTCCCAGTTTTTCCTGTTTTGTGCGAAGATAATGAATATTATCGTGAGTGGGTGTTATTTCCAAAGGTATTCGCTCACTCACTTTAATACCATACCGCTCCATGCTTGTCATCTTGTTAGGATTGTTTGTTAATAATCGGATGGTATTAATACCTAGCATTCGTAAAATTTGAGCTGCTAATCCGTAGTCACGCAAATCGGCTGCAAAACCTAATTGATGATTTGCTTCAACGGTGTCCAAACCTTCTTCTTGCAACGCATACGCTTTAATTTTATTAGTTAAACCAATACCACGTCCTTCTTGACGTAAATATAATAAAACACCACCAGCCTGAGCCACTTCTTCCAAGGCCACTTCGAGCTGGCGTCCGCAGTCGCACCGCATCGAGCCAAATACGTCACCCGTTAAACATTCTGAGTGTAAACGTACCAAGCAATTTTCGCTTGAATTAAAATTTTCAGAGATTAATGCTACATGCTCTGTATTATCAACAGAGCTGCGAAATGTTTTTATAATAAATTTGTGCTGTGATTTTAAGGGTAACGCTGAAGAGGAGACTTCCTCGACTAACGTTTCATTATTAATGCGATACGTGATGAGATCACGAATACTCACAATATTTAATTGATGTTTCTCAGCAAAACGCTTTAAATCCGACATTCGGGCCATTGAACCATCGTCGTTCATCACTTCACAAATTACCGCTGCTGGTTTTAACCCTGCCAATCGTGCTAAATCAACACTACCTTCTGTATGACCCGGCCTTACCAGAACACCACCCTCTCTTGCTTTCAAGGGAAAAATGTGGCCTGGCACGATGATATCTTCTTCCGTACTATTATCAGCGATAGCCGTTTTGATTGTGTGTGCACGATCATATGCTGATATTCCTGTTGAAACACCCGAGGCCGCTTCGATCGAAACGCCAAAAGCCGTTTGATGTTTTGAGCGATTTTGTTTTGTCATCATTGGTATTCCGAGTCGTTCAAAATCACTTTCCATCATGGAAAGGCAAACCAAACCACGACCGTAGAGACTCATAAAATTAATCGCTTCTGGTGTTACCTGTTCTGCCGCCAGGATTAAATCGCCCTCATTTTCGCGAGATTCATCATCCACCAAAATAACCATTTTACCATTGCGAATATCGTTAAGTATGTCTTGCATTTATGCACCCTCTTTCTAGGTATTTTTTAAATAAGGTTGTATTTGCTTGGAAATCATTTTTGCAACTAGATCAAATTCGATATTAACGGATTGCCCTTCTTTTAAGGCGTGTAAATTTGTCCGCTCTAGAGTATGTGGGATCAGCATCAGAGAAAATCCATCTTGTATTATTTCATTAACCGTCAAACTCACACCATTTACAGCAACGCTGCCCTTTTGTACCAAGTAAGAATAATTGTCGAGATTTATACCTTTAAAGCGCATTTCTAAAAACTCATTATGCGGTTGTAACGAGTCAACGAAAATCATTTGATCGATGTGACCCGACACAAGATGACCGCCCAATCGATCATTGATTAGTAATGCGCGCTCCAAATTAACGCGCTGAGAGTTTTCGTACTGTTGTGAGATTGTTAAGCGCATAGTTTCCGGTGAAATTTCGCAAGCAAATGCATTCGGTTTGATGTCAACCACAGTCAAACAACCACCATCAATTGCAATGCTTTCACCCAACTGTAAGCCATTAAACTGACATTGAACCCATATCCTCGCACGATCGCTTTCCCGTTGCACCGATAAAATTTCACCACAATGATCAACAATACCAGTAAACATAGGCACTCCAAACGTTGATCAGGGATACGATGAGAAATAGATGCGCCTACTAAAAAGCAGACACGAATGAGCAATTGCCAACTCTCATCCGGACTGTTACCGTCGGCCCTGGAATACATTTTAAAAAATGGTCACCAGGTCTGCTTTCACCTTTCGGCAATCGCTCGCGGGCTTGTTTTGGGAAACTCACCGCCGGTGGGGACTTGCACCCCGCCCTGAAGGCATTAATGTTGGTGTCAATGTATCAATAGCTCGGGAGGTTGTCAATCGAGGGGGCTCGTAACTGCGTGCCTCCTGGATGTGGAGTGTCATTTGCGGGTGGTAGTTACGAATACTCAATCAAACAGACAGCATCCTGATCATATGACTTCCACTGAACTGTTTTAGCATCATCGAGCAAAGGCAACGACTCATCAAATGCTGATTTCGCCTCAGGGCCCAAAATTTTAGGGGCGACATAAATAAACAAGCGATTTAATAATTTTTGCTTCACCAAAGATTGGAAACAACGGGCGCCGGTTTCGACCCATAAATCATGAACACCATCATTACCAATAACATTGATCATCTCTTGGAGTCGCAAGCCATCTTTGTTTTTTTCTATTTCCACACAACGAACATTTTTAGCCGTTAATTGTTGCTTTTGTTTTTCGTTAGCATTTTTTTCGTGAAAAACGGTGAGTCGTGAAGATGTCTCAAATACTCTTGCATTCAACGGTAAGCGTAAGTGGCTATCGAGAATATAAATCGGTTTTGCGATAATGTCTTCTTCCAAACGCACATTCATCTGTGGGTCATCATTAATAATTGTGTTGATGGTAGTTAAGAGCGCATCACTTTTACGACGATTTTGATGTGTAAGTTGTTGCAACGCATCACCGGTCAGTTGAACTGACTCGCCTTGCACACTAGCTATTTTTCCATCCAAGCTAAGAGCAATCTTTGCAGTAATAAAAGGACGATGATTCTTCATCCAATAAATATAACTCCGATAAAAAGAGTCAATTTCAGGCAATTTAATTTGCTCACACTGAATTCCAGCCGCTATTAATTCTTTCGCGCCTTTGCCAGCAACCTCTGGATTTGGATCCTCTAGTGAATAATAAACATGTTTAATTCCAGAATCGATAATGATTTGTGTACAAGGTGGCGTTTTGCCCCAATGGCAACAAGGCTCCAGCGTCACATATAAGCTAGCACCTTTAGCCTTTTTCCCGAGTTTGTTGAGCGCAACACGCTCCGCATGCGGCTCTCCCGCAGCCCAGTGTTTTCCTTCTGCCAATACTTCATCGTTTTTAATCACTAAAGCACCCACAGAAGGATTAGGCGCACAAAAACCGCGGCGTTTTTTTGCCAACGCGAGTGCTGCTTTCAAATACGCTGCATTACTATTTTTATTAAATTTATTCATCCTCGTAAGCATAACAAAGATTGGCTGGCATTAGTATATTTGCCTGTGATATAATGAGGAATCCCACGATCGTCGGATGCACATAGGTGCGACCCAAATGAAACATGGAGTTAGATGTGCTTCATCCGCGAACTAAAATTGTTGCGACTACTTTTATTGGTACTTTTTTTGGCTGGCTAGAGTATGCAAGCTTCACGTGCCTCCTTCCAGTCATTTCAACCCTATTTTTTCCGACTACTTCATCGAAAGCAAGATTTATTGGCGCTGTTACTATTGTTTTTTCGACTTATATCATTCGACCCGTCGGCGCTATTATGTTTGGCAGTATTGGGGATAAATATGGAAGAAAAATTGCGTTAAGTATTGCCTTATCTTTAATGGGAATCTCCTCGTTAGTTATTAGCTATTTACCCCCTTATAATGAAATAGGACTATTAGCATCAATATTATTAATGTTTTGCCGATGTACACAGGGCCTTGCAATCGCTGGCGAAATGAATGGAGCGAGCATTTTCCTCTTGGAGCATACACATAATCATTTCCCTACTGTAGCAACTACATGGCCCGTACTAGCCAGCGGCATCGGAATACTACTGGGTGTGACTTTTCCAAACATTATGAAACGTCAGTTTTTATTAACGTGGGGATGGCGCATACCATTTTTATTTAGCACTGTAAGCTGCTTTATTTTTGCTTATTTAAGAGTTATTGTCAATGAAACACCTATTTTTACAGAGTTGCATCATGATAAACAGCTTGAAAAAAAGCCACTCACACTATTATTTTGCTGTTACAAAAATAATTTTATGAAATCACTCATGATCGGTTCTTTTATTGTTATCTATTTTGTTATTTCCGCTGTTTATCTCAACCGTTTTTTAACTCATCAATTAAAATACCAACCACATGATGCACTGGCTCTCACTCTATTAGGTAGCGCACTCATGTTAGCATTAATGCCTATCATCGCGATGATTGCTGATAAAATTGGTGGGCGAAATATTTCATTAATGGGATTAATCGGCTGTTGTATCATTGCTCCTTTATTATTTATATTGATCACAACCCACTCACCCTTTATTCTAATCTCGATGCAAGCATTTTTCGCATTTTTTACTGCTAGTGCATTTACACCACTTTTTTTAATGCAAATTCGATTGTTTCCGCCTGCGGTGCAATATACTGCCTTGTCATTAACCTGGGCGATTAGCCTATCTTTATTTAGCACAACCACCCTCCTCTTAATGAATCAATTATGGCTTTGGGCACACTCGTTTCTTTTAGAGCCTTTTATTGCTAGTATGTGTGCTTTAATCATCCTTATCATGGTATTCACTATACCTCGCCCAGGTGAATCCGTTGAAGAAACACCCAGAGCTTTTGGATTATGAATGAAGTAGAAAGTGAACTTATTAAAAAACACAACAGCAGCGTAATTATTAAACGGCTAGACCCTTATTTAACTGACAACCGAAAAAACCGCATACAGGCGATACTTGATGCGCGATTAAAGAGCATCCAGCTCGCCATCGAACGCCCCTCTGATATTAATAACGCCTTAGCTGCTGTACGATCAAGTGAGGCCATGGGGATTTCAACCGTTCACATTATCGCACCCGAAAGTGATGCGGTGTACGCACGCTCCATCACACAGGGAGCTGTTTATTGGGTTAATGTCATTTATCACGATACTTTGGAAGATTTTTTAAGCGCAATAAAATCACAACACATTGTACTCGTTGGAGGTAGTTTAAAAGCGAAACAACCTTTGTCGAGTGTCCCGATTGAAAAACCCATTTGCATCATGATTGGCAACGAGCAGCGTGGATTGTCCGAGCAGGCACAAGCCGCTTGTCAGATTAAATTTCAAATACCGATGTATGGCATGTCGGAAAGTTTAAATTTGTCAGTATCTGCTGCCATTAGTTTGTATGACACTACAACACGCAAACGTGAATCATTAAAACAGCAAGGTGATTTAACGCAGCAAGAACGCCTCGATCAACAAGCGAGCTATTATATAAGTAGTGTAAAACCGAGATTAATAAAAGGTCTGTTCAAGTAACTCTGGATTATCGCTAAACACAGAATCAACACCAATATCAAACAATGATTTTGCTACTGTTGCATCATTAATGGTGTACGCGAGTAACTTTTTTTCTGCTAATTTAACAGCCTCAGCTCGCTTTGGATTTAATTGCTCGTACTCAACATGTAACGATACGCATCCTAATTCATCAACCGTGTCACGCCAACTGTCTGCCCATTCATGCATAATAAAACCTTGCGGATATTCATCCGTTATCGCTTTCATCGATTGTAAACAAGCAGGCAAAGCACTCGATATTAACGGTACTGGCAAGTGTTTTGGCCAATAACTCTGTAATGCTGTGGCAACGCATCGTGCTAAAGCTTCAGATTGAGATGCCGTTCCCTTCAATTCAACGTTAATCCCTAACCCCAATTGAGCCGCACACTGTAAATAATCCGTTAAAGTTGGAATACGCTCATTTTTAAATTTTTTATTAAACCAACTTCCAGCATCTAATTCTGAAATCAAATCGTAACTTAACGCTGCAACTAATCCTTTACCGTTCGTCGTTCGATCCAATTCATCATCATGGAAAATAATTGCTTTACCATCGTGAGTCAGTTGAACATCGAACTCGACCCATGTTGCACCTAACGATTTTGCAGCACGCAATGATGCTAAAGTATTTTCTGGAGCGACTAATGGCGCACCCCGATGCGCAATAACCTTCGGCAAGATGAATACCATTTCTTATTACCTAATTCTTAATTTTTGAAGCTAACACCACAACAGCATTGACTGTCATTTCACGTTTTACAGAAATATCTGATGGTGATGGTACATTGGTTTTTATAAAAGCATTTCCGGCCATGCGATAAATAGGCTGCTGAACAAAGTTAATATTATGCAGAAAATAATGTTGCGCAGGGTAAGTTTTATTGAGTTGCGCAAGTTCTTGTTTAACTTGCTCATAAATTTCCTGACGCAATTGTTCACGGGTTTTTTCAACGTCTATCAAGCTTGGTTCGAAATTAATGGTTTGCAACTGAAACTTCTCACCTGCTTTCGATAATGACTGAACACGATCCCGAAAATTATTTAATTGCGACTCTGGCAAACGGGCACTGACTACCATATGTAATTTTTCAAGACCGGATTGATCTTGATTACGATCGAACGTGACGACATCCCATTTTTGATGGGAACCTAATTGATTTAGTTTTTGCATGATCTGATGTTGCACATTAGGTAGATCTTGATCCTTTGCAGTTGCATCTACGGCAATCACAACGTTTGCTTTGTCTGTCATTACCCAACGTTGTGTATGTAGTTGATAAACGATGCTATTCAAATCAGCGGGTTTGGCTGCATAACCCGTCACGCTAATGAATGCTAGAAACCCAGAAACACAATAAAGAAGTCTTTTCACGTAACCCCCCACGCACAGTGATGGAAAGTTTACATTGTAACAAAATCCTTGCTAGTATTGGGGGTCAATTTTTCCCATAGCCTAGTAAAAACCAGGCGGGTCTCGTTTATTCTCTTAGCTCAAGGACCTCGTTTATGCCAAAAACTGACAAGTACTATTATCACACTCATGAAGCCCTGATGCGATATGCAAGATTACTCAGGTTTGGAGATATTCACACCAAAATGGACGCAAGCACCGGGCTCCAAGCGATTATCGCGATTCACAACACCCAACGGGGACCCGCAATCGGCGGTTGCCGAATCTATCCTTACAGATCCTACGGAATGGCCCTAAAAGATGTGTTGAGGCTCTCATACATGATGACCCTCAAAGCCGCTGCGAGTGATTTGCCCCATGGGGGCGCCAAAGCCGTCATTATCGCCCCTCCAGTTATCAAAGACCGTGATGCCCTTTTCCGCTCATTTGGTGACTTTGTGCATGATATGAACGGTCGCTACATCACTGCTATGGATCTCGGCACAACCACCCACGATATGGACGTAATTGCCGAACGCACACCTCACGTGATTGGTGCTGCTGGAACCGATGAGGTCCAGGGTGATCCCTCACCCTTCACTGGCCTTGGCGTTATGCGAGGGATCCAGGCAGCAGTTAAGTTCAAATTAGGTCGCGATGATCTGGACGGACTACGAATTGCCGTACAAGGCGGAGGCAAAACAGCCTACTACCTTTCAGAACACCTCCACCGACACGGCGTCAAAATCACGATGTGCGATACGAAGCCGGAAGCTACCGAGCGTTTTGTAAAAGAATTTAATGCCGATGTCGTGACCCCTGAAGAAATTTACGATGTAGAGTGCGACATATTCGCTCCCTGCGCAATCGGGGGAACCATAAATCTCAATACCCTGAATAGGATAAGTGCAAACATCATTGCAGGTGCGGCTAACAATCAACTCGCTCACCGCAAATACGGTGAAATTGCACATCAAAGGGGCGTTCTTTATGCACCCGATTTTGTTCTCAATGCTGGCGGATTGATACAAGCGGCTTCTATTCACGATTATCACGATATTGAAATCGCCAAAAAATTAACGGAGCAAATCTACGATCGGATGCTGACATTATTCGAACGCTCCGCACAAACAAACAAACCAACGACTGACATTGCCGAGCTTATCGCTAAAGAAAAGCTCAATGAAAAAAAATCTGATTACGTGGAGACAGTATGACGAACCCGAAAATGACCACCGTCGCTTCGTATGACGTTAAATTTCTACAATTTCTCAATGAAAATAGTCAATCCATGCAACCTTTTCCAGAATTTGCTGACTCTAAAACACTGCTCGAATTATATCGCGCGATGTCATTAATTCGCAGTTACGACAATAAAACAGTTAACTTACAACGCACCGGTAAAATGGGCACATTTGCAGCCTCGCGTGGACAAGAAGCAACTGGCATTGGCATGGGTCACGCGATGCAAAAAGAAGATATTTTTTGCCCGTATTATCGTGATCAAGGCGTTTTTTATATGCGCGGCGGAAAACTTTCAGAAATTCTTGCCTATTGGGGTGGCGATGAACGCGGGAGCAACTATGCCAATCCTGATCTTTCTGAAGATTTTCCTATTTGCGTTCCGATCGCAGGACAATTACTTCACGCTGCGGGTGTTGCCTATGCGGTTAAATACCGCAAACAAAAACGCGCCGTGCTAACTATCTGTGGTGATGGTGGCACATCGAAAGGCGATTTTTATGAAGCCATCAATTTAGCTGGTGTTTGGAATCTCCCCCTTGTGTTTGTGATTAATAATAATCAATGGGCCATTTCAGTACCGCGCCCCAAACAATCAAACTGTGAAACGCTCGCACAAAAAGCGATTGCTGCTGGCTTTGAAGGTATCCAAGTGGATGGCAATGATGTCATCGCCGTGCGATATGCCGTTGCAGATGCCTTAGACAAAGCACGTCAAGGCGGCGGCCCCACTTTAATTGAAGCCGTAACTTTTCGCTTGTGTGATCACACCACTGCCGATGATGCCTCACGCTATACACCTGCTGAGGAAATTAAAAACGCGTGGAAAGACGAGCCAATTGCAAGGCTCGGTTATTATCTCGAGTCCGAAGGACTGTGGTCACGTGAAAAAGAAGCTGACATGCAAAAAGAATTAACGGCTGAAGTTGATGAGATTGTAAAAGAATATTTAAATGCTACTCCCGCCAAGCCGACCGACATGTTTGATTATTTATATGCTGAGTTGCCTCAAGAATTAAAATCTCAGCGCGATGATTTGGAGGCACACTCATGAGCAAAATTACATTAGCAGAAGCTGTTAACCAGGCATTAGCTTATGAGATGAATAATGATAAAAATGTCGTCGTATTAGGCGAAGACATTGGCGTCAATGGCGGTGTTTTTAGAACAACTGTTGGTTTATTAGAAAAATACGGTCCCGAGCGCGTGTTAGACACACCACTCGCTGAATCTATGATTGCCGGCATTTCAGTCGGCATGGCTGCTCAAGGATTAAAACCCGTTGCCGAATTTCAATTTATGGGATTTATTTATTCAGGCTTCGATCATATTTTAAGTCATGCAGCACGACTGCGTAATCGCACCCGTGGTCGATTAACATGTCCGCTCGTGTATCGCGCTCCGTATGGCGGCGGCATTCACGCACCTGAGCATCACTCAGAAAGCACTGAAGCTTTATTCGCGCATATTCCAGGAATACGCGTTGTTATTCCATCATCGCCTGCACGCGCGTACGGATTATTATTAGCCTCTATTCGCAACCCCGACCCTGTCGTTTTTCTCGAACCAAAGCGCATTTATCGTTGGGTAAAACAAGACGTGCCTGACGATGGTAAAGCTTTGCCACTCGATAAATGTTTTATTTTACGTGAAGGCGAAGATGTGACATTAGTCACGTGGGGCGCGATGATTAAAGAAACGCTGGAAGCTGCCGATCAATTAGCCAAACAAAATATCAGTGCTGAAGTCATCGATGTTGCAACAATTAAACCTATCGATATGGAAACGATTTTAGCGTCTGTTGAAAAAACAGGGCGCTGTGTCATCATCCACGAAGCACCGCGCACGTGTGGTGTGGGCGCAGAAATTGCAGCAGCTGTAGCTGAACGTGGATTATTGTCATTGCTTGCACCCATTCAACGCGTGACCGGCTATGATACAGTAATGCCGTATTTTAAATTAGAAAAAAATTACATGCCTAATGCAAAACGCATTATTGAAGCAGTACAAACACAGATGGAGTTTGAATGAAAATATTTAAATTACCCGACCTCGGCGAAGGTTTGCCCGATGCAGAAGTTCGCGAGTGGTACGTAAAAGTCGGCGATGAAGTTAAAACCGATCAACCCTTAGTCGCCATGGAAACAGCAAAAGCATTAGTTGATGTGCCAGCACCCTTTGATGGCAAAATTGAAAAATTATTTGGCGAACCGGGTGATACCATTGAAACGGGCCAACCATTAATTGGATTTGAAGGCGAAGGCGAAGCCGAAGAAGTAAAAAAAGATACGGGTACCGTCGTTGGCGCAATCGAAGAAGGCGAAGCCGTACTTGAAGAATCTGCAATCGGTGTAGCGCAAAGCAAAACCAGTGACAAACGCATTAAAGTCACGCCAGCAGTACGCATGCTAGCCAAACAATTGGGTGTTAATCTCGAAGAAATTACACCTGCAGGCGACAAAATTACCGCAGAAGATGTTAAACGCGCCGCTGCGAACGTGAAACCAGCAGCATCAAGCCAAGGTCCAAAGATTGACGGCGAACTCACAAAATTATCGAACGTAAGACGCGCGATGGTGCTCAGTATGACTCAGTCACACCAGCAAATCGTTCCCGTCACCATGGTCGATGATGCCGATATCAATCATTGGCCTCAAGATGAAGATATTTCTGTACGCATTATCCGTGCAATACAAGCTGCCTGCGAAGCCGTGCCCATCGTAAATGCTTTTTTCGATGCCACGCAAATGGGTTACAAACAAAATGACACGATTAATTTAGGCGTCGCGGTTGACACTCCAAGCGGCCTTTATGTGCCCATTTTAAAAGATATTGCTAATCGTGATGATGCCAGTCTGCGTGAACAAATCAATCGATTCAAACAGCAAGCCCAAGACCGCAGTTTTCCACAAGAAGAACTGCAAGGTGCAACCATCATGATGTCTAATTACGGCACATTTGCGGGTCGCTATGCATCTCCACTTCCTGTTCCGCCAATGGTTGCAATCATCGGCATCGGCAGAGCCAGAGACGAAGTCGTTGCAGAAAATGGAAAGCCCGTAGTCCATCGGGTCATGCCGCTTGCCGTGACCGTGGATCATCGACTCATCACAGGTGGTGAAACTGGCCGCTGTTTAAAAGCTCTTATTGAGGCGCTCGAAAAATAATACGGAAAGAGTGAGTCACGTTATTCCAATATCCAGCATTCTGCCATGGTCACGAGACTCCTCGTATTGCTCGAAGTGACATTGTTTAGGATGACACGTGATGCCATAGCCATACTTTGGAGCCTCATTTGCAGGGAAGTTACTATTGTTCTTTATCAACAACTGTGATTTTTTCAATCACAACATCCTTTGCTGGCACATCTTGATGGCCTGCTCGCGCTGTTGTATCAACCGATTTAATTTTATCGATAATGTCCATGCCATCTGTGACATGACCAAATACGCAGTAACCCCAAGCATCACCCGTTTTTGCTTTGTGATCTAAAAAAGCATTGTCTGCTACATTGATAAAAAATTGTGATGTTGCAGAGTGTGGGTCTGATGTACGCGCCATTGCAATCGTGCCGCGCTTGTTGGAACCACCTTTATCCGCTTCATTTTCAATGGGTTCGTGCGTCGATTTTTGCGACATGCCCGGTTCAAAACCTCCACCTTGAATCATGAATCCGTCGATAACACGATGAAATAATGTGTTATCGAAAAAACCTTCTTCTGCATAGCGTAGAAAGTTTTTTGCGGTGTTCGGCGTATTTTGATGATCAAGTTCTAGTTTGATCGTCCCCAAGTTCGTTTCAATGACAACCATTTTCTAACCTCCTCAGTGTAGGCCCCGTAGTATACATCAAGCGTATTTTAATTGCTTGCTGCAGCGGATCCGAAAAACTATGTTACACTAACCTGAGTTCTGTATAAGAAAAGGAATAAGTGAATGAAATAATTGAAAAAAAGACCGGAACCGCTAAAATTTAGCTCCAAAATTACAGCTAAATAATGTAACAGGAGTTAATCATGTTGGCACCGGTCACGGAGATTTTTTGTGATATGGATGATTTTTGCAAGGATTATTTGAAAGGTCAATCAAAGTATTTGCTACCGAACCCAGACAGAAAACGAGATCGAGCGATGCAAATGAGCTTGTCTGAAATTGGCACCATCATTGTGTTGTTTCAAATGAGTCACTATCGCACATTTAAGGATTTTTATTGTGGATGTGTTTTACAAGACATGAAGAAGTATTTTCCTACGGCGCTGAGTTACACACGTTTTGTCGCCTGCCAATCAGCAGCGCTAATGATGCTCGCCGCCTATTTGCTTTCGAGAAAGGGCAAACACACGGGATTGTATTATATTGACTCAACTACACTACGCGTATGCCACAATAAACGAATTTATCGAAACAAGGTTTTCAAAGGCATTGCTAAACGCAGTAAAAGCACAATGGGCTGGGTTTACGGCTTTAAACTACATATTGTGATTAATCATCAAGGGGAATTAATCCGTTTTTGTTTAACGAAAGGGAACGTGGATGATCGCGCTGTTGTTAGAAAATTAATGGCTAATTTAAAGGGGTTGGGCGCTGGCGATAAAGGGTATCTTGGAAAAGATCTTGCGGACGATTTGGCAAAACACGATTTAAAATTTGTGACAAAAGTCCGTAAAAATATGAAGAACAAAATGCTTTCTGCATTTGAAAAGTTTTTCCTAAAACAACGTGGCATCGTAGAAACGATTATCGATCAGTTGAAAAACTTGTATCATGTTGAGCATTCGCGTCATCGTAGTCCGATTAATTTTTTAGTCAATACCCTTGCAGCGCTAATTGCCTATTCTTGGCGACCAAACAAACCAGGAATAAAAACCAACAATATAAAGAATAATTTATACGCAGTTATCCAGAACTGAGGTTACACTATGTTCACAAACACAGGAGAATTAAACATGTCACACGAAGGCTATCATGAACCCGTCGACGAGCTTACCGACGAAACCCGCGATATGCATCGCGCGATTGTTTCATTAATGGAAGAACTCGAGGCAGTTGACTGGTACCAACAACGTATCGATGTTTGTAAAGACAAAGAACTCAGCGCCATTTTGGCTCACAATCGCGATGAAGAAAAAGAACATGCCGCCATGGTACTCGAATGGATTCGTCGCCGTGATCCTGGGTTTGATAAAGAATTAAGAGATTATCTCTTTACCGACAAGCCCATCGTTGATCTTGAAAAAGAACACGATTAAATAAAACCTAATTCACCCAAGCCCGTGCATTACGGAAAAAACGCATCCACGGGCTTTCATCATTCCATTCATCCGGACACCAAGAAAACTGCACCGCGCGAAAAACGCGTTCCGGATGAGGCATCAAGATAGTCACACGCCCATCTGACGTTGTAAATCCAGTAACACCATCGGGGCTGCCGTTGGGATTCATCGGATAAATATTCGTAGATTGATGATGATGATCGACGTATTGCAATGCGACAAGCGCTTCTTGTTTCTCAAACACCACTCGACCTTCACCATGCGCCACAGTTATAGGTAACACACTGCCCGCCATGTCTTTGAAAAAAATAGACGGTGAAGGCATCACTTTCACTAATGATAATCGTGCTTCAAACTGCTCTGATTCGTTGCGATGAAATGAGGGCCAATGCTCTGCACCCGGAATTAATTCCTTCAAGTACGAAAACATTTGGCAACCATTACAAACACCCAAAGCAAAACTATCGTTACGCTCAAAAAAATGATGAAATTCATCGCGAATATTAGGATGCATTAAAATAGATTGCGCCCATCCGCGACCAGCACCCAAAACATCTCCATAGGAAAAACCACCACAACCCACTAACCCTTTAAAATCCTGTAAATTTACACGTTCATTTAATAAATCACTCATATGAACGTCAACACTCTCAAAACCGGCATGATGAAAAGCGGCTGCCATTTCAACATGACCATTAACACCTTGCTCACGTAAAATAGCGACTTTAGGTTTTAGGCGACGATTAATGTAAGGGGCTGCGATATTTTCTTCAACATCAAAAGTTAGGTGTGCATTTAAGCCGGGATTATCATCTTCCAACAATTGATCGTATTGTGATTTTGCGCAATCTGAATTATCGCGCAATGACTGTAATTTAAAGCTGGTCTCAGACCACAGCCGGTGCAAAATAACACGTTTTTCGCGATAAAACTCGCGCTCATTAAAATGAATCACGATACTATCGGAACGGTTGACGCTACCGATAACATGGGTATGCGCATCGAGGTCATGGCCCTGCAAAATATCCAAAACAAGTTGCAAGTTTTTATTTTGAACCTGAATTACCGCCCCAAGCTCCTCAGAAAATAAACTCGCGATAGGATCTTGCCCTAAAGATTTCAATTCAATTTCAAGGCCAGCATGACCTGCAAACGCCATCTCACAGAGAGTTGCAAATAATCCACCGTCTGAACGATCATGATAAGCCAACAACAGTTGATTGCGATTGAGTGACTGAATCGCTTTAAAAAATTGCTTCAGCGCAACAGGGTCATCAACATCGGGCGGTCTGTCGCCCAACACGTTATATGTTTGGGCCAACACTGATCCCGCTAAACAATTCGCTCCTTTTCCTAAATCGATTAGTAATAAAAGGGTTTCACCGGTATTTGTCTGTAATTCAGGTGTTAACGTCGCACGCACATTATTCACCGGCGCCGTTGCGGTAATAATTAATGATAAAGGTGCGGTGACGCTTTTGGTTTGCCCTTTATCCTGCCATTTTGTACGCATGGATAATGAATCTTTACCCACAGGAATACTAATACCAAGAGCCGGGCAAAGTTCCATTCCAACAGTTTGCACGGCGTCGTATAATCCTGCACCTTCGCCAGGATAATCCGCTGCTGCCATCCAGTTTGCCGATAATGCAATTTGTGACATATCATCAATCGCTGCTGCAGCAATGTTAGTGATAGCCTCACCAACAGCCATACGTGCAGAGGCCGCATGATGAATTAATGCAATCGGCGTGCGCTCTCCCATCGCGAGTGCTTCACCACGATCACTATCAAAACTTGCCGAGGTCACCGCTACGTCCGACACCGGCACCTGCCAGGGACCCACCATCTGATCGCGCGCAACTAATCCACCCACACTACGATCACCAATTGTTATTAAAAAGCTTTTATCGGCAACACAGGGATATTGCAGCACGCGCTTTACCGCGTCTTTTATATCAATTTTTTTTGTGTCTAATAGTACGTGTGCAGGATTGGCGTGTTTATCCTCGCGATGCATCCGCGCTGTGTCATCAAATAATAGTGCCATCGGTATGTTAATGGGATCATTATTGAATTCATTGTCATTAACTTGCAGTTTTTCACTTTTGGTTGCCTTGCCAACTACGGCGAAGGGACAACGCTCGCGTTTTGCAATTTTTTCAAAGAGCGATAGCGATTTTGGGTTAATTGCTAATACACATCGTTCTTGTGCTTCGTTACACCAAATTTCGAGTGGCGTCATACCGGGTTCTGCATTGGGAATATCGCGTAATTGTAGGTCTGCACCCCGTTCACAAGCTGCAACAATCTCAGGAAGTGCGTTGGATAATCCACCAGCTCCCACATCGTGTATGCTCAAAATAGGGTTTTCATCACCCATCGCACAACAAACATTAATTAATTCTTGTGCCCGACGCTCTATTTCAGGGTTAGCCCGTTGCACGGAAGCGAAATCTAATAATTCACTGTTCTCACCCGTGCTGCGCGATGACGCTGAACCTCCACCTAATCCTATAGCCATTGCAGGACCACCAATCACAATCAATAGGGCACCTGCGGGTAACGATTTTTTCTCCACATGCATTTCACGAATAGAGCCGATACCACCTGCAATCATAATGGGTTTGTGATAACCACGACAAATGTCGCCGTAGTCACTCAAGACCATCATTTCAAATGTTCGAAAATAACCACAGATATTCGGACGCCCAAATTCGTTATTAAACGCCGCACCCCCAATCGGGCCCTCCAACATAATATCTAACGCAGAAGCCATGTGTTTTGGTTTTCCAACACAGGTTTCCCACGGCTGCGAAAAATCAGGTATATGTAAATGCGATACTGAAAAACCGGTTAGGCCAGCTTTTGGCTGTGCACCTCGACCGGTTGCAGCTTCATCACGAATTTCACCACCACTGCCCGTCGCTGCACCGGGAAAAGGTGAGATCGCCGTTGGATGATTATGCGTCTCAACTTTTAGCACGATAGGTGCAGGCTCCATTTTAGCTTGATATGCATGTGTATTTGGATCGATAAAAAAACGAGAAACATCATGCGCCTTTATCACTGCCGCATTATCTTTGTAAGCTACTAGGACTTGACGAGGATTTTGTTCATAGGTGTTGCGTATCATGTCAAATAATGATTTTTCATGCACAATACCATCGATTGTCCACTGCGCATTAAAAATTTTGTGTCTACAGTGCTCAGAGTTCACTTGCGCAAACATCATTAATTCAGCATCCGATGGATTTCGACCTAAGCGTTGAAAGGCTTCGAATAAATAATTTATTTCACCTTCCGTCAAGGACATGCCTAATTTTTCATTCGCATCGATTAGTGCTTGAATGCCCTGTTTTTCGATATCGATCGTTGTAAAAGTCTGTGCTTCATGGCTTTGAAAGAGCTGATTTAATGCTTCAATATCTTGAATTATCGTTTGCGTCATGGGGTCATGGAGTTCTGCCCATAAATCACGAATCATTCCGCCGGTTAATTTTTCATTCGATTCAATTTCATAATAAATACCACGCTCAATACGCGAGATTGCTGTCAGGTCACAAATGTGTGCAATTTCAGTTGCTTTAGATGACCATGGCGATATTGTTCCTATACGAGGTATCACCCAACACACGTTTTTTTCGGGTGATTGTGTTAACTCTGCAAATTGGCTCTGTGGCAAAAGAGCCTGAAGTTGCTGTAATTCTTTTTCGGATAGCTTTTGTGCGGTATCGACAAAATATACGTAGTGACTTTTTAAGGCTGTCACATTTGGAAATTGCGTTTGCAGGCGGTGGAGAATTTGATTTAAACGAAAAGGTGTATAGGTGAGCGAACCTTGCAAAAACAACATGAATATTTATCGTCCAACTTTATTAGTCACCTCTAGAAAATAAGTTTCTAGAGGTGACCTTGCATATTAAATTTTGGGCTTCCAGCTCAAGGCTAGATAGTTACCATTTATTTGTCTTTTTTAACAGAAATCAAGTTGACTTTAAAAATAAGTGTTTCGTTAGGACCAATGACTCCAGGCGCCCCTTGCATACCGTAGGCTAATTTTGCGGGGATATAAATTTCCCAAATAGCACCAGGCTTCATTTTGGTTAACGCTTCTTGCCAACCTTTAATTACAGTGTTTACAGGAAAAGTTGCTGGTTTGCCGCGTCTGTAAGAACTATCAAACACTTTACCATCAATCAACTTACCTTCGTAATTAACCGTAACAACGTCCTTCAAACTAGGGCTTGAGCCATGACCTGCTTTAAGCACTTTATATTGCAAGCCGTTGGCTGTTGTTACTATACCCTTTTTAGCTTTGTTGACTGCTAAAAATTGTGCGCCTTTTTGTGCATTTTGCTTGCCCAATTTTTCCATTTGAGCTTGCATTTTTTTCATAGATTCTTTTTGGAAGTTTTCCAAGGTCGCACGAATTTGCGCATCTGTCATTTGAGTTTTATTACCGGTGATCCCATCGCTTAACCCAGCCGCAAAAGCAGTAGGACTCACCTGGATATCATGCGTCTTGAACGCTCTTCCAGTCATAACTCCCATCGAGTAACTTAGTTTATCTTGCTGCGTTTTGATAGGAGTAGCTGCTTGAGCTACTGCCACAGAAGCAACCAAAGACCCACCCAGAAGGGCTACTAGTAGTCGTTTCATTCGGACTCTCCACTTAGGGTTGTTTTACAATGAGGTACATCTTAACAGGGTCAGCATAAGAATTCACGTCGCTGTTCTTCTCGTAGCAGGGAACGTCCATCATTGGCTAATCTGGGCTGAAAATACTCCTCAAAATGCTCACATACTGCGTGTTGTATGCTCAAGAATCCTCGCTTTATTCGAAATGAGAAGCGAGGGCCATAATCTTTAACTATTTGATTTTTATGTTTTTTATTAATGAAAGTGCGGGAGAAAAGTCGTCCAGGCTGCTAGCAGGGTAAATGCGCCCACCACAATAGCACCCAAGCGTAGCGTGAGTCTGTGCTCTAGATTTTTCATGTCGAGCTTGAACTCAGCACGAAGCCTTTCAAATTCAGACCTGAACTCAGTGCGCACCCCTTCAAGATCAGACCTAAACTCGACACGGAATTTTTCAAGCTCAGACTTGACTTCATTGACATCCTGTTTAGATGCAAGGTTTTCTGTTACACAACTATTTAACATTTCTACTTGTACCTCGGCTTGAACTTCAGCAATTTTAGAATCAAGACCCGCTGCTTTTAATTTTTTGGCATAAGCTAATGTGTCAAACGCAACCTGTATCATCAGGTATTCCTCAATTTTAATTATAACACAGAAAATTTTATATCGAATATTTAAAATTCGAAATACCGTAGTTCAAGTCACCACGGAATAATTCAATGTGTTATTTCCAAACCTTCGACACGCGAGGCGTTTGGGATGACACACGTGATGTGTGCCTTTGATCCCGTTAATCTTCCATCGCCATTAAACTCGCATTCCCACCCGCAGCGGTTGTATCGATTGTTAATGTGCTTTCGTCACATAAACGCGATAAATAATGGGGGCCACCCGCTTTAGGGCCAGTTCCAGACAAACGACTGCCGCCAAATGGTTGCACACCAACCACTGCGCCAATCATGTTGCGATTTACGTAAATATTTCCGGCTTTGATGCGACGCTGAATATGTTCAATCTGCTCATCAATACGACTTTGAATGCCAAACGTCAATCCGTATCCTAAATTATTAATATCATCGATAACTTTATCTAAATCTTTTCGTTGATAGCGAATGACATGCAAAATTGGCCCAAAAAATTCTTTTTGACATAATGTTAAATCCGGTAATTCATAAGCCTGCGGCGCTACAAAAATACCATGATTTGTTTCCGGTGGTAGTTCAACTTTATAAATCAACTTGGCTTTTTCTTGCAATTCAGCAGCGTGCGCTTCCAACATTTTTTTAGCGTCGTTATCAATAACTGGACCCACATCGTTTGACAATTCCATAGGATCACCGATGCGGATTTCCGCCATCGCGCCCGCTAACATTTTAATGACGTCATCAGCGATGTCGTCTTGAATAAACAACACACGCAAAGCTGAACAACGCTGCCCTGCGCTATCGAAAGCTGAAATAATAACATCGCGAACTAATTGTTCGGGTAATGCCGTTGAATCTACAATCATAGCATTCACACCACCTGTCTCTGCGACTAAGGGTGCGATAGGACCTTCACGATGCGCAAGTGACTGCTGAATAGATCGAGCGGTTGCATTTGAACCCGTCAATAATACGCCACTCACTAATGGATTAGACACCAATTCAGCACCTACCACATCACCGCGACCTGGCATAAATTGCAATATCTCTTTTGGCACGCCGGCTTCATGAAATAACTTCACAATTAATGCAGCGGTTAATGGTGTTTGTCGTGCAGGCTTTGCAATGACTGCGTTTCCAGTGACTAATGCTGCTGCCACTTGCCCCGTAAAAATAGCAATAGGAAAATTCCACGGGCTCACACATAAGAAAATACCACGTCCGTGCGTTCGCAAAATATTTGTTTCGCCAGTATAACCGGGCAACACTACATCCGCCAAATGATTCTCAGCATTAAAGGCATAATATCGACAAAAATCGGTAGCCTCGCGAACTTCGGATAATACATTCGGTAATGTCCGCCCCCCTTCACGCACAGCTAAATACATTAATTCTGCACGATGCTTTTCTAAAAGATCTGCGGTTTTTCGTAAAATTTCGGCACGCTCACTCACGTCGCGTGCATCCCATTGAGGGCAAGCATCCTCCGCATTTTTAACTGCAGCTTTCACATCGTCTGAGGTCGCTTGTTCAACGACTCCAATCTGACGACGTAAATCCATGGGATCAAATACGGGTTTACCCTTCTTAACTGTGCGCGTGAAGGGCGCTGCTTCCCATTTTTTCTCCGCAGCTTTTTCGATTTCTGCGATTAATTCAGCAAAAACATCCGTATTACTTAAATCAAGACCGGCAGAGTTTACACGATCCTGGCCAAAGATATCCTTTGGCAACGGAATTTTTGGGTTTGGAATTACAGACAAAGACTTAATTTTTGCAACTGGTGATTCAATTAAAGCATCAAGCGATGTTTTTTTGTCAGAAATGCGATTGACAAAGGAACTGTTAGCGCCATTTTCTAATAAGCGTCGGACTAAATACGGCAATAAATCTTCATGACTACCAACCGGTGCATAAATGCGACACGGGAAGTTCATTTTATTTTTACCAACAATATGATCGTGCAACGCTTTGCCCATGCCTTGCAAATTTTGAAATTCAAAGTGAGTGTCATGCGCTTTTTCGCCCATGATCGTTAAAATGGCCGCAACAGAATACGCATTATGCGTTGCAAATTGCGGATAAATTACATCTTGCGCCGACAATAATTTTTTAGCACATGCTAGATAAGACGCATCCGTATTCACTTTGCGAGTAAACACAGGATAGTTATTGAGTCCTTCCATTTGCGTGCGCTTAACTTCAGTATCCCAATAAGCTCCTTTCACTAAGCGAACATGAATACGTCGCTTTTGAGCGCGCGCGAGATTGGTTAACCATTCAATTAAAGGGAATGCGCGTTTTTGATAGGCTTGAACAGCTAGGCCTAGTCCATCCCAACCATCAAAGGCAGGGTCTTTATAAACACCTTCAAAAATATCTAACGACATATCTAATAATTCTGCTTCTTCAGCATCGATAGTCATGTTGAGATTATTCGCTTTTGCATGCAATGCAAGTTCTTTTACTCGCGCAATTAAAATAGGCACGACCCATTTACGTTCACGGTATTCATAACGTGGGTGCAGTGCCGACAGCTTCACAGAAATGCCAGGTGAATCAAAAACATCATGTTTTTTACTCGTTTTTCCTAATTCAGCAATGGCGTCGTAGTAGGCTTTATAATAAAAATCAGCATCGGCTTGCGTGCGTGCAACTTCACCCAACATGTCGTAAGAATAACGATAACCTTCTTCCAGCGAGGATTGTGAATTTTTTATCGCCTCTGAAATTGTACGGCCCAAAACAAATGTTTCACTCAACACTTTCATCGCTTCATGCACTGCTTTGCGAATGACTGGCTCACCACTGCGACGAATTAATCCACGCCAAATAGAGGCAAAATTAGCTTTGCCATCTTTACGTAATAATTTACCAGATAAGGCTAATCCCCATGTCGCCATGTTTACAAACGAGGATTCGCTCGCACCGATATGTTTTCCCCAACTTGCACTCGTTAGTTTGTCGCGAATTAATAATTTTTTCGTTTCCACATCGGGAATGCGCAATAACGCTTCTGCCAAACACATTAATAAAATGCCTTCTTCGGTAGACAAATCATAATGTGCCATCAGCGCATCAACACCGCTGCGCTCTTTTTCTTGCTCACGAACCTCAATAACTAGCTGGCGCGCACGTTCATGAATTTCTTTTTCTATTGCTGATGTAAAATCAAGCGTCGTCAATAACGCGTCAACACACGTCGCTTCATCCATACGATAGGCTTTATTTAAGGCATCACGATTTTTCATAACGGGTCTCTCGAATTAATAATAATATGACTAGCGCCAACACTAAACAAACTACCAAACTTGTCAAGGCATATCGATACGCTGCAATGGGTAGTTTCATCATGTCTATATGACTAGGAGCATCGCTTCTCAATAAATAACCAATTAATGGCTGAAGCACGGGAGCTCCAATAGCGATGCACATCATGTTCGTGAATCCCATCGCCGAACCGCGAATACTTCGATCGGTAATTTCGCGCGTCATCGCAAATATCAACACGTAAACTCCGGTTAAAAACCCCATAATCCCCAAAAGAACAAATACAAACCCTAGCGACAAATGAGGCACGTAAACAAAAATGGCGGTGACAATTATATTGAGCACCGTAGCAATCATCATGATCAACCGTCGTCGATAAAATAAGCCAGACAGCCAACCCCAAAATGGCGTCCCAATAACGGCCCCTATAAACATGACTGAACCGGCCAGTGCAGCAGTTTCGAGCGTGACATGAAAAACCCGCTGTAACGTGGGTATCACCCATAGTCCTGCAAAAGCGGGTAACATCGCGAACGTTAATCCACCAAATAGACCGATTAACCACAACTGCGGTTGTTTTATGCTTTTAATAAAACCGCGTACCACACCCTCTGTCAATGAGGCAGGAGAGCTATCTAATTTTAACAATTCACTTTGTTGTTTAGAGGGCGTATTGCGCACGAAGATCACGACAATTAGTGCCAATATCACACCGAGAGCCGCGCAAATAACCATCGTGTCACGCCAACCAACACGTGTAACAATGGCCGCTAAACTCGGCTCACCCGCCGCAGCACCTATCATTGCCAACATTTCGGTTAGCCCAACTACAAATGCAAATCGCACCGTCGAAAACCAGTTTGCAGCAATGTAGAGTGCAGCAGCAACAAAAGGTGCGCTCGCCAAACCCATTACCGCTCGGCCCACACCTGCCAACCCAAAAAAAGTAGCGTGCGCAAACCAGAGGCACCCGACAGCAAAGAGTATCATTCCCCACAATAATACTTGTCGCGCCCCATAACGATCTACCAGCATGCCACCGGGCACTTGAAAAATTAAATACGGATAAAAAAAGATAGACGTTAGAAAACCGATTGCTTCTTCATCGATTTTAAAATCGCGCATCAGTAGCGGGATCATCACGCTTGTGGATGCCTGTAAAATAAATTGATAGGGAACTGGGAGCGCCGCAAGAAACCAAACAATCCACGCCGTAGCGCGGTGTCGTAAATTTGAGGTTTTCTTTTGCACCGACATGGAGGACGTCCTAACCAACAGTTTGCTGTTGATAACGCTCGATGCTCGCCTTTATTTCTCTTTCTGCGGAGTCGTGATTTTCCCAACCATCGACCTTCACCCATTTGTTCGGTTCGAGCTCTTTATAGTGCTCAAAGAAATGTGCGATGCTTTTTAATAAGATGGGCGGCAAATCTTGCATGGATTTAATTTCTGCCATTTGGGGGCATGATTTTGCAATCGGCACAGCTAACACTTTACTGTCGCTACCCGCCTCATCCGTCATTTTCAACAAACCCAAGGCACGAACACGCAGCATGCAGCCAGCGTTGAGGGCATAAGGCGTAATGACTAACACATCGACGGGGTCGCCATCTTCCGCCAAGGTGCTCGGCACAAAACCGTAGTTGCAAGGATAATGCATGGCAGTGGGCATGAAGCGATCGACTTGCAGCAATCCAGTTTCTTTATCAAGCTCATATTTGATTGAACCACCTTCGGCTGGAATCTCGATGATAACATTGAAATCGTCGGGAATATGAGCTCCCGCTGGAATGTTTATGGCCATACGCCCTTACCCCTTTCAGCTAGTTGAACAAATCGGCGACATTATACCAGGTTTGGGGGTTATTTTAAGTATGGGTAATACCTCTATTCTTGAATGGCTAGCCTCCTGGCTTACACATATGGGCTATAAGAGACTCTATACGAATTTTTTTCTTTTTGATTGATAAACTCGGGAAGCTTAGGCATTACGTCTCGTAAGACTCGACCTAAACGGCTGCCACCAGACCCGAGGGCAATATTCCTAAAAATCGAGAAAGAACTATCATTGTTGCAAGTGGCATTTTGAAGGTCATAAATTTCAACAATGATAGCATCTAAGGCACCAATAGTTTCAGCTTGCTGTGCTCCCTTTATAATTTTTTGAATTTTAAAGGCAGTCTCCACATTTTTGCGCACACGCCAATGACCTCGCTTCTCGTACTCCTCATATTGGACTTTGGATAAATTTATAAAAATAATTAAAAATTGCTTGACATAGAAACCGAAAAAAAATTTTACGTTGTAAACAACGTTTGTTCGAAAAAATAAAATAAGGAACAAACGATGTTAGCGACAGAAAAACTAAAACAATTCCGTACATTCCTCT
Organism: Candidiatus Paracoxiella cheracis; assembly: GCF_049348705.1. Classification (GTDB taxonomy): domain Bacteria; phylum Pseudomonadota; class Gammaproteobacteria; order Coxiellales; family Coxiellaceae; genus Paracoxiella; species Paracoxiella cheracis. Next base: position 578,439 of record NZ_CP186485.1, on the reverse strand, counting down.
ACAACATCTTCCCCGCGCGACGCGATGCCAATATGAATTTACTCGATGCCCTTTCAAGCCATGGCCATCGCTGCAAAACACCCATAGAATTATGTGAATCGCCATACTTTGAACGTGAATACAGTAGTATTACCGATGCGATTAGCGATGGTTTGTCGGTAGCAAATTGTTGGGATAGCATGATGAAAATACAATATGAACATGTGAGTCATAGCGATGACCGTGTGATCATTATTGCGGATACGACACCACAGTCGCGTCAAAGTGCACACTGTGTTGAAGATCGCCATGTGGTTTACAGCCCTAATCCAGCACCGGGTAACAAACCGATTACCATTGGACATGAATATTCAACGGTATCACTATTGCCCAATGATGGTGCAGCTCAAGAAAAGCATTGGTTAGTTCCACTGGATACGAGGCGCGTTAAAAGCGATGAAAAAGGCAATGTAGTTGGGATGCAGCAAATTAACCGTTGTATTGCAGACTTAGCGCTTACTCATAAATTGGTGGTTAGCGTGGCTGATTCAAAATATGGTACAGAAGCTTGCCGTAAACTGGTTAGCGAAAATCCCAATTGGGTACATCTTTTCCGTTTTAACAGTACCCGTAATGTTTTCGCGCCCGCATCAATAGAAGATAATACCTCAGGAAGTATAAAACGCTATGGTGATGCGATGAAACTAAACGACAGCACGACTCACCGTGAATCCGATGAGATTGTGCAGCAACCCATTACAACCCGCAGTGGCAAAACTTACCAATTGGAGATTAAAATATGGCGTGACCAATTACTGCGTGGTTCAAAGCAATTTAAAGGATATGAGCATCCTGTTACTGTTGTGCAATTGGTTGCGGTTGATGCTAACGGTAAATCTTTATATAAAAATCCACTCTGGTTAGGACTCGCTGGTGAACGACGTAATGAAATCACAGCATTAGAAGCCTATCACTATTACGATAGACGCTATGACATTGAACACTACTTTCGTTTTGGTAAAGACAAACTGTTATTTGACCGATACCAAACACCGGATGTTAAGCACGAAGAAGATTGGTGGCGGATGACAGCATTAGCGTATACGCAACTTTATCTAGCGAGGAATCTTGCCCCGATTTTACCGAAAAAATGGGAGCGGTATTTGCCGAGCTTCCAAGTGGATAACGAAAAACCATCAATAACTGCGACCCCTTCACAAACGCAACGGGGTTTTTCTACGGTGCTTGATACCGTTGGCACGCCTGCTAATCTCTGCAAACCACGCGGTAATCCGCAAGGCAGAACCAAAGGTGATACGCAGGGGAAACGCACGCGACATCCTGCTATTTTCAAAAATAGCAACTCAAAAATTAAAACGATTCAGAGGACTGAAGAAAAGACGCAAAACTCAGACCCTGAAAAAATAGAGGATTTGATTGGGATAGTAAAATCATGGTTGGATAAAATAAATTTTACACCTGAGCAATTCTACGAATTGCTGCAAAAAACAGCTTAAGATTTAGAAACTCACATTTTTTGATTATTGTCCTAACTGGCAAGGGATTTTATTTATCCAAAGTCCAATATACAGATGATTGGGGTGCTTATGAAAGACACCTGCCTCAATCAAAACATTTGGTGGGAAAGCAAAATACCCAAGCGATTGAACGAAAGCATCTCACGTTGCGCACACGAATAAAGCGATTAGCGAGAAAGACGATTTGCTTTTCTAAACTGGATAAATTGCACGACATTGTCATCGGATTATTTATCAATAGGCACGAGTTTGGGAGGGTTATTTAGATGCCATCAACAAAAATGAGGCACCACCTGTAGATTTTCGGCTGCTTGTTAGTTTCACTGAACTTCCTATCTAGAAAATAAACCAGGCTTTTGAAAGAGGTGCTGTATCTCTCTAGTTTATAATTATTATATAAAAATAAGCACAGTTTGTATTTTAAACCTGGTGTCTTATCATATCGTATTTGCCAATTGCAAAAATCCTAGTATGTATAATGAGTAAATCCCCCCTCATCATAGCTATATTTTTCAAGTTTTTTTAAGTGTCTAGCTTCTAATATATCAGTTAACAAAGCGGCTGTTTGGGCAAGCTTGGAATAGAGTTAACCGATGTGGAGCTTAGTATGAAATATAAGTTGAGAAAACTTAGTGGCGATAGTGGATTCGAAGAAGATTTTTCACGGGATACCTCTATACAGCATGCCTATGTAGAGGTTGCAAAGAAGAGTTTATTGCCGTTTTTATCTTTTGCACAGTCCGATGATGGCCTAAAATTACTGAAGAAATTACCGAACTCTTTCCCTAAACCTGAAAAGATAGAAGCTATTCAACGATTGAATCGTAAAAGTAATGGATGGAAAAAAGACCTAGAAGATATCAATAGCACAATAGGATTGTTACAGGAAATTGTTTTTGATGTCTCTTCAAATGACTCGCTAAAAAAGTTACGCCGTGATATAGCTAAAAGACTATTGGTTCAAACCTCCGAGATGGATCCTGGTAAACAGAAACATGCAGATTCTGGAGTGCGTGACTGGTTTTCAAAATTTGTTGTTAAGAGAAACGAGGATTTAGGTGTTTTTTTCAAGGAAAAAGATAAAGCTTTTCAAGATGCGCCCATTCAATTAAAGAGTCTGCAACAAAAATTTGAGAAGCTTAAATTTGAAGTGCCTAAAATAGAAAACATTTTAAGTGGACCAGGAAAAGGAGAGACTCTTGAAGATACGTTAAACCGTTTAATCCAGCAGCAAGAAATGGATTTCAAGGTTGTGTGCATTTATTCTTATCCACATCCACACACTATGGAGTTTGGAAAAAGTATTGGTGGTGGCAATAACCATAGTCCTGTGGTCATCGAGTCTCGACTCTTTATAATCAACAATCATATTAGGAAATCGATTGAATTGGGTCTTGATGAATACGAAAAAAAACATAAAGACTATAAAGAAAGAAAGAGCTATCCTGCGTGGCTTTCTATACTAGATCTAATAAAGTTAAATCCAAATGGTTATTACTATCAAGACTTAATTTCTATCTTTCGGGAATATGCTTGGAATGATAAATCAGCAAATACACTTATTCTACGTCGTTTAAAAAGTTCAGAAGATTTAAATGGAAACAATGCAGAAGGGATGGAATGGTTAAATAAGTATTATGGTGCTGAGATTTTGAGTGAAGCTTGGGGCGGAGAAATTTATAAACTTAATGAGCATCAAAGCGCTATTGAAGAATTAAACGCTTCTATTGAAGCTTTAAAAAGGAAAAGAGAGAATTTAGAAAGAAAAAAAGGACGTTATTTAGACGCATATAATAAGGCTATGGGTAATAATGCTCTAATTGCAAAAATAGGAAAATGTGAAAATTTAATTGAGAAATTTGATGCTTGTGTGCCTGATGATCTAACAGATCAGAGTTTCAATTACGCAGTTAGGTTCATTCACAGTAGTTCATCGCAGTTGCAAGAATGGTGTGAAAGCTTTCAATTCTTTAACGCTGCAAGTCAATCGATAAAAGATAAGTATCAATCATCGCTAAAAGCGTTAGAAAGTAAGATAAAACTTACAGTTGTTAACCTTTCAAATAGAGTTTCTAGCGAGATAGATAGCCACATTGAAGAATGCGATGTAATTTCAAATATAGAAGATTTTGAAGATTTAATAAAGGCAGTAAAACACACGTATGGAAAAATTGTATATTGGAGTGAAGGAGATAATAAACCAAATTCATCTCCTCAGATACAAATATGCCATCGCGAACAAATAGAAAGCCTTAAATCAAAATATGATAATTTATTATTTTACTTACAGAATGTATATAAAAGAATTATTAATCGAAAAATTGAAGAAGATTCACAAAAATTGGATGAAGAAATTAAGGTAATAGAAAGCAAGCTCCAAGAATCTGGTGTATGTCTAGATCAGGTTGCGCGTAATTTTTTAGAGGAAATTAAAACGAAGTATGAAAACGTGAAACGAGACAGTAACGATCACCTCAATGGCCCCTACATGAAAAATCAAAAATATCGAGACATAGGAGTTTTTGAAAAGGGTATTGAGCAGGTTAAAGCGTATAAGAAAGATCTAATAGACTTTGCGGATGAAAAAATGAATCTCTTGAATGAGAAAAAATCATGGTCTCGAGATATCGTCAACTGGATAAAAGAACGACTCGCTGCAGTACGTTCATTCTTTAGTAGATCTTCAAAACCGTATATCTCAAGTCGTCAAGCTGTGAGAGATACTTTGAACGGGTGTGCAAATTTCTTTCAACACCCAAATAACTCCCAGGCGGCTCTTAAGGCCTCTCCTGAAGGTACTGCCGCTCCGACGCACTGCTCGAAACTATGAAAAAAAGTCGGTGTCGCTTTTGTACTAACTTCTTTAATTTTTTTGATAAATATCAATTGGTTGACACATTTAGTGCAAATGTGACACCCGCCATATGGAAAGCGGGGGCAAAGCAGTTTATGATTGCCGTTTGTTTTTAATGGGATAAACATTGATGCCGAACATCACCCTAACTGACGGAAGTCAGAAGTCATTTCCCAAGCCCATCACCGTGCGGGAAGTTGCAGAATCGATAGGAGCGGGTTTAGCCAAAGCAGCGTTGGCTGGTGAGGTCGATGGTTGCCTAGTCGATACCTTCTATGAAATTGACCACGATGCCAAGGTTCGCATCATTACCGACAAAGACCCTGAAGGTCTTGAAATCATTCGTCATTCAGCGGCGCATTTGTTAGCTCATGCAGTAAAAGAGTTATTTCCAAAAGTCCAAGTGACTATCGGGCCGGTTATCGAGGATGGTTTTTACTATGATTTCGCTGTTGAAAATCCATTTACACCCGAAGATCTGGAAAAAATCGAAGCCAAGATGAAAGCATTAGCCAAGGCAGATTTTCAAGTCTCTCGGCGAAACATTGATCGCAACGAAGCCATTAAATTATTTGAAAAGATGGGTGAAGACTACAAAGTCCAAATCATTAAAGATATTCCTGGAGATGAGCAACTCAGTGTCTATCAGCAAGGTGATTTTATTGATCTGTGTCGTGGCCCGCATGTTCCTCGCACCAGTCTTATTAAAGCATTTAAGCTGACTAAGCTAGCAGGCGCATACTGGCGCGGCGACAGCAACAACGAAATGCTCCAGCGCGTCTATGGCACAGCCTGGGCGGATAAAAAATCGCTCGAGACTTATTTGAAGCGCTTAGAAGAAGCGGAAAAACGTGATCACCGCTTACTAGCCAAAAAAATGGATTTATTTCATTTTCAGCCAGAGGCACCAGGCAGTGTGTTTTGGCATCCTAATGGTTGGGCGATTGTGCAAGCCATTCGCACGTACATTCGTGACTTTATTCGTAAACATGGTTATGAAGAAGTGCACACACCCCAGCTAATAGACATTGAGCTTTGGAAGAAATCAGGCCATTTGGCGAAGTTTGATCAAGACATTTTCACATTGAGCTCGGAGAATCGTGGCTATGCGATTAAACCGATGAATTGTCCTGGTCACGTTCAGATCTTCAAGCAAGGGCTAAAGAGCTATCGTGATTTGCCGATTCGTTATGCGGAATTTGGCTCCTGCCATCGCAATGAGCCTTCCGGCACGTTGCATGGTTTGATGCGCGTGCGTGCCTTCGTGCAGGACGATGCTCACATATTTTGTACCGAGGATCAGATTTCCGGTGAAATTCTGCCGTTCATCGATCAGATCCACGAAGTTTATGCGGATTTCGGCTTCACCGATATCATCCATAAGCTTTCCACGCGACCCGAAAAACGTGTGGGTAGTGATGAGCTATGGGACAAGGGTGAAAAGGCGTTAGCGGATGCGCTTAATGCTAAGGGTGTTGAATGGGAAATATTGCCAGGTGAGGGTGCATTTTATGGCCCCAAGATCGAATTCTCGCTGCGGGACTGTTTAGGTAGAGTTTGGCAATGTGGCACAATCCAGGTAGACTTCTCAATCGCAGATCGCCTGGGGGCTCACTATATTGCTGAAGATGGCTCCAAAAAACCCCCTGTCATGCTGCATCGAGCTATGTTAGGCTCTATAGAACGATTTTTAGGCATCGTACTTGAGGAATATGCCGGTAGTTTGCCGCTTTGGCTTGCACCCGTGCAGGTGGTGGTGATGAATATTACGGATCGGCAAGCCGATTATGTGAAGCAAATCAAAGAAAATCTACAAAATCTAGGTCTTAGAGTGAAATCAGACTTGAGAAATGAGAAGATCGGCTTTAAAATCCGCGAGCATACTATTGCACGTATTCCCTATCAGGTCGTGATTGGGGATCGTGAAGTGGCTAATAAAACATTAGCGGTGCGGGCTCTTGAGAGCTCAGAAACAGACACCATGAGTTTGGATGAGTTTGCAAGACACTTGCAAGCTGAGATTAACCAGCGTGGTCGAAAAGGGGGATCTAAACATTAGACCAAAACAAACACGAGTGAATACTCAAATTCGAGTCCCAGAGGTTCGATTAATTGATGAAAAAGGCAACCAGGTAGGGGTTGTGAGAACACAAGAGGCGTTGAGTCGAGCTGAAGAAGTTGGGCTGGACTTAGTAGAAATTTCGCCTAATGTGCGACCGCCCGTTTGCCGTATCATGAATTACGGTAAATATCAGTTTGAGCAAAGTAAAAAGCGCTCCGCTCAAAAGAAAAAGCAGCGGCTCATTCAGGTCAAAGAAGTTAAATTTAGACCGGCCACGGATGTGGGTGACTTCCAAGTGAAGGTGCGCAAGATTAGAAGCTTCTTAGAACGCGGGGATAAAGTGAAAGTGAGCTTGCGTTTTCGTGGGCGCGAGATGCAGCATCGCGAATTGGGATTAGAGTTGTTAGATCGTATCAAGCAAGAATTGGGTGATGCTGTAATAGTAGAGCAAGAGCCAAAATTAGAGGGCCGACAAATTACGATGGTTGTCGTGCCGAGTAAAACTGAAAATAATAAAAATGAAAAATCTTCTAAAGTAAAAGACACTGATAAAATAAGTGAAGTGGAATAACTTCAAGGTTTCAGAATAATTAAAGGGTTTGAGAAATGCCAAAAATGAAAACAAATCGCGGTGCGAAAAAACGGTTTAAAAGAACGGGAAAGGGTGCGTTAAAGCACTCCGCGAGTAATCGCAACCATATTTTGACAAAAAAGGCGCCAAAACGTAAACGCCAGTTGCGTGGTTTAAGTGCTGTTAGTAAAAGTGATGCTAGAGCGATTGACGCATTGTTAAAAGATTAATAAATATTTTTTCTAGAAAAATGAGGGTTTAATAAAATGCCGAGAGTTAAACGAGGGGTTACTGCAAGAGCCCGACATAAAAAAGTATTAAGTAAGGCGAAAGGTTATTACGGCGCTCGCAGTCGTGTGTATCGTGTTGCAAAGCAAGCAGTTATTAAGGCAGCACAATACGCGTATCGTGATCGTCGCCAACGTAAACGACAATTCAGAGCGTTGTGGATTGTGCGTATCAACGCCGCTGCGCGTCAATACGGACTATCTTATAGTCGGTTGATGAACGGCTTAGATAAAGCTGCGATTGAGATCGATCGAAAAATGTTGGCTGACTTGGCGGTTAATGACAAGCATGCGTTTGAGCAATTAGCTGAAAAAGCAAAGGCCGCGTTGTAATTAGGATTCAGGAACTAGGAGTTAGGATTCAGGATTTTAAAAGGTTCGTTTTGTTAAACCCTGACTCCTGAATTCTGAAAACTAAATAACATGCAAGATCAACTTGATTCACTGTTGGAAAACGCCAAATCTGCCATTCAAAAAGCAGATGATTTGAATACGCTTGAAAAACTTCGCGTCAAATATCTCGGTAAAAAAGGCGAATTAACCGAATTATTAAAATCCCTTGGCACGCTGTCGGCTGCAGAGAAACCCAAATATGGCAAAGCCATCAACCTTGCCAAGCGTGAGCTTCAAGATTTATTGACTCAGCATGCGAGTCAATTACAAGTGAAAGCCCTTGCAGCGAAATTAATTGCTGAAAAAGTGGATGTCACATTATCCGGCCGGTTCGATCAAATCGGCAGCATTCATCCCATCACATTAGTACATGAGCGTGTGACGCAATTATTTACGTCAATGGGGTTTCAATTTGCAAAAGGTCCCGAGATTGAAGACGAATATCATAATTTTGAAGCGTTAAATATTCAGGCCGACCACCCCGCACGCACGATGCAAGACACGTTTTATTTCGAAGGTGATAAATTATTACGAACTCACACCTCACCCGTACAAATTCGTGAAATGAAAAAAGATGGCGCCCCGATTCGATTGATTGCATTGGGTCGTGTTTATCGTCCTGACTCCGACCAAACACACACCCCGATGTTTCATCAAGCAGAAGGATTAGTAGTTGATAAAGCATGTACGTTTGCAGATTTAAAAGGCCTGCTTGAAGATTTTATGCGTCGTTTTTTTGAAGAGCCCGATTTGCAGCTACGTTTTCGGCCTTCTTACTTTCCCTTTACGGAACCCTCTGCCGAAGTGGATATTTTAAGAAAAAGCACTGGTCGTTGGCTAGAAGTTTTGGGTTGTGGCATGGTGCATCCCAATGTTTTGCGCAATGTAAATATCGATCCTGATGAATATTCTGGATTTGCTTTTGGCATAGGTTTGGATCGTCTGGCGATGTTACGTTACGACATCCCTGACTTGCGATTATTGTTCGAAAACGATTTGCGATTTTTAGAGCAATTTTGAGTTAGGTTTCGGGTTTTATGAATCAGGATTGTGCTTGGAGAATGACGAATGCAGTTTAGTGAAAAATGGTTACGAGAGTGGGTTAACCCACCCGTTGATACCTCTGAACTTGCCGAACAATTAACAATGGCAGGTTTAGAAGTTGACTCGGTAATACCGGCTGCATCGGAATTCAACGGTGTTGTTGTTGGTCACGTTATTTCAACAGAACAACATCCCGATGCTGATCGTCTTCGCGTTTGTAAAGTGGACGTTGGCAACAATGAAATCCTTGAAATTGTTTGTGGTGGACAAAACGTTCGTGCAGATTTAAAAGTCGCTGTTGTGAAAGTGGGTGGCCGTTTAGCGGGCGATTTTAAAATAAAAAAATCAAAACTCCGTGGTGTGATGTCTCACGGCATGATTTGTTCCGAGCGTGAATTAGGACTGTCAGACCAAGATAAGGGAGGTATTTTAGAGCTGCCGAACGATGCGCCGATTGGTCTGGATTTTCGTGAATATTTACAGCTCGATGATCACTGCATCGATATTGATTTGACACCGAATCGTGGTGATTGTGCGAGCATTCGTGGTATCGCGCGCGAATTGGGGACTATCAATAAAATTAAATCGACAGCACCCACAATATCAGCTCAACGCGCCACAATTAAAGATACATTTCCGGTAACACTCATGGCAAAAAAAGCCTGTCCTCGTTATGTAGGCCGCGTGATTCGTGATATCAATAACGATGTTGAAACACCGATGTGGATGCAAGAACGTTTGCGACGCAGTGGTTTGCGCAGTATTCATCCGGTTGTTGATATTACTAATTATGTGATGTTGGAATTAGGCCAACCCTTGCATGCCTTCGATTTAGAAAAACTCGATAAAGGCATTGAAGTGCGAATGGCAAAACGCGGCGAGAAAATTACCTTACTCGATGGTCAAGAGCGTGAGTTAAACGACCAAACGTTAATCATTGCCGATCATAAACAACCGCAAGCCATTGCTGGTGTTATGGGTGGTGATAGTTCCGCCGTTAATGAAAGCACGCGGCATTTATTTTTAGAAAGTGCTTTTTTCGTGCCAGCGAAAATTACCTTAAGCGCGCGTCATTATGGTCTATCCACCGATTCGTCTTATCGCTTTGAGCGTCGTGTTGATTATGAGTTGCAGGCGGTGGCCATTGAACGTCTCACAGCATTGTTGCTTGAAATAGTCGGCGGTGAAGCGGGGCCACTAATTGAAGAGCAATCAACATCGGATTTGCCGGTTTCACCCAAAATCCAATTGCGTCGCGATCAAATAAAACGTTTGCTTGGAATTACGTTAAACGATAGTGATGTGGAGTCGATATTAATGTCGCTAGGTATGGCGCTAAAAGCTAATAAAACCGGGTGGGAGGTTACGCCGCCCAGTTACCGATTTGATTTAACGATCGAGGCAGATATTATCGAAGAGCTAGCGCGACTTTATGGTTATAACAATATACCGGCGCGACAGATGTCGGGCGAGTACAGCATCCCCGTACACTCCGAGGCAAAAATTCCCGTACCACGATTGATGCGCTCACTGGTGGATCGTGGGTATCATCAAGCCATTACGTATAGCTTCGTCGATAGCAAATTACAAAGCTTGATTGATCCAGAAACAAAGCCTATTCCACTGGTTAATCCGATTGCAAGCGATATGAACGTAATGCGTACGAGTCTGTGGCCAGGCTTATTGAAGACACTTCAATACAACCAGAATCGCCAAATCCAACGGGTGCGACTCTTTGAGCTCGGCATGTGTTTTTGGAAGGAAGGCGACGATTGGCGCCAGGTGACTAAGCTCGGTGGTTTGGCCTCAGGGGGTGCTCATTCGCTGCAGTGGGGTGAATCTGAGCGTTCGGTCGATTTCTTTGATGTGAAAGGAGATGTGGCTGCGTTGTTGGATCTGACCCGTCGAGGTCGTGATTTTCGTTGGGTCACATCTTCGCATCCGGCTCTTCATCCCGGCCAGTCTGCGGTCCTATACGACAAAGAGCGGCCCATTGGCTGGATAGGGGCTCTCCATCCAGATCTGGTCGATAAGTTGGATCTCAGTCACCCGCCTGTCCTGTTTGAGATCGATTTTGAGGCTATAGAGGCTCGATCTATGCCCAAATATCACTCAATCTCCAAGTTCCCAGCCGTGCGGCGTGATATCGCTATCGTGGTCGATAAGGAGGTCTCGGCAGAAGCTATCGAACAAAAAATTGTAGAATCTGGTGGGCACTTATTGAACATGGTTCAAATTTTTGATATATATGCGGGTGAACATATTGAATTTGGGAAAAAAAGTGTCGCTTTGGGCTTGACCTTTCAGGACCCTTCGCGCACTCTTATAGACGATGAAATTAATCAAGTCATTGATAGTGTTGTGGCTGTGCTAGAACATGAATTCAATGCAAAACTGAGGGCATAGTCATGGCACTCACAAAAGCAGACCTAGCTGAACATTTGTTTAATGTCTTAGGCTTAAACAAGCGTGAAGCAAAGGACCTCGTTGAGTCATTTTTTGAAGAAGTACGCATCTCACTCGAAAGAGGTGAACCTGTAAAATTATCAGGCTTTGGTAATTTTAATTTGCGCGACAAAGGTGAACGGCCTGGGCGTAATCCGAAAACGGGTGAAGAAATTCCTATTACGGCACGTCGTGTGGTTACTTTCCGTGCAGGACACAAACTTAAATCCAGGGTGGAAAAAAATGTCAAGCCAGAAGATCAAGGGGAATCATAAGCTAGGAGTTGAATTACCTCCAATTCCAGATAAGCTTTATTTTACGATCGGAGAAGTTGGCAAACTGTGTCAGTTGAGACCACATGTGTTGCGTTACTGGGAGCAAGAATTTACGCAGCTCTCGCCGACCAAACGCCGTGGTAATCGCCGCTATTATCAACACAAAGATGTTTTGCTCATTCGCAAAATTAGAAATTTATTGTATGAGCAAGGCTATACGATTGAGGGCGCGCGCCAACAGCTCTCAAGCGAAAATATTAAAAGTAATCCGCAGCAGAAAAGCTATCAAACAGTGCGCGATGCAGTGCATGATTTGGAAAAAATGGTTGCTGATCTCGAAGATTAAAACTAAACTTTTCACATTATTTTTGAGAGGCAGTTTTGTCGCCGAGCGCCTGTGCCTGGAAGCACAGGCAGGGTTATCCAAGATTTCAAAAGTTGCGCCATGGAAGGCAGGCATTAAATAGCTTACGAAGAAAAAAGCTACTATTTATAAATTTATTTTATCCGTCATCGAATTTATTTCTGAGCTTTGCGTTGGTGAAGCAAGTTACCTATAATGGCGGGTCGTCGGGGCGTAGCGCAGCCTGGTAGCGCACTTGCATGGGGTGCAAGGGGTCGCAGGTTCAAATCCTGCCGTCCCGACCAAATTAGTCAGAAATTATCTAAACCAGAGAAAAAGAGAATGGAATCATGCTCATTGTGTATAAAATTTAATAATTATGTGTGTGAAAAATGGCCATTTTAGCGCGACAAAAAAAATACTGAGTCTGTCAGGCAACCCATTGAAATATTAACTTCCGTAATTTGATGCGTCAGGGTAGCCTTGCTATCTTATTGAAACTCATTGATAATAGTGATCTTCCCTCACTTTACCGGACACATTTTTTTTCGATTTTACGCAGCACATTCAAGCGCAACAGGGGTCTTGTAGTCAATAGCTGAATGCATTCTTCTGTGATTGTAATAGCCTTCAATATACTGAAAAAGACTTTGCCTTGCTTCAGCGCGTGTTGTGTAATCATTCACATGCACAAGTTCCGTTTTTAGGGTATGGAAAAAACTTTCTGCAATGGCATTATCCCAACAATTAGCCTTTCTGCTCATTGAACCAATCAGCTTGTTTTGCTTGATGATTTCCCTATATTTTTTCGAACAATATTGACTGCCCCGATCAGAGTGTATAATCACTTGCTTTGGATATTTTCGTTTGAATAACGCCATCAATAACGCATCACACACTAAATCTTGTTTCATGCTTTTATTCATTGACGAGCTGACCTTCCCCCTAAACTAGTACCAGGACACCGATGAGATATTCATGTTAAGCAGCCTGTTTCGCAAATTCAATAGGCGGCATATAATTTAATGAACTGTGTGGTCTTTTAGTATTGTAGTGCTTTCTCCATTGGTTGATTTCATGTCGGGCTTCTTCAATTGAACGAAACCAGTGTTGATTTAAACATTCGTTGCGGAACTTGCCATTTAAGCTTTCAACAAACGCATTCTGAGTTGGCTTTCCAGGTTGAATGAAAGCAAGCTTGGTTTTGTTTTCCCTGGACCAAAAGAACATTGCTTTGCTTGTAAACTCTGTACCATTATCACAAACAATTTGTTTTGGCAGCCTGCGTTGCTCACTAAGCTCTGCTAGGAAGCGTGCCACCTGACGTCCTGATATAGAAAATGCTGTTAGCTGGCCAATAAGTTCACGATTAAAATCATCGATAATGTTTAGCACACGAAAACGCCTTCCATTGGCCAGCTGATCGTAAACAAAATCCATCGACCAACGCTCATTTCTCTGAGTCGGTGATGACATCACTAATCGTAGTCGCTGTATTTTTTTACGCTTTTTTGTACGCACCTGGAGCTTTTCTTCTTTGTAAATCCGGTAGGTTTTTTTCTTATTCATGACAAGCCCCTCTGCTTTTAAGAGGCTGTGAAGCATTAAATAACCATACCGAGAATACTGAGCTGCCAATTCTTTTAATCGAGCTCTAATCAACTCGTCTCGTCGCTTTTTGGGTCCGTAACGGTAAGCCGTTCGACTTAGCCCGACTAGCTTGCAGGCCATTCGTTCACTCAGCTTAAAGGCGCTCATTAAGTGACAAACAACCTGCTTCTTGCTAGCAGGCGTTACCACTTTTTTGAAACAACATCCTTGAGCGCTTCATTTTCTAACATCTTTTCAGCCAGCAGCTTTTTTAACTTATTGTTCTCGGACTCCAGCTCTCGCAGGCGCTTAGCTTCGTTAACCTCTAGGCCAGCATACTTGCTACGCCAATTGTAAAAAGTACCGCCAGATATGCCTAAGCGACGGCACAGGTCTTCCACCTTAGCGCCACTTTCATGCTCTTTGATCGCTTTAATGATTTGTTCTTCTGTATATTGGACTTTGGATAAATAAAATCCCTTGCCAGTTAGGACAATAATCAAAAAATGTGAGTTTCTAAATCTTAACCTGTTTTTTGCAGCAATTCGTAGAATTGCTCAGGTGTAAAATTTATTTTATCCAACCATGATTTTACTATCCCAATCAAATCCTCTATTTTTTCAGGGTCTGAGTTTTGCGTCTTTTCTTCAGTCCTCTGAATCGTTTTAATTTTTGAGTTGCTATTTTTGAAAATAGCAGGATGTCGCGTGCGTTTCCCCTGCGTATCACCTTTGGTTCTGCCTTGCGGATTACCGCGTGGTTTGCAGAGATTAGCAGGCGTGCCAACGGTATCAAGCACCGTAGAAAAACCCCGTTGCGTTTGTGAAGGGGTCGCAGTTATTGATGGTTTTTCGTTATCCACTTGGAAGCTCGGCAAATACCGCTCCCATTTTTTCGGTAAAATCGGGGCAAGATTCCTCGCTAGATAAAGTTGCGTATACGCTAATGCTGTCATCCGCCACCAATCTTCTTCGTGCTTAACATCCGGTGTTTGGTATCGGTCAAATAACAGTTTGTCTTTACCAAAACGAAAGTAGTGTTCAATGTCATAGCGTCTATCGTAATAGTGATACGCTTCTAATGCTGTGATTTCATTACGTCGTTCACCAGCGAGTCCTAACCAGAGTGGATTTTTATATAAAGATTTACCGTTAGCATCAACCGCAACCAATTGCACAACAGTAACAGGATGCTCATATCCTTTAAATTGCTTTGAACCACGCAGGAATTGGTCACGCCATATTTTAATCTCCAATTGGTAAGTTTTGCCACTGCGGGTTGTAATGGGTTGCTGCACAATCTCATCGGATTCACGGTGAGTCGTGCTGTCGTTTAGTTTCATCGCATCACCATAGCGTTTTATACTTCCTGAGGTATTATCTTCTATTGATGCGGGCGCGAAAACATTACGGGTACTGTTAAAACGGAAAAGATGTACCCAATTGGGATTTTCGCTAACCAGTTTACGGCAAGCTTCTGTACCATATTTTGAATCAGCCACGCTAACCACCAATTTATGAGTAAGCGCTAAGTCTGCAATACAACGGTTAATTTGCTGCATCCCAACTACATTGCCTTTTTCATCGCTTTTAACGCGCCTCGTATCCAGTGGAACTAACCAATGCTTTTCTTGAGCTGCACCATCATTGGGCAATAGTGATACCGTTGAATATTCATGTCCAATGGTAATCGGTTTGTTACCCGGTGCTGGATTAGGGCTGTAAACCACATGGCGATCTTCAACACAGTGTGCACTTTGACGCGACTGTGGTGTCGTATCCGCAATAATGATCACACGGTCATCGCTATGACTCACATGTTCATATTGTATTTTCATCATGCTATCCCAACAATTTGCTACCGACAAACCATCGCTAATCGCATCGGTAATACTACTGTATTCACGTTCAAAGTATGGCGATTCACATAATTCTATGGGTGTTTTGCAGCGATGGCCATGGCTTGAAAGGGCATCGAGTAAATTCATATTGGCATCGCGTCGCGCGGGGAAGATGTTGTAGAGGAATGTACGGAATTGTTTTAGTTTTTCTGTCGCTAACATCGTTTGTTCCTTATTTTATTTTTTCGAACAAACGTTGTTTACAACGTAAAATTTTTTTTCGGTTTCTATGTCAAGCAATTTTTAATTATTTTTATAAATTTATCCAAAGTCCAATATAACGTTTTTTCATGTTGAGATCTCCTCGGTCGTAGAATAATTGGAAATCTCATCCATGTCATGGTGTTAAGTTTGGGGGAAAGGTCAACTGGCTACTAAATACTGTTCCTAAAAAATAAGAGCCGCCTACTAGAAAAAGAAATTTTCCGTAGATTAACGCTGATATATTAAATTTATTTTGCATCAGAAAAGGACCGACCACGTTAAAAGTAACCATAATTCCAAAAATTAAAGTTAATATCCCTATATACCCTAGAAATACTATACTTTTAATCATATGAGCATAGGTATTTATTAGATTTTTTCTGTTTAAAGCAGTAGATTTTAAATGTCTGTTTGTTTCTGGCACGAATACATAGATGGCTAATAATAGAGTTATTGCTAACACTGACATGATCAAAAAATTTGCTTGCCAACCTAGATAGTGTTGTATATATCCACCAAATACTGGAGCCAAAATAGGTGATAATGAATACACCATAGAAGAATAGGTTGTCATTTTAATCAATTCTTTTCCTGAGAAACTTTCTACTATTATAGCGCTACCGATAGTAAATCCACATCCCATACCAAGCCCCTGTATCGCTCTAGAAATTAATAGTGTATAAATTGAAATTGAAAAAGCAGCACTTAAACTACCCACTGAAAAAATTAATACCCCCATAAGTAAAATAGGTTTACGTCCAAATTGATCTGAAAGTGGCCCATAGATAAGTTGTGAAAGGCCCAAAAAAAATATGTATACAGTTAAAGTTAACTGTAACAGAAGGCTAGAAGTATGCATTGATAGCAACATGACAGGCAAAGATGGCAAGTACAAATCGATGGCAAGCTGCGGCAACGGAAATATTGCTAATAGGGAAATAATAAAGAGTGGCTTCGGCTTTTTCATCAAGCTAGATTATACGGATCAGATGGGCACAAACACCGTATAAAATACGGGGCTCACTCGGGGTGCCGTATTTGCACTAACTTCCCTATTTTATTGATATGAAAGCATAAACACTCCTCAATAAGTGCGTACCGGGTTCATACTTATTTTTTATATTAAGTTAGTTGCAAAAGTTAATGCACTCGTACCGTATTTACACTAACTTTCTTTGTTTTTTCTCAAAAAATCAAAATGTTGAAAAAGTTAATGCAAATGTGACACCCATCATTCCCACCCATCATTTTAACTTTTTAAAGTAACCCAAAGCAGCAATGCGGGCTTTTTTGTGATCTACTATTGGTAGCGGGTAATTTTCACCTAGCTGCACAGCGGATTTTTTTAATATTTCCTTGGGCGCATTAGATGGCTCATGAATATATTTCTTCGGCAATTTAGCCAGCTCCGGCACCCATTGCAGCACATATTCACCATTAGGATCGAATTTTTTACCCTGTAAAGTAGGATTAAACACACGAAAATAAGGTGCCGCATCAAGGCCCGTACCTGCGACCCATTGCCAACCGAACGCATTATTTGCAGAATCTGCGTCTAACAAAGTATCCCAAAACCATCTCTCTCCTTCACGCCAGTCAATCAATAAATCTTTCGTTAAAAAAGACGCCACAATCATTCGCACGCGATTATGCATATAACCCGTTGCCCAAAGCTCTCGCATCCCCGCGTCAACAATCGGATAACCCGTTAATCCTTTTTGCCAAGCATATATTTTTTTCTGGCTTTTTTTCCATTTTAAGGCATTAAATTCTTTTTTATAATTTCTATCTCCAAGTTGCGGAAAATGAAATAATACATACTGACAAAATTCACGCCAAATCAATTGACGTAAAAAAGCCTTATTTTGCTTAGTTGCATCCCACACCTGCCAAATACTAATTTCACCAAAATGTAAATACGGCGATAAATGCGAAGTACCCAACAAATCAGGTCGATCACGATTTTTATCGTAATTTTTTAACCCACTCTTTACAAAACGCTTCAACACTTGCTTAGCAGCCCTCTCACCTACTTTCCAAATTTTAAATCCTTTACTCCAATCAGGATTTTTGGGCAATAGCCTCCATGACTCAATGCGATCAGACGTCACCTTCGATTGCTGCACCAATTTACGCGGGGCCGGCAATGGTTTTACATCCCCTATTACTTCAAGAACACTTCGCCAATAAGGTGTATAGACCTTAAAATACTCACCTGATTTATTTTTAACATCCGCCGGCTCAGTGAGCAAACTACCGTTAAAGGTATGCACATTGATATCATGCCGGACAAAATGTTTTTCGATATCCGCATCACGTTTCATCAGCAAAGGATCATAAGAGCGATTCCAATAGACAGCTTCAGCCTTATATTTCTTAGCAAGTTCAACGAGAATTTTTTTTGAATTCCCTTTTTTTAAAACGAGCGTTACACCCTTTCGTTTCAATGCATCCCTCAAAGCAGTTAAGCTGTGGTATAGCCACCACTGCTGTGCCGCACCCAGCGAACGCGATACAGAGTTGTCAAAAATATAGACAGGAATTAAATTATGAGTGGCATCAGCCGCTGCCGATAATGCGGGATTATCCGATAAACGCAGATCATTGCGAAACCAAAGTAGTGCTGTCATCCTAAATTAACCTTAGCATTCCACTTGTTTAGATACAATAATTTAAAAAGAGGTTTTCAAAGTTAGTGTGTACCGCATTTGCACTAACTTTCTTTGCTTCTTTCCAAAATATCAATAAGTTGAAAAAATTAGTGCAAATGTGGCACAATCGCTATTATGTCAGCGATTGTTTGGGAACCTTCCAGTGAAGCTAGTAGCCAAAGTAGTATGGCTGCGTTTATTCAATATGTAAATTTACATCACCATCAACAAATTGGAAGTTACTCACGGTTATATCAATGGTCGATTGATTATCCCTCCTTATTTTGGGCATCGATTGCAGATTTTTGCAAACTGATCACTTCACAGCCTCCCGATGGGATTAAGGTGCCAAGCAATAAAATGCAACACACCCAGTGGTTCACTGGCGCAAAACTTAATTTTGCTGAAAATTTATTGCGTCGCCGCGATGAACATCTCGCTATTATTTTCGCATCCGAGCGTGGCGATTATCGTACGCTAACTTACAATCAATTATTTTCAGAAGTCACCGCACTATCCAACCACTTGCGCTCATTAGGCGTAAAGTCGGGTGATCGCATCGCCGGTTTTTTGCCGAACCTGCCCGAAACAGTCATTGCCATGTTAGCAGCTACAAGCATCGGCGCCGTATGGTCTTCGTGTTCATCGGATTTTGGCTTGCAAGGTTTATTAGATCGATTCGGCCAAATAGAACCCACCATTTTATTCGCCGTCGATGGCCACACCTATAAAGGCAAGGCTTTTCATCATATCGAAAAAATTAAAAATCTTCAGGAAACATTACCCACGCTAAAACAAACCATTGTTGTGCCATATCTTAATAAAACTCCCGATATAAGTTCACTCAAAAATACACAACTTTATTCTGACTGCCTAAATCAAAGTACAAATAATTTTTCTTTTGAACAATTACCCTTCGACCACCCGGGTTATATTATGTATTCCTCAGGCACAACAGGTAAACCCAAGTGCATGGTTCATGGTGCAGGCAGAACACTCCTTCAGCATTTAAAAGAATTAATATTACATACAAATTTAAATTCCAAAGACCGCATATTTTTCAATACAACCTGCGGCTGGATGATGTGGAACTGGCTCGTTAGCAGCCTTGCTGTAGGCGCCACAATTGTTTTATATGAAGGTGCGCCCTTTTATCCCAAGCCCACAGCATTATACGATTTAATCGATAAAGCTAATATTAATATTTTTGGAGTAGGCGCAAAACTCATCGAACTCTCCGCTAAACAAAACTTAGAACCCATAAAAACACATGCTCTATCCCAACTCCGTAGCATTCTGACAACAGCATCACCTCTAACTCCAGAGAGTTTCGACTACGTCTATACAAAAATAAAACGTGATGTTTGTTTATCCTCTATTTCAGGGGGAAGCGATATTATTTCATGTTTCGCACTTGGCAATCCGATGTTGCCTGTATACCGTGGTGAACTACAATGCATTGGCCTAGGCATGGCTGTAAAAATTTTTAATGATGAAGGCAAGCCTGTTATCGGTGAAAAAGGTGAGCTAGTCTGCACCGCACCATTTCCATCGATGCCGATTTATTTTTGGAATGACCCTAACGGTGAAAAATACCAACATGCCTATTTCGATAAATACCCTGGAATTTGGGCGCACGGTGATTACGCTGAAATAACAAAACACGGCGGCATGATTATTTATGGTCGCTCCGATACAACTTTAAACCCCGGTGGAATCCGTATTGGCACAGCCGAAATTTATCAACAACTCGAAAAAATTCCCGAAGTCATTGAAGGCTTAGCCATTGCTCAACAATGGGAAAATAGCGAACGCATTATTTTATTTGTTG
This sequence comes from Candidiatus Paracoxiella cheracis, assembly GCF_049348705.1. Classification (GTDB taxonomy): domain Bacteria; phylum Pseudomonadota; class Gammaproteobacteria; order Coxiellales; family Coxiellaceae; genus Paracoxiella; species Paracoxiella cheracis. The sequence goes on along the minus strand of NZ_CP186485.1, from coordinate 558,472 downwards.
TCTTGAAATCTGGATTAAAATTAAACGACATGATAATTAAAACTATTAAAGACCTCATCCGCAAAAATACCTCTCCACATCATGTCCCCGCTAAAATAATTCAGGTGCCAGATTTGCCACGCACCATTAGCGGTAAAATTGTCGAACTCGCCGTGAAGGAAATAATCCACAATCAACCTATCAAAAACAAAGAAGCGCTCGCCAACCCCGAAGCACTGGATTATTTCAGAGATCTTGAGGCCTTACAATAGCATTCTATCGGGCGCCAGGCGGGACTTTCAATCACCCTCCTGCTTGTAGGAGCAAATAACTTAATTGGTAGTACCAATACAGGTGTGTTAAAATTGGAGCTCTACTTAACATTAGGAGTGCTTTAGTATGTATTTACGTAGTTTACTCTTTTTCCCCCTCTCTGCCTGCATTCTTCTATTCACTACAACAAGCTTTGCCTGTGACTATAGCAACAGCCAGGCAGCAACTGATACTGCAAATGCAATTAAAAACTCGCTGAATAACTATATTAAAACTCACTACACAGGGACGGTCTACAAGTCAGTCAGATATGACTCTTGTAGCTTAGTTGCAAAAACTGAATGTGACGACATGAGTGGGTGCACTGGTGCTATTTATATCAACGAATGCAAATCCAGCACTAACCCTGAATTTAACTTAGGAAACTCGAAACGCTTATATTATACGGGTTCTGGAAGTTGCTCTCACATTCGCAAACACTTGTCTGGGTCTGTCCGTACTAACGCAGAAAATAATAAGTATGGAGTAAAACTTCCCGGTAAAGAATATATCTATAACGCAAACTAACGGTACTTCGGAGCGTCAGTTGTGCGGGAAGTTACTGCTTTGAGCGACAAGCGTGTCGCGATGCTCGTGATAGATTATTGCCATCCCTGTCAATAATCGACTCGCAATACGCGACAACTTAAATAGCCGCGGACGTCCTCGTCGCCCGCGCTCCGCGACCTCACGGCTCGACTACGCACGGGCTCTCAAATGACTTGACGGCTCGTAAAGATTTTTTGCAGTCGCTTACGCTCGGCAAAAAATCCGAGCCTACCGCGGAATACGCGCCTTCGCTTCGCTCTCCATGGCGCGCATCGATCGAATAGCATTTCAATTGCGGCAGAGAAGTTGGGGTTACTGTTTTACGGGCGCAAGTACAATGGAGGTACTTAGCAGCCAAGGATGGCGACTCCCGAAAAACAAAGATGCCCAATCTCGCACACCAGGCAATTGAAACCAATAAAGCGTTTTATACTTTTCAAAATAATTACAAGAGGAGCTATTCATTCAAAGACATGGCTTTCACCATCACGAAGCGTGCGCCGCATGACTTTACCCACATTTGATTTTGGTAAATGCTGGCAGAACTCGATCTGTTTTGGCACTTTGTAACCGGTCAATCGTTCCCGACAAAAATCCATGATTTCTTTTTCAGTGAGGGCATTGTTTTTATTTTTTTTCACTACGAAAGCCTTTACGGCTTCACCGGATTTTTCGCTCGGCACACCCACAACAGCGGCTTCTTGTACCCCGGGATGCGATACAATCACTTCTTCAACCTCATTAGGATAAACATTAAAACCAGAAACTAAAATCATATCTTTCTTGCGATCAAGAATAAAAAGAAAACCGCGATCATCCATCTTAGCGATATCACCCGTTCGCAACCAACCATTTTTATCGAGCACTAATGCTGTTTCATCATCACGATGCCAATAACCTTTCATGACTTGCGGACCCTTCACGCATAATTCACCCGCTTTTCCTATCGGTAAATCATTCCCTTCATCGTCACGAATTGTCACATCGGTTTCGGGCACAGGTAAACCAATACTACCGTTATAATGCTTCATATCTAAGGGATTTATTGAAACAACCGGACTTGCCTCTGTTAAACCATAGCCTTCAATCACAACCTTGCCCGTTGCTTTCTGCCAGGCCTCGGCCACTGATTTTTGTATTGCCATGCCACCGCCGATAACTAATTTTAAGCGTGAAAAATCGGCCTTGGAAAAATTCGGATGATGTAGCAATCCGTTGAATAGTGTATTTAACCCCACAAATATAGTAGGTGGCTTTTTACAAATTATTTTGATAAACCCTTTTAAATCGCGTGGATTTGTAATTAATAAGCATTCCGAACCCAATGCCATAAAACAAAAGCAACAAACCGTTAACGAAAAAATATGGTAAAGTGGCAAGGGTGCCAATATAACTTCATTGCCAAGAGTTAATCCCGATTTAACCCAGGCCAAACACTGAGCGACATTCGCAAGCAAATTTCGGTGTCTCAGAACAGCGCCCTTAGCTAAACCCGTTGTGCCACCCGTATATTGTAAAAAAGCAGGGTCCTCAGCTTGAATATTGATTTCACCCAATTGCAAATGATGTCCTTGTTTCATCACGTCTTTAAACATAATGGCATGGGGAATATGCCAACCTGGTACCATTTTTTTCACACGCTTCACAACGAAATTTGCGAACGCTCCCTTGATTAACCCTAAGCAGTCACCCATTTTCGCGATAATGACGTGCTTGATATCTGTGTGAGGCAAGGCTTTTGCAAGCTCATAGGCAAAATTTTCTAAGACAATAATTCCCGTCGCACCGGAATCTTTAAGCTGGTATGCCAATTCTCGTGCAGTATATAAAGGATTTACATTGACGATAATCAAACCCGCACGCAACGCACCAAACAATGCAATAGGAAATTGAAAGAGGTTTGGCATCATAATGGCAAAACGCTCAGATTTTTTCATCTTTAATTCTTTTTGTAAAAATGCAGCAAAATGACGCGTCATTACTTCAAGTTTATGATACGACATTTTTACATTAAAATTATTAAAAGCATGTCGTTTAGAAAATTGCTCACAATGCTCTAAAAATGCTTCTACAAGCGAATTGTAGGTATCCACGTTCAGCGTTTCAGGCACGCCCGGGGGATAACTTTTTAACCAAACTTTTTCCATGAATTAACCTTCAGTTTTTTCGGAAAATCTCGATACTAACTCTTCTGGGGCAAAATCATCAACGTTAATAATACTCATTCGCGCATTAAACGCATCGAGCAATTGTTTCCCTTCACTTGCGGTAATTACGTTCGCTGTGACACCATTAGCTACTTTTTCCTCATAATTTTTACCCTTAATCACATGTTGCTTAATGGCTTGATGCAATTTTTTCTCTAAGGGTTCTACCGCGATGACTTTCTCTAACACAGATGCAATAGATCCGATGGGGTTGTTCGCTGTATCACTCACGTAGGCATGATTCGATAATCGCGCTCGAATCCGACTCGGATATAATAAATATTTTGCAACCTCACTACTTAAATCATCGCTAGGAGGCTTTGCGCGACGACCTAATGGAAACACAATCAAGCGTAAAATCCATGACAACCAACGATTGGGCATATTGGTTAAAAATCCATTTAACTGAGTTTGTAGACGATACAAAATTTCCTCGCACACCCATCGAACAAACGGCAATCCTTCTTTCTCTTCCAGTAATTCGTAATATTTTATCGATGCAGAACCCATATAGAGCAAGCTTAACAAATCACCCAATCGTGCAGAAAGTTTTTCTTTGCGTTTTAATGTCCCACCCATCGTCAACATCGCCACATCAGCAACCAAAGCAAAAGCAGCACAATAACGCGATAATTCTTGGTAATAACGTTTCAACTCACCCTTTGGTGCGCAAGCCAAACGGCCGCAGGTTAACGCTAGAAAAAACGCACGCACTTGATTGCTGATAATAAAGCCGACATGCGAAAACAGCGCACGATCAAACTTAATTAAACCCGCTCTTTGATCTTCATCTTGCACCGCCTGCATTTCTTTCAAAACATAAGGATGACAACGAATGGCTCCTTGCCCAAATATAATCATCGATCGCGTTAATATATTAGCGCCCTCCACTGTAATACTAATTGGACTTTCAATATATGTTTGCGCCAAATAATTATTGGGCCCCATGCAAATACCCTTGCCACCATGGATATCCATCGCATCATTTACTACAGAACGACTCATATTAGTGACATGACATTTACTGATTGCTGAGGCTACCGCCGGTTGTTCGCCGCGGTCTAGCGCAGCAATAGTAAATAAACGCGTTGCGTCCATTAAAAATGTATGAGCACCGATTCGACCTAGAGCCTCTTGCACACCACCAAATGCGCCAATATAAATATTAAATTGCTCACGAATGCGCGCATAAGCACCCGCTGCAAAAATCATTCGCTTTGAGCCTCCCACCGCCATCGAAGGCAATGAAATACTGCGCCCTGCTGCCAACGATTCCATCAACATCCGCCAACCGTGTCCCGCCATCTTCGGGCCACCAATAATCGAGTCAAATGGCACAAACACATCTTTGCCTTGCGTAGGACCATTTGGAAAGGCACAGCATAATGGGAAATGACGACGACCCGTAACAACCCCCGATGTTGATGCTGGAATTAATGCGCACGTAATACCGATATTCTCTTTATCACCGAGCAAATGCTCAGGATCATACATTTTAAAAGCCAAACCAATTATTGTGGCCACGGGCGATAAGGTAATATAGCGTTTATTCCAATTAAGACGGATGCCTAATGTATCTTTACCATCGATCGTTTCTCGACACACCACACCATAATCAACAATAGAACTTGCATCAGAACCAGCGACCGGACTCGTGAGCGCAAAACAGGGAATATCCTCGCCACTTGCCAAACGCGGCAAATAATAATTTTTTTGTTCTTCTGTTCCGTAGTGCAATAATAATTCGGCGGGGCCCAATGAATTTGGCACGCTGACAACAGTGGCAACCGCAACACTCACACTCGCTACTTTCGCAATGACTTGTGCGTGCCCTAAAGCTGAAAATGCTTTCCCACCATATTCTTTTGGTATGATTAATCCAAAAAAACCGTGCTTTCGAAGATGCACCCAAATTTCTTTTGGCACTTCAAAGGTACGCTGATTAATATTCCAATTGTTAATCATGGCGCATAATTCTTCAACGGGACCGTCTAAAAAAGCTTGCTCTGCTTCGGTTAATTTTGCTTTTGGAATTTTCCGTAATTTGTTCCAGTCCGGCATGCCGCTAAACATTTCACCTTCCCAACCCACCGTGCCAGCGGCTAAGGCTTCCCGCTCCCTAATGGACATCGGTGGCATGAGTGTGCGATATATTTTTATTAACCGGGCAGAGAATAAATGGCGACGTACAGGTCTTATATTAAAAATACTGGCGAGAATCGCCCAGATTATCCATAAAATTATAAGAGTAGCAGCACTGGCATGACTGAACACTGAAACGAGCACCAATAAAATGGCAAACGCAATTGAGCTAACAATAATAGAAGCACGATTAAAGGCGAGAATAATAGCAACTGCTAGGAAAAGTACGATCCAGCCAAATACCACCACAATCTAAGTCCTCCAGGGTCCATCCTTCATAAATCAGTATAGCGATTCTTACCCGTATAACAATAGTATAATAAGTAATGGAATTAGCTGCATCAGTGCATTGTCATCGATCCATTTGATATTGGGCCATTCCAAACCCACTATCAACGGACCCATCAAGAGTCCTAGTCGCCACGGGGTTCCCAACCACGCAGTGCAAATCCACCAAATACCTGCGATCACAATCACCCCAATAAATGCAACCCACGTTCGACTCAGTTTTGTTTTGCGCAACTCACCTAAAATGGGGTCACCGATGGCGCATGACCAAATAATGGGAATGGCGAAACTGCGATCAGGTGCTAAGATCAACACCAAACAAATACTAAAAATCCCCCATGCAAATGATGAAATCACTTTTTCTTCATGTCGACGATGGCCCACAAAGGTCCAACCGAACATGAGACGAATGGCCTCAACAATGATGTTCACACCAAAAATAACCAGCAGCGATAATTTTGGTGTTAAATGAAAAAAGCGCGCAACAGGTTCAGCGTAAGCGTAATAAAGAAGAGGAACAGCAACAATCGCGATATGAATAACACGCCGAAGAATGTGACCACCGAGCCCACCCACCGTTTGGTCGCTGTGCTTCGTGCTTTCAGATTTACGAACGAACACCCCTTTCCATCCATCAAGCAATTTAATTAATTCATGCCCGTCTTAATCTAGCTACTTCCGGTGAATTGGGATAACTCGCTCGTAAAATGGCGTAAGTGGAATCAGCCATCTTATTCAATCCCATCGACCGATAGGCTTTGACCATAATAGCAAGCGCCTTAACCACTTCTGGTGAGCCCTCGAAATGCTGAACAATATAACTCGCACGGTTAGCTGCGGCCACATAGGCTTTTTTCTGCATATAAAAACTAGCAATTTCAATTTCCCGACGCGCGAATAAATTGCGAATGTAAGCCATACGCAATACTGAATCAGGTGCATATTGACTGTGCGGAAATAATCGCACAACCGTTGCAAATGAAGAAAACGATTGTTGCAACGTACTCACATCACGCGGCGCAGGATCGGTGCCTACCATTTTTTGCAACCACGATAACCCCAACGTAAACCCAACGATGCCACGCATATAATAGGCATAATCTACATTACCGCCACGCGGATATAATCGAATATAACGATCCGCCGCCGCTAGCGCAGAAGGATCATCATTGTTTTTATAATAAGCATAAATGATATCTAACTGCCCTTGCTCCGCATAAGGACCAAATGGATAAATAGCATCCAAGGCTTCAAACTGTTTAACAGCTTGACTATAATCCCCATTCGCCAACGCTCTTTCACCGCCGTTGAAAATAGCCGTTGAAGTTTGGTGTCGGAATGACTTGTAGGGATCTTGATTCTTTTTGGAACAACCCGCAATCAGTGCAATCAAAATAAAAATTAGTGCGATTTTTTTCATGAGTCCCTCACCTATAAAAATAGATGCCATTATAGAGCAACTGAACTCAGAACTGAATATAATACTTTGAATGAAGAACAACAAAATACAATTAGAGGGTGTAATATCCCTAGAACTCGAAGGGCGCCGACTCGATCAAGCATTGGCTAAATTGTTTCCACAATACTCACGCGCTCAATTACAAACTTGGATTCGGGCAGGCGCTGTTGAAGTTGATGACCAAATTCAAACGCTACCGCGTGAAAAAGTTTTTACAGATCAAAAAATTAAAATCATCGCTCACTTAAAAGCCGATGAACGATGGGAAGCCCAGCCGCTATCGTTAAATATCATTTATGAAGATGAAGCACTCATCATCATTAACAAACTTGCCGGAATGGTCGTTCACCCTGGCGCTGGCGTCAGAAACAACACTTTAGCAAATGCGCTATTGCATCATGCACCAGAACTCGCCACCGTGCCTCGCAGTGGGATTATCCACCGGCTGGATAAAGACACCACCGGCCTACTCGTCATCGCTCGCAGCCTGGAATCCCACCATGTATTAATCAAGCAGATGAGTGAAAGAGCTATCAAGCGCGAATACGAAGCAATTGTGAACGGCGTGATGGTCGCGGGCGGCACCATTGAGACCGACATCGGACGCCATCCCACGCATCGCACGAAAATGGCCGTTGTCACCGAGGGTCGAAAGTCGATCACACATTATCGCGTCAAAGAGCGATTTCGTGCACACACCTATATCCGAGTTATGCTGGAGACAGGCCGTACCCACCAAATTCGGGTTCATATGGCTCACATCCACTATCCGTTAGTCGGTGATCCCCTTTATGGCAGAAAAGGAATTCCGGCCAAACTATCCGAACCCTTAAAAGAAGCATTACAAAATTTTAAGCGCCAAGCACTACACGCTGCAAAGCTTACCCTAACCCACCCAAACACGGGGAAAGAAATGACTTGGGAAGCACCGCTGCCTAAAGATATGGCTCATTTATTAACACTACTGCGAGAAGAACCTCATGAACCAAAAGCCGAATTATATTAACCCCGACTGGCCAGCACCCCCAACTATCAAAGCCTATACGTCCACCCGTGTAAATGGTCACAGTAAAGCACCTTTTGATAGCTTCAACTTAGCTACACACGTGGAAGACGACCCTGAAGCAGTATCACAAAACCGCCAACAATTAGTCAGAGAATTAACATTACCCCATGAGCCGATTTGGCTAAAACAAGTCCACGGCACAACGGTCGTGACGCTTGACAGTTATTCAGGAGCCGAACCCGAAGCCGATGCTGCGTTGACCCGCAAACCCAATCGTGTTTGTACAGTATTAACCGCAGACTGTCTTCCGCTTCTATTATGTGATGTGAATGGAAAAGAGGTCGCCGCAGTTCATGCCGGCTGGCAAGGTCTACTCGCGGGCGTGATCGATGCCGCGATTGAATCTCTGAACACCCCACCTGAGAATGTTTTAGCGTGGCTTGGGCCCGCCATTGGTCCTGATTCCTTTGAAATTAATGAAGAAATTAGAGCTTCCTATATCAGTCGTGATAAAAACAATGAGTCCGCTTTTCATCAGCGAAACCAATCTTGGTATGGGAATTTATACGAATTAGCACGCATCAACCTCGCTCGCCATGGGATCAAGCACGTAACAGGCGGAAATTTCTGCACTTATCGCGATAGCCAGCGCTTCTTCTCCTACCGTCGTGCGCAAGGTTTGACAGGCCGGATGGCAACGCTGATATGGATAGAATCCTAGTAAACCGGTACACTATTCATTTTTAAAGCAACCACCAAAGGGTCTTTAGCGCATGAAAAAGTTATTTCACCTCACCCTCGCTATTCTCGCCATCATGATCATTCCGGTTGTAGGTTATGCACACCTACCTACTTCTGTCGATGGCAAAGCCGTACCCAGTTTGGCACCAATGCTCAGCAAAGTAACACCTTCCGTGGTTAACATTCTGGTTGAAAAAGAATTGCCGCAACAACAATATTTATTAGATCAAAACAAACAAGGCAAGCCGAGACAACCCTCCAAAATGATTGGCGTTGGCTCCGGTATAATCTTCAACGCAAAAAAAGGTTACATCATCACGAATGCGCACGTCGTAAAAGATCAAAGAATCATGGTCGTCACTTTAAAAGATGGCCGCCGTTATCGTGCAAAATTAATTGGTGAAGATGAGGGTTATGATATTGCCGTCATCCAAATTAAAGCAACGCACCTACAACAAATGCCTGTTGGCAATTCGAGTCAATTAAAGGTCGGTGATTTTGTGGTGGCCGTCGGCAGTCCGTTTGGATTAACACAAACCGTGACATCAGGTGTGATCAGTGCATTAAATCGATCGAGCCCGCCGATTGAAGGTTTCCAAAATTTTATTCAAACTGATGCACCGATTAACCCAGGTAATTCAGGTGGCGCTTTAATTGACATGGAAGGAAAACTTATTGGTATTAACACCGCCATTGTAACGCCAAATGCTGGCAGTATCGGCATTGGCTTTGCGATTCCCAGCGATATGGCTGTAAGCGTTGCTAATCAATTAATTAAATATGGCAAAGTGAAACGAGGGATGTTAGGCGTTTTAACGCAAAACATTACACCCGAACTAGCGGATGCACTGCATCTCAAACACGATCGCGGTGCAATGGTAACGCAAATTATTCCCAATAGTCCTGCAGAAAAGGCCGGCTTACAAGCTGAAGATGTGATTGAATCCGTCAACGAGAGTTCCATCCGTAATTCAGAACAATTACGCAACATGCTCGGCATCATTGCGCCAGGAACGGCTATCAAAATCACTGTCTTGCGTGATCATCAAGAAAAGATGTTAACTGCGACTGTTGGCAATCCTAAAACCATTCAAATGCAACGTGAACTGCCATTTCTTGGCGGCATGCGCTTGCAAAAATTCAGTGACCTCGAAGCAGATGGCACGATTATCAAAGGGGTTTTAGTGATCAGCGTCTCTGATACGAGTAACGGTGCGATGGCTGGTTTAATTCCAGGAGACGTTATTTTAAGTGCGAATGGAACACCAGTCCCAACAGTGAATGAACTAATCAATGTTGCCGAAAGTAAACCGGATCAAATGCTTTTGAAAGTTTCTCGCGGCACTGGACAATTATTTTTGGTGTTGCAAAATAACTCATGAAAAAGCGTAGTAAAATAATATTAACTGGCATCACTGCTGTCGCGTGTGTTGCGGTCATCGTTTTAGTTTTTTCGCACAAACAGATCAAGCCAGTAACACACGAACTGGCCACAGTGGTCCAAATCAGTCCCGTTGAAGTAACCAATATCCCCGTTATTGCGACGGCAACGGGTAATCTCGCCGCGAATCAGTCAACAAACATTAGCCCAAAAGCGGCAGGATATGTTACAGCAATATTATTTAAAGACGGTCAATTTGTTAAAAAGGGCACCCTTTTAATTAAATTAGATTCGAGCAAAGAAATCGATGATCTCGCTTCTGCGAAAGCCGAGGCAAAGATGAGTCAATTACGATACGATCGAGATGTGAAAGCGTATAAAAAGGGGCTGATTCTTCAAACGGTCGTCTATCAAGACAAAGTCACCAACGAAAAAAACCAAGCACTCGTCAAAACAAATCAAACATTATTGAGTGATATGAGCTTAACAGCACCTTTTACAGGCTATCTCGGCGCTAAATCATTTAGTCTAGGCGATTATGTCACCGCTGGACAAAAACTCGTTAGCCTAGTCGATCAACAACATTTAAAAGTCGTTTATTCATTGCCAAGCTTTTATGCACCAAAACTAAAGGTGGGCCAGTCCGTAATGATCACAGCAGACTTCTTACCCGGCGTCACATTACCTGCGAAAGTTTCATTCATCGCTCCTAGCGTTGATCCCGATTCACAAACGATTCAGGTACAAGCCATCTTGGATAACAGTGACAACGAATTGAAACCCGGACAGTTTGTTAATGTTACACAAACGCTAGGCACAGAAAAAAATGCCATTTTGGTGCCTGAAGATAGTGTGAATGCAGATCTTAGTGGTCATCGTGTATTTGTGGTAAAAAATAATAAAGCCGTTTCCGTGCCCGTTAAAATTGGCGAACGCATTAATGGAAAAGTTCAAATTATGGAAGGCCTTAATGCTCAGGATCGAATCATTACCAAGGGTCAACTCTTACTAAAAGACGGTAGTAAAGTTAAAGTTGCACAACCCAAAAGGGTTTAAACACGCATGAACCTTTCAGAAATATGTATTAAACGCCCTGTTCTCGCCATCGTGTTAAGTCTCATCTTAGTCGTCGTTGGCGTCATGGGGTTTAATTATCTTGATACGCGCTTTTTCCCGAAATTCGAACAGGACACGATTAACATCACCACCAGTTATCCAGGCGCGAGTACAAAATTAGTCGAATCGAGTATTACCACACCTTTAGAAAAAGCTGTGAGTGGCATACAAGGCATCGATACAATTCAATCAGACAGTTATCAAGGCTCGAGTCTCGTTAAGATTTCGGTTAAATATGGCACCAATGTCGAAGAAGTTGCGAATCAAATCCGCGACAAGGTAGACCAAGCGCGATCACAATTACCCAATAACATCGATGCACCGATGGTACAAGTCGGTTGGGGTAACATGGAAATGATGGATGTCGGTTTCACCGTCCCCCACGGTGATGTCGATGCAACTCGAGATTACCTAGACAGATATGTAGTCGATAAAATGGAACAAATTCCCGGTATCGCAAACGTTCAAGAAGTTGGGGCAGATCAATATGCCATGCGCATTTGGATTGACCCTCAAAAAATAGCCGCGCGAGGCTTGAGTATTAACCAAGTCATTGCAGCCATTCAAAATAGCAATCTCGAATTACCAGCAGGTGAGCTGAAAGGCAACACGATCAACTATCCAATTACCGCCGTTACCAAACTAACAACCGCATCACAGTTTAACAACATCATTGTAAAAAATGATAACGGTAACATCATCCGTATTAAAGACATTGGCTATGCAAAACTCGGTAACGATAGCAGCGAGGAAAGCATCGTTAAGTTGAATGGCCAACGCGGTGTGCTACTCAGCATCAACAATGCCACGGATGCCAATCCGATGGATGCTGCAAAACAGGTCAATGATTTCCTTAAAAGCATACAACCCGATTTACCCGCGGGCATGAAAATTGTGCATTCGTTCGATATTTCTGTGTTTATGAATGCAAGCGTTCATGAGGTTTATGTCGCTATCGCTATTGCCATTCTTTGTGTGATTGCTGTTATTTTTATTTTCTTGGGACAACTGCGCACCGTTATTATTCCCATTGCCACCATACCCGTGTGTGTCATCGCAACCTTCGGTTTAATGTATCTACTCGGCTTTACTATTAACGTCATTACCTTATTAGCCTTAGTGTTGTCGATTGGTTTGGTGGTGGACGATGCAATTGTGATGCTCGAAAATATTTATCGTCACATTGAAAATGGCGAAAAACCACTCGTGGCTGCCATTAAGGGTTCCAAAGAAATTACATTTCCAGTCATTGCGATGACTATTACTTTGGCCGCAGTTTATGCGCCAATTGGATTAATGCACAATCAAGCAGCCAATATATTTCGCTCCTTTTCGTTTACGCTCGCTGGTGCCGTATTAATTTCGGGTTTTGTGGCACTCACGTTATCTCCAATGATGTGTTCGCGCTTTCTGAAAGGCAATGTTCGCGAAGCAAAAGGCTACGGACATTTTGTCGAACAATTCTATGATCGCATGGCCAAGGGTTATGGAAATGTCTTAATTCATATTTTAAAAATGCGGATATTGATCGTGCTTGCCGCTGTATTAATTGCGGTTGGTGGCTTTTTTCTTTTCAAACACATACCCATGGACTTCATGCCTCCCGAAGATATGGGCTTAATCGTCGCGGGTTCAAATTCAGCACCTCCTAACGCCAGCATTAAATTTTTAGGTGATCAGTTGGAACAGGCATCAAGTATCATCGTAGGTAATCCCAATGTAGCATCATTCGTTTATATCGCTGATACTGACGCACAGTCATTCAATGCAGCTTTTGCGACGCTAAAACCATATAATCAGCGCACTCAAAGCGCCCAACAAATCGCCAATTCGATCAACACGAAAATTGCACAACTTCCAGGTTTATATGTCTCTGCATTTGCACCTTCTTTCGGTGGCAGCATGCAGCATCAGCTCGAATTCTATTTGGTGGGTTCACTAGGCTATAAACAACTGTCAAAAGACGCCACCGCAATTGTCAATAAGCTTAAATCTTATCCGGGATTTCAAGAAGTGGACGTCAACGTTTCCTATGGCAGCCAACAATATGATATGACCGTGAATCGCGAATTGGCGGGTAAACTCAACGTTACCGTAAAAGATATCGATGACACCATGGCTGCATTGATGGGCGGCAGCAATATATCCACATTTGATATGGATGGAAAAACCTATAATGTTTACGTGCAAGCACTACAAAATGAGTTACATAATTTAAATAGCATCGATAAATTTTACGTGAACAACTCCACCAACGAATTAGTTCCATTAAGCAATTTAGTGACGTTGACACCTGTTCTATCACAGGAAACACTCCCCCATTACAATCGCTTACGTGCGGCTCAAATTGCAGCACAGTTAAAGCCCGGCTATGATTTGGGTACGGTTGTAAACTATCTACAAAAAGAATTACCATCCATTTTACCGAGTGATATCAACTACGCGTTCACGGGTCAAGCTGAGAATTTATTAGAATCCAGCAACAGCATGGGACTTATTTTCTTACTGGCACTCGTATTTATTTATCTCGTGTTAGCGGCCCAATTTGAAAGTTTTCTCGATCCTTTCATCATCATGCTCGCCGTGCCATTATCAATTGTGGGCGCTATATTATCATTAAAAGTTATCGGCGGGACATTGAATATGTATACCGATATCGGCCTCGTTACCCTGATCGGCTTGATTTCCAAACACGGAATTCTCATCACACAGTTCGCGAATAAACTGCAAGAAGAAGGCGTAGAAATGAAAGAGGCTTTGGTGAAAGCCGCTTCGATTCGCCTTCGCCCGATTTTAATGACGACAGCCGCCATGATTTTTGGGGCGCTGCCCTTGTTATTTGCCTCGGGAGCGAGCGCTGAAAGCCGACGTCAAATCGGGACGGTCATCATTGGCGGCCTATTCTTTGGAACTTTCTTTTCACTCGTCGTCGTACCTGTCACTTACAGCTATGCGGCTAAGCTCAAGAATTTCTTGAAACGCATCAGACAGCGAGTTCCTCAAAGTTAATTTTTCAACCTGCCAAGTGGGAGCGCTCACGTGTCATCCCAAACCATGTCACTCCGAGTGAAGCGAGGAGTCTCGTGACCAAAGCACAGCGCCACACGTTTGAGATTTCTCGCGTTGCTCGAAATGACATGATTTTTTCTCATCCCTGATAACCGTTTGGATCCCGGATAATTTTGCATTTCCCTATGCAAAATTTCCGGGATGACGAGGTTACGTTGAGTCATCCACTCTCAAACAGCATTTCAATTGCGGCAGAGAGATTGGGGTTACTGTTTTGCGGGCGTAAGTACCATGGAAGTACTTAGCAGCCAAGGACGGCGATTCCCGAAAAACAGTAACACCAATCGCGTAAGCCAAGCAATTGAAATTCAAGACTATGTGCCCTCGGGATGTGGAGCGTCATTTGCGGGTGATTTCCCGCGAAAAACGAGCCTCGCCATGCTCATGTATTATCTATACATTGCGCTGGCTCGTTTTTATTAAACAGTTGTATTCCTTGCGCCCGGGGAGGTGGTCGTTTTCGCGCGCAGTTGGCTGAAGCAAGCGAAGCGATGCGGAAGCTTGTTTGAGCACGGAAACGATCACCGACCTCAGGGCAAGCAAGGGATACCTTTTTAATTAAAACAGTTGTATTCCTTGCGCCCGGGGAGGTGGTCGTTTTCGCGCGCAGTTGGCTGGAGCAAGCGAAGCGAGCGGAAGCTTGTTTGAGCACGGAAACGATTACCGACCTCAGGGCAAGCAAGGGATACTCCTTAACCTTCAGTCCAGATTAACCAAAGATGGACGTTCCTTCCTACAAAGTAATTAGTTAACAGGAACTTGCTTACAATGCTAATTACCGCTACAGTAACAATAAGTTGAACTCACTAAGGAGACGTCACATGGACAGTGCACAACACCATCGTAAACACTATGTCTTGGAAGGCATCGTTCTCATTATTCTCGGCATATTAGCCATATTTCTTCCTGCATTCACCACACTCAGCTTGACGTTGCTGATCGGGTGGATCCTTTTGATTGGCGGAATCATTCAACTCTATCGCACCTTTAAAGGCGTTAAAGCCTCATCCTTTTGGATTTCATTAATCAACTGTTTGTTAGCGATCATCATCGGGATTTTACTACTGTTATACCCCCTTCACGGCATGATGTTTTTAACATTGTTACTCGGCATCTTCTTTTTGTTTCAAGGCATCACGCAAATTGCCATGGGTATTCAAATCAAACCCATTTCAAACAACTGGGGCTTCTTGGTCGTGAGCGGGATTGTCTCGATCATTTTGTCCATTCTGATTTGGATAAAATGGCCATCCATTTCGAGCTGGTTTATCGGACTACTCGTGGGAATTAATTTGCTCTTGTTTGGAATTTCGCTGTTATTCTTTTCGAAAAAAGTTCAACAGCCATAGCAGCTATTTCATTTCAATTGCACCAGAGAGTATGCAAAAAATATTCTTTAGCCGGCACTCGCAAATTATAATGCGAACTCATGCAATGTCCGTAGGCGCCTACATTCGCGATTAACAAAAAATCGCCCTCTTGAGTTTTGGGAATGAGTCGTGAATAACCGAGCGTATCGCCAGTTTCACAGATAGGCCCAACGACATTCACCATTTGCGTTTTAGGTTCATCTAAACGAGATAAATTAACGATTTCATGATAAGCGCCATACAATGCGGGTCGAATCAACGAATTCATACCCGTCTCAATGCCTACAAACTGCATGTCACCTTTTTGTTTGATCTGCGTGACTCTTGCTAACAACACTCCAGCTTGTGCCACTAAAAAACGCCCCGGTTCAATCCAAATGGAAATTCCAGGATGCGTGGCTTTGATGGCTTGCAAAGAGGCATTCACGGCTACTAAATCTAAGGGTTTTTGCCCGGGTTTTTCGACCACGCCAAAACCGCCGCCAATATCAATGATACTTGCATCCGGAAAATCGGCCAATAGCTCGCTCAATTGTAACGACACGCCTTTCCAGGCTTGCGAATCCAAAATACCACTACCTGAGTGCGCATGTAATCCTACCACTTTAATGCGGTGTTGCTTAATCAATTTACGCAACTGATCAAGCTTTGATAAAGGAATACCAAACTTCGATCCGCTGCCGCAAGTGACAACATGTTTGTGATGCCCATAGCCTTCACCGGTATCGATACGAATAAATAACTCACTATCGACAAATAAATCTGGCCAATGTTCCAAGGGATATACATTATCTAACGTGACATTGATTTTTAAGGCCAGCGCTTTTTCATACTCTTCACGCGGAGCAAAATTGGGTGTAAATAAAATGCGATGGCGATCGATGTTCGGACACAATGTCAGTACATGATTAACTTCTTCCAACGAAACACATTCAAAATTTAATCCGGATTGATAAAAATGCTGCAAGATTTGCGGATGCGGATTTGCTTTAACTGAATAAAACACCTGATCGATCGCATCGCACGCTTTTAAAGCGTTAATTGAATTCGTCAACGTATTTTCATCGTATACATACAGTGGCGAGTCTTGAGCGGCTACTTCTAACAGTTTATTTCTTCGCAACTGCCACCAAGATTCTTCTGTTTTTGAAGTCTCACCAAACTCTTGCACCCAACTTTGATTAAAGTAATAGCTCGCTTCAGTTTGTTCGATCAATAGATTATGAAGTTTTTGCGCGAGGCGCTGTGCCTGATCTTCATCAACCACAAACGTTAAATTCAAATCATTGGCTGCCTGGGATAATAAATGAATTTGTTGCTCCTCAAAAACCTCAAACGCAAAACCCAATCGATGCAAAATGGCGCGAATATTGTGACCGACCAAACTTATCGAAGCACAAGGACCGATTACCTTTGCTTGTGCAAATTGACTTAAATCGTTTAGCAAGCGCTCGATGCTGCACTGGTTTTGATTATTAATGTTGCCATCCAGTGACACCGTCACGCTGGACTCTGACGTGGAAACTAAATCAATTGAAATGCCACGTTTTTTAAAGCATTGAAATACGTCTGCCAAAAAACCTACTTGTTGCCACATTCTCACGGTTTCAATCGAAATTAACATCACACCATATCGTGTCAATATCGATTTGATTTGTACATTCGTGCGATCGCCTTCGAAAGAAATCAATGTGCCTTCTCGTTGTGGATGAGGCGTGTATTTCACATACAACGGAATACCTTGTATTTTAAGCGGTGCGATGCAATTGGGATGCAATACTTTGCCGCCCATCGAGGCAATTTCTTGCGCTTCATCATAATCGAGACGCTTCAAAAAACGCGCCTCTGGAATTTGATGTGGATTCGCCGTGTAAATACCCGGCACATCCGTCCAAATTTCACAACGAATTGCATTGAGTAATACAGCAAGATACGCCGCCGATGTGTCTGAACCACCTCGACCCAGCAACACGGTTTCACCCTGTGCATTGCTTGCGATAAAGCCTTGTGTGATGATGACTGGCTCAACAACGTCGGATAATCGACGATTCACATCGATATCATAACGTGGCTCACAATATGCTGATAAAAATTCGCGATGTGAGTGGCCATCTGATTGCGCTGCGACTAATAATTCACGGGCATCTTGCCAGTGGGTGGAAATCCCAACGCTATTTAAATACGCAGCGGCTAAAGCAGTCAGCATGATTTCACCGTACGCCATAATTTGCGCTTGGGTGCGCGCACTGACTTCACCTAATAATGAAATGCCCTGCACTAATCGTGATAACTGATCGAAATAACTCTGCAAACAATCTGAAAAATCGACTGCCATGGCTTGAGCCAAGGTTTGGTAAATAGCTTGAATCTGATTGAAAATAGTTTCATGATCACCCTGCAGTGCTTTTTCCAACAAAGATTCTAATAAATTCGACACGCCGCTTGGAGCCGAACAAACAATAACGGGGCGTAAATTTTCTGATAAACGTTGTTCGATAATGCCAGCAATATTACGCCAACGATCGATGTCGGCGACACTAGTTCCGCCGAATTTAATAACAATCCACGATGGTGATGATTCTTCAATCACACTGACTCTCCAATACGATCAAAATTATTTCTGGCTTGAATTCTTTTTAGTAGGCTTCGATGAATACGATCGTGAAGAAACACGCTGTATTTTGGCCCCTAATTGAGAAAGTTTTTCTTCAATACATTCATAACCGCGATCGATATGATAAATGCGATCGACGATCGTGTTACCGCGCGCCATTAGACCTGCCAACACCAATCCGGCAGATGCCCGCAAGTCCGTCGCCATCACGGGCGCACCCGTTAAATGATCTTTGCCGCGACAAGATGCGCTATTCCCTTTTAATGAAATATCTGCACCCATACGACGCATTTCGTGAACATGCATAAATCGATTTTCGAAAACAGTTTCTGTAATAACAGACTCACCCTCTGCGACGATATTCATCGCCATAAATTGTGCTTGCATATCCGTGGGGAATTCGGGGTACGGCGCTGTCGTCACATTCACGGCAAGCGGTCTTCGACCCTTCATATCAAGATCAACCCAATTATCACCGATTTTAATACTCGCACCCGCTTCACGAAGTTTATCCAACACCGCACCTAATGTATTCGGACAAACTTCTTTTATCTGAATGTGGCCGCGCGTCATTGCTGCTGCGATTAAATAGGTTCCTCCCTCAATTCGATCCGGCATGACGCTGTAACTACCACCTATTAAATGCTCAACCCCTTCAATTTCAATGGTGTCCGTACCCGCTCCCGAAATTTTCGCGCCCATTTTATTGAGAAAATTCGCAAGATCTAGCACTTCGGGCTCACACGCGGCATTGTGAATAATCGTTTTTCCCTCGGCTAACGCAGCAGCCATCATTAAATTTTCGGTACCCGTAACTGTGATTTTACCAAGATTAAGTTCTGCGCCTTTCAGACATGGACCCTTCACTTCGGCTTGAATAAACCCATTAACCACATTGACCTCAGCACCTAAAGCACGCATTCCATCGATATGAACATCAACGGGACGCGAACCGATGGCACAACCACCCGGTAAAGAAACTTCCGCCTTACCATAGCGTGATAATAAGGGCCCAAGCACCAAAATCGAGGCACGCATCGTTTTAACTAATTCGTAGGGTGCGTGGAAATTCGTGATATGTGATGAGTCGATTTCAATATTCATGCGCTCATCAACAGTAATTTGCGCCCCCATGCGGCCTAATAATTCCATCATGGTGGTAACATCATTCAAATGTGGAATGTTGCTCAGTGTGATAGGACCTTCAACGAGCAATGAAGCAGCTAAAACAGGCAGCACAGCATTTTTTGCGCCTGAAATTCGGATGACCCCATTGAGGGTAATACCGCCTGTAATAATTAATTTATCCATTATTTATTTTAATCCTAAAATCTCACTGACATCGCACACATCCGCGATGGCATGCAACGATGGCGGAACGTTGATAAACTGAATCGTTTTATTGCCTTTCTTCGCTGCACGCTTCCAAGCCATCATGAGCGCTAATCCACTACTATCAGATTGTGTAACGCCCTTAAAATCTATGATGGGTGTATCAATTTCATTAATGAGTGAATCACCACATTGACGCAATGTCGTCACGGTTTTAATGTTAATTTCACCGCTCACATACAGTGCATCATTATTGCGACTAATCGTTGCCTCACTCACAACTATGAACCTCGATTATGAATAACCAACCGTTGTATCAACAGCGGCAAACCACCACGAGCCAGCACGCCGGCAAATTGTGAACGATAACTTTGCACCATACTCACATTTTCGATGCTAAAGTCATACACTTTCCATTGACCACCACTGAGTGCTAAATCGTAATCTATTGAAATGCGCTGACCATTTTTTCGTATAATGACGCTTCTCACTTGGACCGTTTTTTGCCCTGCGGAATTCCCGCGGATTGGGTAAAACCGAACCTTGTCGTCGTCGTAAGAGGAAAGCGCATTAGAATAAGTTGAAATCACTAAATATTTAAATTGTCTGATAAACTCACTGCGTTGTGCAGGTGTTGCATCGCTCCAATATCGTCGACCTACCACAGCACCTCCCATACGATCTGCATCGATATGAGGCACTAACACACGATTAACAATACTATGAATGAGCTGCGGATTGCCTTTCAAGCGTGATTTATTTTTTTGTAAATACGATAACGTTTGATTTGCAACCGATTGCATCGTCGCCAAAGGCGAAGGCGCTGCAAACACTAAGCTACAGAATACGAATAATGGAAATAATAAAGCCCATTTTTTAAGGCGCTTCATGAGTGACTCCTTCTTTAATATTGTTTTTTGTAGTCACATCCTTATTACTTTTTCCTTGTAGATTATAAATTAACTGCCCAATCAAATTTTCTAAAATAAGCGCAGAATGCGTGGTTTCGATTCTGTCGCCATTCTTTAGATTTTGCTCTTCAAAACCTGGTGTCAAATTGATGTAATTGGAGCCTAAAATACCTTGTGTGAATATACTGGCTGACGTGTCGATCGGCAGAGAATCCATTTTATTTTCGATTTGCAACGTAACTTTCGCACGGAAATTGTCTCTATCGATGGAAATACCACTGACTTGCCCAATGCGCACACCCGATATAGATACCGGTGCATGTACTTTCAAATCACCGACATTGTCAAAGTCTGCCGTTAACGTATAAGTTTGACTCGTGCCAAACGATGCTAGGCCACTCACCTTAAACGCCAATAAAATTAGCGCCGCTAGGCCCGCCATCATAAAAATGCCCACAATAAATTCGATCGATCTTGCTTTCAAGGTTACCAACCCCCCATCATAACTGCCGTTAAGACAAAATCTAATGCCAACGTCATGAGCGACGAATATACTACAGTTTTTGTAGTAGCACGACTAATCCCCGCGGAATTAGGCGCGGCATGATATCCTTGATAAACAGAAATCCATGTAATGACAAACCCGAACACGATCGCTTTGATAATTCCGTTCACAATATCTGTACGGAAACTCACCGCTGATTGCATGTTCGCCCAGAAAGAACCGCCATCTACACCAAGCCAATCAACACCCACTAATTGGCCGCCGTAAATTGCAGTAATATTGAATAAAATAGTAAGAATGGGCATCGAAATCATTCCAGCCCAAAAACGTGGAGCAATGACTCGCCACAAAGGATCAACAGCCATCATCTCCATGCAACTTAATTGTTCGGTTGCCCGCATCAATCCAATTTCGGCCGTTAACGCTGAGCCGGCACGTCCTGCGAATAATAATGCGGTAATCACTGGTCCCAATTCGCGAACGACGCTCAACGCTAAAAGTTGGCCTAACTCCTGTTCTGCACCAAACTTCCTTAGGGTGTTGTAACCCTGTAATGCGACTACCATACCTATAAACATAGCAGATAATAGAACAATCACGAGTGAGAGCACCCCAACTCGATAGAGTTGCTCGGCTAATAATGGCCACGCCTGCCGCCATCTTGGCACCTGAAAGACGACACGCACAACAAAAATACCAGATTGTCCAATTTTTTGACAAAAATTGAGCCCAGCACGGCCCATTGTTTGAATCTGTGCAATCACAAGCCTAAATCCTGTTTAAAATTATCAGCGGGATATTGAAAAGGGACTGGCCCATCGGGCAAACCTTGAACAAATTGTTGGAGCTGAGGCGATGTATCATTGATGACTTCTTCTGGAGTCCCAGAACCAATCACAGTGCCATTCGCGAGCACATAAATATAGTCGGCCACAGCGGTCACATCTCTCACATCATGGGAAACGAGGACGCTAGTAAGCCCAAAGGCATCATTCAGGCGGCGTATCAAATTCAAAAGCACGCCACGATTGATCGGATCCTGCCCTGTAAACGGCTCATCGTACATCATTAATTCAGGATCTAACATGATTGCCCGAGCCAATGCAACGCGCCTAGCCATACCACCCGAGAGCTCGCTCGTTTGTAGCCCGGCGGCACCGCGAAGACCGACGGCTTCGAGTTTCATCAGCACGAGATCTCGAATCATATCTTCTGGCAGCTTTGTGTGCTCGCGAAGCAAAAAGGCAACGTTTTCAAAGACATTGAGATCAGAGAATAGCGCCCCTTCCTGAAAAAGCAAACCCATTCTACGACGAAGCTGCTTTAGTTTACTGCGTGACAGCGAGGGCACATCGCTCCCATTGACCTTCAATTGACCACTATCGGGTTTAAGCTGTCCACCAATAAGGCGCAACAGGGTAGTTTTTCCCGTTCCGCTGGGCCCCATGATGGCCGTCACTTTTCCGCGCTTAATGGCGAGATTAACGCCTCTGAAAATCTTTTTATCTCCACGCGAATAATGAAGATCATCAATTATTACAATATGTTCTTTGTTCTCATGCATAATCGTTCGTAAGTTCTGAAATCTAGTGACTAAATTCTGCAATATGCCTTATAATACCGAAACCAACACACGCTGCCTACTAAATTCATTAAGACGAAACATGATGCAAAATAGTGATAATATCAAAAAGTTAGGACAAGCAGTTATTGCAACTGAGATGCAAGCTATTGAATCTCTTCAAAAAAAAATTGACGACCATTTCGTCAACGCTTGTGAAACCATGCTAAACTGCAAAGGACGTATTGTCGTCATCGGCATGGGCAAGTCGGGCCACATCGCCCGGAAAATCGCTGCCACCTTTGCAAGCACAGGCACTCCTGCCTTTTACGTTCATCCGAGTGAAGCGAGCCACGGCGACATGGGCATGATTACCCCCGAAGATGTTGTAATCGGTATTTCTTATTCCGGCGAAACCAATGAGCTGATAAATATTATTCCAACTCTCAAACGCTTAGGAACCACCTTGATTGCCATCACCGGCAAACCGAGCTCAACCCTCGGTAAATCTGCCGCTATTTGTTTGGATGTGAGCGTCGAACAAGAAGCCTGCCCACTCGGCCTTGCACCCACGTCAAGCACCACGGCTACCCTGGTTATGGGAGATGCATTAGCGATCGCCTTGTTAGATGCTCGCGGCTTCACATCAGACGATTTTGCACGCATTCATCCCGGCGGTTCTTTAGGACGGCGCCTCTTATTGCACATCGACGATATCATGCATACCAATAACAGCATTCCTATCGTTAAACCGGATTGTCTGCTCGACCAAGCACTCATTGAAATCACCCAAAAGAGTTTAGGCATGACGGCTGTCGTTTCCGATAACGGTGAGTTAATTGGCATTTTTACCGACGGCGATTTACGTCGCACCATAGACAAAGGCTATGACATTCACAACACGCTCATTCGTGACGTGATGACCGAAAAAAGCGTTACCGCCTCACCGAAATTATTAGCCGCTGAAGCGTTAAAAATAATGCAAGAATATAAAATCACGTCCCTCATCGTAACTGATGAGTCACGCATTCCACTGGGTGTGGTTCATATGCACGATTTATTACGTGCAGGTGTTATCTAAAATGTCAAAAGATTCCATTACTGAAAAATTTCGTCGTATCCAATTACTCATTTTAGATGTCGATGGTGTTTTAACCGACGGCAAAATTTGGTTAACGCCCGATGGCAATGAAATGAAATCTTTTCACACCCACGATGGAATGGGCATTAAAAACCTACAAAATGCCGGTATTCCTGTCGCTATTATTTCAAGTCGAAACAGTCCGGTCGTTACTGCTCGCATGCAAGAATTAGGCGTACAACATATTTATCAAGGTCAAGTATCAAAGATCACGGCCTTTGAAGAATTATTGTCGCAGTTAAATATTTCAAAAGACACTGTTGCCTACGTCGGCGATGATCTACCCGATTTACCCGTGATGAAACAAGTAGGATTAAGCATTGCAGTTGCTAATGCCGTGACACAAGTAAAACAACAATCGGATTGGCAAACCCAACACACTGGCGGGCACGGTGCTGTGCGCGAAGTCTGTGACATGATCCTCCATGAGCAAAGTCGATGAGTAGAAACGTCTGGTTAAGTTTATTTTTAATTGCTGTCGCTTGTCTCAGTACCATTCTTATGGTGCACAGTAATCACCATCGAATCCAGGAGCGCGCCACGTTAGATCGTCGCCCCGATACGTTCATGACCAACGTAAATTATTACGAATACAACAACCAAGGACTTTTGCATAGCGAGCTTCAAACACCGAAAATCATGCATTATCCTCATAATAATGCCGCGCGCTTCCAAAAGCCGACCATGATGATTTACACCAGTGAACATATTCCTTGGTATGTATCGGCCGACAACGGCAAAAGCCAAAATGGTATAGACTGGGTTTATTTATGGGGCCATGTGGTGGTGCATCAACCACAAGAACCCAACAACCGTGAGACGACGATTAAAACCAGCGCGATGACGTTTTATCCCCGCAAATCTTATGCACAAACCGATGAAAACGTCACCATTACCCGCCCCGGATGGATCGTGAAAGCAAAGGGCATGAACGCAGATTTTAAAAAGGGCA
This sequence comes from Candidiatus Paracoxiella cheracis, assembly GCF_049348705.1. Classification (GTDB taxonomy): domain Bacteria; phylum Pseudomonadota; class Gammaproteobacteria; order Coxiellales; family Coxiellaceae; genus Paracoxiella; species Paracoxiella cheracis. The sequence goes on along the minus strand of NZ_CP186485.1, from coordinate 533,837 downwards.
TCATTACGTTATTGTCACACTCAAGAGGTATTTATGTCCCCCAAAATCAGGCTAAGGAAACCAAGCAGTAAACTGCTCGGCCTTATTTTCTTGTTGCTACCCATTATCGTCCTTGCTCGTACAAACGATCAATATCTGCCCTACCACATTCAGGCAGACACCATCATTTACAACCAAAATCTCCACACCACGATTTACCAAGGGCATGTGCATGCAACACAGGGCACCCCTCGGCTGACCGGCGATAAGGTGGTGGTTTATAACAGTAAGGTGAATAATAAAATCATCTTAATCGTAGCTACCGGACAACCCGCCCACTACACCACCCTACCGGACAATCAACCTAAACGATTATTTACTCAAGCCGACACAATTAAGTATTATCCCTTGAAAAATCAAGTATTATTGTTAAAACGGGCAAAAGTCACGCAGGATGAAAACCTCTTCACAGGGCCTCATATCTGGTATGATATAAGTAAACAGGTGGTGGTCTCCACGAGCCCCGAGGGGCATGGCAAAACCACTGTCGTGATTGAACCGCAAGGTAGTAAATAGCAGCCAGAATGCCCACACTCAGCGCTAACAAGTTGCAAAAAAGTTATAAGTCCCGTCAAGTTGTTAAGGATGTTTCCTTATCGATAAGCAACGAAGTCGTCGGTCTATTGGGACCCAATGGCGCCGGTAAAACCACTAGCTTTTATATGATCGTCGGCTTAATCACCCCTGATAAAGGTCATGTTTATTTAGACGATCAAGATATCAGCCGCTTCCCAATGCACAAGCGCGCACGCCTTGGCATCGGCTATTTACCCCAGGAAACCTCTATCTTTCGCAAACTTTCCGTATACGACAACATCATGGCAATTTTAGAATTACGCGATGATTTAACAAAAAAAGAACGCCAAGAAAAATGCGAAAGCTTATTGCAAGAATTTCACATTAGCCATTTACGCGACATACAAGGCATCAGTTTATCCGGTGGCGAACGACGCCGCGTCGAAATTGCCCGCGCATTAGCCATGGACCCAAAATTTATTTTATTAGATGAGCCATTTGCGGGTATCGACCCCATTTCAGTCATCGATATTAAACGCATCATTACGCATTTACGCGATCGCGGCATCGGTATTTTAATAACGGATCACAATGTGCGTGAAGCATTAGACATTTGCCAACGCGCTTACATCGTGAGTGAAGGCAGCATCATCGCTGCCGGCACACCCACGGAAATTTTAGCCAATAAAAACGTTAGGGAGGTTTATTTAGGACACGAATTTGATCTTTAATACTTCAAACACTCAACACATTAAGGAGAAGTAACATGCAGATACAAATGACAGGCCAAGGCATAGACATCTCACCCGCATTACGCGAGTTAACTAAAAAGAAATTGCGACGCATACAATGTCATAATGATCAGATCACCAGCATCCGCATCACATTTCATGTCAATAAAATCCGGCAAATTGCCGATGCACAAATTGGTGTTCCTGGCAGCACGATCAACGCCAACGCTGAATCAACGGATATGTATAAAACCATTGATCTACTGGTGAAAAAACTAGAGGCGCAACTAAGCAAATACAAAAAAAACTGACAGAGCATCATTGATGGAATTAAACACATTAATTCATCCCGAGCTGACTGTTTACAAACAGACTGACCTCAATAAAAAAAAGGTATTGGAGCTCATCAGTAAGCTAGCCAGCGAATGGGATAATGATGTTAAATATCAAGATATATTAGAAGCACTACAAAAGCGCGAGCGGATTGGCCACACTGCCATCGGACATGGTGTTGCCATTCCGCATGCGCGGATTCGCGGGCTCAAGCGGCCACTTTGTGTAATCATCTCACTCAATAACATTATTAATTTTGCTCCAAAAGAAACAGCACCCGTTGATTTGATATGCGGATTATTAGTTCCCGAAGAAAAAGCCGAAGAGCACGTGGAAATTCTCGGAGCCCTTGCTGAAAAACTCAAAGATCAGTCATACTGTGACAAACTGCGTCAATCGCAAACGGATGAAGAATTATATCGGGCGGCGTTATCGTTTCCATGAATACCAACAAAAAAACAACGCTACATGGCAACTTCATGATAATCGACCAACTTGGCGTGCTAATTACCGGTGATCACGGCATTGGTAAAAGTGAGCTTTCACTAGCCCTCATGGATCTTGGCCATCAATTTATTAGCGATGATAGTGTCGATCTTTGCTGCCGTGATAACAAAATCATCGGCACTTGCCCTGATGTCATCGACAAATTCATGATCATCGCCGGCATCGGAGTGATTAATCTTGAAAAATTATTCACACCCGAGGCATTCGCTTGTGAACACGCATTACAGCTTATTATTCATCTCGTCGATCCACGCGACATGCCTGCCATCGAAGATCCCTTGAACCCCATTTCAAAATCAGAAAAAATACTTGGGATTGAGATACCCGAAATTATTTTCCCAGCATCGGCCGCTAAAAGTCTGCCGCTGCTGATTGAAACGCTGGCACGCAATTATCATTTAAAACTTAACGGCTATGATACCAGCGTCGAATTTACAAAACGACACCGACAAGCGAGCGGAACCACTCATGATTAAAAAAAACATTAAAATAATAAACAAACTCGGCCTACACGCACGCGCTGCTATGAAGCTCGTCAACCTCGCCTCGCGCTATCAAAGCAAAATTTTAATTTCCTACAACAACCGCGAAGTCGACGCGAAAAGCATCATGAATGTGATGGTGCTTGCAGCAAGCTGTGGCGCTACCATCGAATTAATCGTCTCTGGCGAGGATGAGCAAGAAGCCATGCAAGCTCTCGAAAAGCTAATCAACGATAAGTTTGGCGAGTCGGAATAAACCGACCCACCCCATAAAACTCAAGCTTTCATCCACGCGTTAGTGATGATCCTGCCATCCTTACATGTAAATTTGATGGGCGGCCCGTGGAATTTACATGTATAGAAATTTATATCACAAAATCAATGAACTAGTTAAAATATTTCCATGCGTTGTGTTGCTTTTTTTACTCCCCTGCTACCATCATAGGAGCGAGCAGGATTGAGCCGGTTTTGATATTGCGACGGTGATCAACATCATTCGCCACGCATTGAATGCCTTTAAAGATATCTTTTAAGTTGCCGGCAATCGTGATTTCATGGACCGGATATTGAATTTCACCGTTTTCAACCCAAAAGCCAAATGCACCGCGCGAATAATTGCCACTCACGATGCTGACTCCTTGACCGATAAGCTCTGTGACAAAAAGGCCCGTGCCCATTTCTTTTAATAAATCATCTAAAGTTTTATTCGAATGATTAAGCATTAAATTATGCACCCCACCCGAATTGCCGGTGCTTTTCATCCCAAGCTTGCGCGCAGAATACGTGCCCAAACTATAATTCACTAAAACACCATCTTTAATGTAATCTAATTTTTTGGTTCTTACACCATCGCCATCAAAAGGTACACTACCTATTTCACCAATAACGTGAGGATCTTGATAAATCGTCATTGACGCTGGAAAAACAGGCTTTCCCAATTGATCGGCTAAAAAGGATGTTCCGCGATATAGGTTAACGCCTGAAATTGCACTCACAAAGTGTCCCAACAAACTTCGAGCGACAGAAGAATGAAAAACTATAGGGCAACGTTGCGTTTTCAAACGTTTTGCACCCAATCGTTTTAATGTTTTTGCAACCACTTGGTCGGCAATGGTTTCTGCACTGAGCAATTTTGATGGGTCACGTGAAATGGTATATTCATATTCACGCGCCATTTCACCATTTTGCTCGGCCACCAAACCACAACTCAAACTGTGCGAGCTTTTTTGATAACCGCCAAAAAAGCCGTAACTATTCGCGAGCATTTCAGTCGCATCAAAGGTATTTAACGTTACTCCCTCTGAGTGTTTAATACGCTTATCTTGTTTTAAAGCACTCGCTTCACAAGACACTGCCATGTCGATCGCTTCTTTCGGCGTGATCGACCAAGAGTGATAAAGTTTTAAATCGGGATAATCGTGAGCCAATAAATCTGGATCTGCTAATCCCAAACAAGCATCCTCTCCTGTAAATTGCACAATTGAGCACGCCTTTTGAATGGCTGCCTCAATCGCCTCTGGCGAAAAATCAGAAGTACTAACCGAAGCCGTTCGGTGATCTTGAAAGACAGTAATATTGAGGCTGCGGTTTTGATGATGCTCGATAGTTTCCACATCACCCTGTCGTGCTGTCGCTGAAAATCCGGTTTCTAAGCTAGTTGATACGTCAACCTGATCAGCACCTTGCTTTTGTGCTTGCGCAATGATTTGTTCGGCAAGTGTTTTTAAGTGCTTCATATTTTTTAATTAGTGTGCTCTAGTACGATCATCTTTGCGCGACTTTGAACGACTATTGCCTACCATGGGTGGTTTTGTTGTGGACATCGATTCCGGTGTATGCTGCAAGGCAATTTCAAAAACTTCATCAATCCATTTTACGGGATGAATCTTCAAACCCTGCGTTACAATTTTTGGAATTTCTTTGAGATCACGCTTATTTTCGGATGGAATAATCACATGCTTTATACCACCACGCAGCGCCGCCAATAATTTTTCTTTTAGCCCACCAATCGGTAGCACTTCACCACGCAACGTAATTTCACCCGTCATGGCAACATTGGCTTTCACAGGAATTTGTGTAATTGCCGATACAAGTGCCACACACATGCCAATGCCGGCGCTGGGACCATCTTTTGGCGTTGCACCTTCTGGCACATGGATATGAAAATCATGATTCTGAAAGTAGTCCGATGCTACACCCATTAATTCCGCACGACTTCGCACAACGGTAGTGGCCGCATGAATAGATTCTTGCATGACATCGCCCAAGCGACCCGTATGCAATGATTTGCCCTTGCCCGCTAGCACTTGTGCTTCGATGGTTAGCAGCTCTCCACCTACTTCGGTCCAGGCTAAGCCAGTCACTTGACCAATTTGATCACGCTCTTCAACCAAACCAAAACGAAAACGTTTAACACCCAAATATTTTTCAATGTTTCGGCGTGTGATCAGCGTGCGTTTTTTCTTGCCTTTAGCTGTTAATATTTCTTTTACGACTTTGCGACATAATTTTGCTATTTCGCGCTCGAGTGCCCGCACGCCTGCTTCACGTGTGTAGCTACGAATGATTTCGCGAATAGCCGCGTCAGAAATATAAATTTCTTTCTCTTTAAGCCCTGTTTGTTTAACTTGCCGAGGAATTAAATAGCGTTTTGCGATATTTAATTTTTCTTCTTCGGTGTAACCGGCCAACCGAATCACTTCCATACGATCCAGCAGAGGACTCGGAATATCTAAAGAATTAGCGGTTGCAATGAACATGACATCAGAAAGATCATAATCCACTTCTAAATAATGATCACTGAATGTGTTGTTCTGCTCGGGGTCTAAAACTTCTAATAATGCCGAAGCAGGATCACCACGAAAGTCCATCGCCATCTTGTCTACTTCATCCAACATGAATAATGGATTGCGCACTTTTGCACGAGCCATTTTTTGGATAATCTTACCCGGCAATGCACCAATGTAAGTTCTGCGGTGACCGCGTATTTCAGCTTCATCGCGCACACCACCCAATGACATACGAATAAATTGGCGGCCCGTTGCATTTGCAATCGATTGTCCCAGCGATGTTTTACCGACACCAGGAGGCCCAACCAAACACAATATCGGACCTTTTAGTTTTTTCACGCGTTGTTGGACAGCCAAATATTCTAAGATTCGTTGTTTGACTTCTTCTAATCCGTAATGGTCCGCTTCTAAAATTTCTTCTGCCTTGTTCAGATCTTTGCTGATTTTAGAATGCTCTTTCCAGGGCACCTGCAACAACCATTCCAAATAATTACGGCAAACCGTCGCTTCGGCTGACATCGGCGGCATCATTTTCAATTTATTTAATTCTGCGAGCGCCTTTTCTTTCGCCTCTTTGGTCATGCCCGCTTTTTCAATTTTATCCAATAATTGTTTTTGCTCATCGACAGGGCCGCCTTCATCCAATTCACCCAATTCCTGCTGAATCGCTTTAATTTTTTCACTTAAATAATATTGACGCTGGCTTTTTTCAACCTGCTGCTTCACACGACCTTGAACGCGTTTTTCCACCTCGACCAAATCGAGCTCTTGAACGAGCAAAGTTTGCAGTAATTCAAGGCGAGCTTTAACGTTTGGCGTTTCTAAAATCTTTTGACGCGAATCTAGTTTGATCGTCATGTGCGCTGCGATACTGTCTGCCAAACGGCCCGGCTCTTCAATATTCGCCAACGAGGTTAATAATTCCGGTGGAATTTTTTTATTGATTTTGACTAGCTGCTCAAACTGTGAAAGCACGGCACGAACCAACGCTTCAACTTCCTGACCACCAACACCCGCTCCTTCTTCTAGTATTTCCAGGTCAACGCTTAAATAGTCGGCTTCTTTATGAAGCTTTATTAATTTGGCGCGATTAGAGCCTTCAACCAAGACTTTTACAGTGCCATCAGGCAATCGCAACAGTTGTAATATCGTCGCAACCGTTCCGACCTCATAAATGTCACTTTGTTTCGGCGTATCGACGTTAGGATCTTTTTGGGAGGCCAAAAAGATCTGCTTGTCACCGTTCATCGCCATTTCAAGTGCTTTGATGGATTCAGTACGACCGACAAATAAAGGGATAACCATGTGCGGGAAGACAACGACATCTCGCAATGGCAGTAAAGGCAAACGTGCCTGTTGTTGTTTAACTTTTTTAGTCATTAAAAATTATTCCGTAGCTACCTTTCGGACAGATTTATCATTTTCATAAATGAACATCGGTTGAGATCTTTTGTTAATCACTTTTTCATCGATGATGACTTTTTTCAAGCCTTTCACCGACGGAAGCTCATACATCAGATCTAACAATGTATGCTCAACGATTGATCGCAGTCCTCGTGCACCCGATTTACGGACAATCGCTTGTTTGGCTATTTCTTTCAGTGCGTCTTCACGAAAATCAATTTCAACACCTTCGAGTTCAAACAATTTCTGGTATTGTTTTGTGAGCGCATTTTTAGGCTCAGTGAGAATATTCATAAGCGCGCCTTCATCCAGCTCATCAAGCGTGGCCACGACAGGTAGTCGTCCCACAAATTCTGGAATTAAACCGAATCGCATTAAGTCTTCTGGCTCGACAATCTTAACCAGCTCAGACGATTTTGTATTATCATCTTTAGCGCTCACCTCTGCGGCAAAACCAATGCCACTTTTGTCGGTACGATGCCTGATTATTTTGTGTAAATCCGCAAATGCACCACCACAAATAAACAGAATGTTCGAAGTATCTACTTGTAAATATTCTTGCTGCGGATGTTTACGCCCACCCTGCGGTGGTATAGAGGCGACGGTTCCTTCAATAAGTTTGAGTAATGCTTGCTGCACACCTTCACCCGACACATCGCGCGTCAGTGAAGGGCTATCTGTCTTACGTGCAATCTTGTCAATTTCATCGATGTACACGATACCCGATTTTGCCTTCTCAATGTCATAATTACATGTTTGCAAAAGTTTTTGGATGATATTTTCAACATCTTCACCCACATAACCCGCTTCGGTTAATGTTGTGGCATCGGCAATCGCAAATGGAACATTCAAAATCTTCGCGAGTGTTTGCGCTAATAATGTTTTTCCTGAACCTGTTGGGCCAATTAATAAAATATTACTTTTATTTAACTCAACATCACCTTTTTTATGATGATGGCTAAGTCGTTTGTAATGATTATAAACAGCAACAGACAAGACTTTCTTTGCGAAATCTTGCCCAATCACATATTCGTTGAGCATGTGGTGAATTTCTTGCGGGCTGGGTAATTTCTTTTGTGATTCTACAGCCTGCGCCAGCTCTTCTTCGCGAATAATATCATTGCAGAGATCAACGCATTCGTCACAAACAAATACGCTTGGGCCAGCAATTAATTTACGAACTTCATGTTGGCTTTTACCACAAAAAGAGCAATGTAAAATTTGGGGTTTTTCTTCACTCATCTAGCGTTACCTCATTCAGTTGTAAATATAGGGGCATTGTTCCCATATTTCAATGAATGACATACGTTATTCCACTCGTTCCGTAAATACCGAATCAACCAATCCATATTCTACTGCTTCTTCACTTGTTAAAAAGTAATCACGATTAGTATCTTTTTCAACTTCTTCAAAACTCTTGCCCGTGTGTTTTGCTAAAATTCTATTCAATCTGTCGCTCACTAATTGTGTTTGGCGGGCATGAATTTGGATATCGGTCCCTTGTCCCTGATACCCACCCAACACCTGATGGATCATCACGGTGGAGTGCGGCAGGCAGTGACGCTTGCCCTTTTTACCCGCAGTCAGCAACAATGCGCCCGCACTCGCTGCTTGGCCGATGCACAACGTGCGAACATCGGGCTTAATAAACTGCATTGTATCATAAATGGCCATGGCAGCGGTGACGACACCACCGGGCGAATTGATGTATAAGCTTATGTCTTTATTAGGATTTTCTGACTCCAAGAAAAGAAGTTGGGCAATCACCAGGTTGGCCATGTTTTCTTCAACCGGACCGATGAGAAAGATGATTCGATCTTTCAGAAGCCTTGAATAGATATCATAAGCCCGCTCACCGCGCGAGCTTTGTTCTACAACCATAGGTACTAACACGCTCATTCTCACCTCTACTCTTGTGAACGTTTCAATGCATCTTCATAGGATAGTGACTTTTCCTTGATCTCTAGCTGCTCCAGCAACTTTGCTACCGCTTGATCTTCAAGAACAACCGACTCGATCTCGGATAGCATTCTCTTATTATTATAATACCAGGAAACCACTTCTTCTGGCTTTTGATATACCGATGCAATCTCTTCTACTTTTGCACGAACTTGGTCGGGATCCACTTTGATTTCGTGCTGTTTAATCACCTCACCCAGCAACAGCCCTAGCACCACGCGCTTTTTGGCCTGCTCGACATAAGGGTCGCGCGGCAATTCCAATTTTTTCACATCGTCTGGATTTTGACCCTGTGACAGCATTTGCTGGCGCGTCATCTGTTGAAGGCTATCGATCTCGGCTTCCACCAACGCTTCAGGCACCTCAATAGGATTCTTTTCAATCAGTTTATCCAAGATGCGTATCTTTAATTGTGAAGCCAACACTCGCTCTATTTCTTTTTCCATGTTTTTGCGTGCTTCATCGCGCAATGCTTGGATGCCTTTATCAAAGCCAATCTTTTTGGCCAGTTCGTCATCCAAGTCAGGAAGTTTCGATCCCAACACCTTGTTAAGTTTGATTTTGAATACTGCTTTCTTGCCCGCGAGTTCTTGGCTCGGGTATTCTTCCGGGAAAGTGACATCTACATCGCGCTCTTCGCCGGGTTTGATACCAACGATTCCCTCTTCGAAGCCTGGAATCATTCGTTTTGAGCCCAACTCGAGCTGAAAGTCTTTCGCGCTGCCTCGCTCGAATGGCTTATTCTTATTATCGATCATCCCTTCAAAGTCGATGACGACACGATCACCCTCTTTAGCCGCACGCTCAACCTCATCCCACTCAGCATGTTGTTTACGCAGCTCTTCCAGCATGCCATCTACATCTTTATCGGTGACTTCGGCGCTATGACGCTCGATGCTGGATCCGGTGAGATCTTGCAAGGTAACCTCTGGATAGGTCTCAAAATTAACCACAAATTCTAAAGGCTTACCTTTCTCAATCTTGGAGGGCTCGATCTTGGGTATTCCTGCGATTTGAAGCTTCTGCTCTTCTACCGCCTCTCTCAAATTGATCTGTAGCAGCTCATTAGCGACTTCATGCAATATGTCTTCCCCAAAGCGTTTTTCCAATACGTTGACCGGCACCTTTCCAGGTCTAAATCCAGCTACTTTGGCTGTCTTTGAAATCTTTTGAAGTCGTTCTTTATAGGCTTTTTCGACCTGCTCTGCAGGTACGGTGACCGTCATTCGTCGTTGTAATCCATCCAATTTTTCTAGAGATGCTGCCATAAATCTACTCACTTTCAGTTTGCTATGGTGCGAGAGGAGAGACTCGAACTCTCACAGGTTACCCCACTGGAACCTAAATCCAGCGCGTCTACCAATTCCGCCACTCTCGCTCGGAATCATATGCTTAGAGGGACGTATTGAACACTAAAAGGGAGTGTGACACAAGTTTTGAAGATGATCGCGATCAAAAAGTATACTATCATGTCGTGTACCTACCTTTTACCTAAGGGATACGCTACCATGAATCATTCGTTTAATAAAATCCTCATTTTACTCAACCTCGCTTTCGGGTCGTTCATGATCCCGCTTGTGGGCAATGCCACCGAGACACAAGTCACAAAGGCTATCGATAGCACAGGCAATTTCAGAGGCGTGGTCGTGCGAACACCCCAGGTGTTATTTTACGTGACGGTTTACGGCAATCTCGCAAAGTTCGCACCAAATACCCCTGCACTTCTTGAAGCACAGCATTTTGCGCAGGCATTAGGGAAGAAACCAGTGCCAATCAAAGCGCTTAAAATTGAGTATTATCCGCAGTCTCAGTTTGACGGTAACGGCGGAAAAGTTGCGCAAGTGAACGGCATCCGCATCAATTATTATCCGTGTATGGCAAACAATGAAACGCTTACCGGCGTACAAAATGATAGCAATACCCAGCGCGGACTTAGCGGCAGTTTTCCGATTACGTACAATAAGGGTTTTAAGTTTGCGTGCCGTAGTTTAGATGGAAATGGCGGTAAAGTTCGCAGCATCGGTTCGGTTCATTTTACATATTATCCTAACGATCGCATGTCATATAATGGCGGCAAGTTATCACGCGCGGGAAATTATACGATTACTTATCACAGTCCCAATAGTTTTACAGGACAGGCAGGCGAGTTACAAAGTTTTGGAAATTAAATTGCATGCGTATCGGGATTGGCATTGCCGTTAAAATAGTAACCGCAATCCCTATATTTTTTGTAACTTAGTCTTCACAACTTAATCCAAACATTTCTAAACCGGCCTCTAAATACTCGGCAATTTGCGGCTTAGATAATAAATATTGAGCGGTATGCGAGGTCCAACCTTCGCGTGCTTGCTCTAAACATTGATCCCATTCGTCAATCGAATAATCACCTCGACCCAAATACATCAGCGCAACTAACTGCATTTGCTGATCGGGTTCAAGTTGATTAATGGCTTCTTGCACTTCTGAAAATGTTAAATCGTTTTGATGATCCGCTAAAATTTGCTGAAAATCATCTTCACTAAATTCTTGCGGATTTTCAGGAATCACCACGCCTTCTTTCGCCTGAAATTCACGGGCATGACTGATGATTTTACAAACGATATCTGAATTCAAATCAAGTTCTGGCATGACTACCCCTTTCCCTTTGCTAACGCATACCCTTAATAATAGCGGCAAATTGGTTTGGTTACCATATGCTATACTTCTTTAACGGAGTATAATCCTATGAAAACTTCCATTATTACAGCTTTATGTTTGGGTGTTGGATTAAGCTTCACCACCGCCGCCAGCTTTGCTGGTCAGTGTCCTAGCAATTTACATCAAGATAGTGAAGGCTATTGGACTTCAAATGACACGCCCGGTTGGAAATCTGTAAAACCAACGGATACTAAAGTCACGGTCGAGTCCAAAAATTTTGGTGGCGCTATTTATTCACCCACACAAAAACGCATCGCTTGTGTCTACAAAGGCAGCGATGGTCAATGGGTTGCTTTAATATCAAACGTGGATCATCCATTTAATGAGGATAATCTCAATTTAAAAGTTTGGACATTCGTCAATAAACACAATATTTATATTTGCGGCACACCAAAATATAAATTAGACGAATGCACGTTTGTAATCAGCACAGAAAGCCATTGATGAGCCCATAAAAAGGCTAAAACGCCTACCGTCGAGAAAATCGCACAGCAAACTGTGCAATTTCTCGGCTGATAAGTGCTGCGGCTCTATTGGCAGCCAGCACACCGCCGTAGGGATTATTTTCAGATGTGGGAACTACCACTTCAAACTGTCGACTTGCCACAACATGATTGGTGACATTGCTGATGAGTGAAGCTTGCACCACCAAACGAACGCGACTGGTGGGCAATAAAAATTCTTGCTGAAGCTTAATTAACTCCGTATCTAATCGAAGATTCGTAATCCCCGAAAATGGTGGCGACACAACTGCATAAAAATAACTGGTGTTGCGCAGAGCACGCACAAACATCGGCAATAACATTTGAGCGGGCGGTGCTACCCAGCGATTATCTGCAAATGATTCCAGTTCAAACGGCGTCTCCATATAAATCATGGCAGACGTTTGATAACCTGGCGCTGCAATCGGATTCGACACCAGTAATGTTAATTTCGTTCTCGGGTGTGAGGCCCTGAGAGATTGTCTTAGGCTGCTGAGGGTATAGCTATTCATCGGTTTGGTGGCAATAGGTCCACACGCCGTTAACACAATAGCCACAAAAATGATCGCTAAACATTTAAAAACTTTTACCATCATTTTTCCCCTGGGCCGGGTGGCGATGGATATTTACCACGCACCAAGATCGAAGGATTATGCTGTAATTCCGCACTTAATTGTTGCAGGTTGCCTGCCACATCATTCAACTGTGTTAGTAATTGTTGCGTGCTTGGGACTAATTGCTGAGACACATTTTGCACCGCCGTTCGTGTATCGCGCATCGTCACGACAACGCTACTGCCAGCATTATTTAATTTATTTGCAACTGCCTTCACCGACGCCAACGTCGCTTTTAATTGTTTCATGATGTCCGGCAAATCTTTGCTGGCTTGTGCGCTATTAGTCAATAATTTTTTCGTTGAGACCATAATGGCATCAATATTTTTTGAATTTTGCGCGATCGTGCTCGTAATTTTTGCTGTATTGGCCAAGCTTTGACGAATGGCCTCACGATTTTTTTCATCAAAAACTTTACTGATGTTAGCACTCAAATCACCAACAGTTTTTGTCACCTCTTGCAAGGCCGTGCTTAATTTTAATAACAAGGAAGGTTCTGAAGGAATCACCGGATATTTTTCACCGGGCTTTGCTTCAAGAGGTGGCGCTTCCGCCGTTAATGCTTTTAAGCCGATATAATCCAATCCCGTAATACCTTCTGCCATTAATGTTGCAATCGTACTCGTGGTGATCGGTGTGCCTTCTTGAATTTTCAGCACTAACATCACTTGCTGAGGATCTTTCGGATTTAATTGAATCGATTGCACGTAACCCACTTTCACACCGTTATATCGAACGGGACTTTGCACGCTCAATCCCGACACTTCTTCATGCATATACACAATATAAACGTCGTAAACTTCACGATGCTTGAGCGAAGTGAGCCAGAAGATCAGCACGACCAGTGTCGCGCCCAATAAAATGACGAATAATCCAACGATGGTATAATTTACTTTACTGTCCATCCTGGGTTCCTAAGGTTTCGATAGCCCGTTCAAACGCACGAACACCACTAAAATAATTCTTAATGAGCGGATGCGTTTGTTTCACTAATTCTGTCATTGGCAATGCCGCCAACACCTTTCCTTCTCCTAAAAACACAACGCGATCGGGCACTCGCCATAACGAATCAAGATCATGGGTAATCATAAAAAATGTTAATCCAAGGCTATCTCTCAAGTGTAAAATTAATTCATCCATGTCGCCTGCACCTTTTGGATCAAGCCCTGATGTTGGCTCATCTAAAAAAACAATTTCAGGATCTAGCGCAATGGCGCGCGCTAATGCGGCGCGTTTTTTCATCCCACCGCTGAGCTCAGCCGGATATTTTGGTGCTGCATCCAGCTCCAATCCTGTTAATGCAATTTTGAGCAACGCCAATTCCTTTTGCGTTGATTTTTTCAATCTCGTGTACTCACCAATCGGAAACATGACATTTTCGAGAACCTGCAATGAACTAAACAACGCAGAACTCTGAAACATCACCCCCCACCGTCGCTGCACGCGTAAGGCTTGCGCCTCCGAGCAAGTCACGACATTCGTCCCAAACACCTTAATTGTGCCAGATGTTGGCTTTAAGAGCATTAAAATACTGCGCAACAAGGTGGTCTTGCCGCAACCACTCGGCCCGATGACCGCAACGATTTCACCTTTGCGAACGTCCAAATTTAAACCATTATGCACCCAGCGACCGCCCAAATAATTCCTGAGCGATTTAATTTCGATGACCTTCTCCGCATCCGATCGATTTGTCATCAAACTCCCCGCCAACTAAATAAAATCGAGAATAAGGCATCGGCGATAATAATTAAAAAAATGGACTGCACCGCACTTTGTGTCGTCTTTCTACCCACATCGTCTGCGGTGCCCGACACCTGAAATCCCTGAAAACATCCGACGGCAGCAATAATCAACGCAAACACCGGCGCCTTCACCAAGCCCACAATGTAATCCTTCACCGCAACCGAATGCTGAAACCGCTCAAGAAAGGAGTAATAGCTGATACCCAGTTGCGCCTTTGACATAACCATGCTACCGAGCACACCAAAAATATCAGCCCACACCGTCAATAGCGGCAAGGCAATGACCAGCCCCAAAACTTTTGGCATGACCAAGCGCTCAATCGGTGATACACCCATCGTGTTCAAGGCGTCAATTTCTTCATTGATTTTCATGGTGCCAATTTGTGCGGTAAACGAGGTGCTCGTCCGTCCTGCCGCAATGATCGCCGTAATCAGTGGCCCAAATTCGCGCAAAATCACCATTCCCGTTAGATCAACAATAAAAATATCCGCGTTATATTCCGACAATTGCACTGCAATTTGGTAGGTCAAAACAATACCGACTAAAAAAGTTAAGAGTGCCACAATTGGCAATGCACGATACCCCGTGTCATCAATAAAACGCAAAATTAAACGCCATTGAAAGCGTGATGGCTGCCTGATACTGCGCACGATACCGATAAACATTTCTCCCACAAATTCCATAAACTCATACACGACACGCCATTTGAAGTACGATTTTTCGCCAATGGTATACAACAGGCTGGGTGTTTCGGGTGGCGGTGGTGGGTTACGAACTAGGTCAATTTCATCGGTAACCAATTTCAGTAACGATTGAAATCGCTCACTGATGCCCGATACGGTGGCCTGCTTACCCAGTTTTTTAAAGTTTACGATGATGTTTTCGATGAGGAGCGCACCGGCGCTGTCCATGATGGCAATCGCACTGCCGTCAATCGTGACGTCTTGACCCGCTTTCTTCACAAGCGTTTGAATCGTCGGCGCAACGGCGGTGATCCCTGCTATTGTCCAGTTGCCTGACAAGTGCAAGTGAGTTTTGTCTTCAGAGAGCGCTATCTTCGCATCAGATGCTTTTTTTTTCGTGTCCATACTGATGTCTATTTTGCCATTTAATAAGCAAGAAAACTAGGAATAGCGAAGGAACGAGAAATTTCAATTTTTCGGGAGTCGCCATCCCAAGCTGCTTATTCCCATCCTGGTATTGACGCCCGCAAAACAGTAACCGCAAAAAATAAAAATTCCAACTGACACTTAAATTAACAAAAACCTTAAAAAAAATTAAGAAAAATAAAATATTGAAAAAATAATTATCGATTCATCACTTACTAAAAATTTATTATATTTTTTACTTGAATTCCTACAAAATTTCTCGATAATCGAGGAGGTATGTTTTCTGAAAAGTAATAAACTTACTTTAAATTAAAATAAAAAGGAGAGGATGATGAGTAGAGCAGGAAGAGTTGCTGCAGCTTTTCTAATACCAGCCGCAATAGGATATACAATCATGGGCTTTACAAAGTTATCGAGGGCGCTCGATGACCCAAGCGAAAACACTCAAGAGGCATTAGCTACTTACAACATGCTATGTTACTTCGCCCGAGAGATGTGTAAAAATTCATTTACCACAAATGTTGCAGGTTTTATTGCAACTGTGAGTTTGACAACAGGCAGCCTTGCTCGGTGAGGGAGCGAGGGCTGCTTTCCAATGGTCACAAGGACAGCCAAATCCTGATCCTAATAATTATGAGCCACTTGAAGAGAATATTCCTCCCGTTGATGGTAGTAGTTATCAAGGACAATATCCAAACGGCGTTACCCCGTCGGCTCCAATAGTAGGCGCCGAAAATCCCAACGGCGATAGGCCACCTACTGATGGAACTTCTCAGCCATCGCAAATAGCTCAACTACAAAATATTGGTAGCCCGCTGCACTCACCTAGAAAAGAAACCCCACAAGATCCAGCTTTGGACAATGCGCCTCAATCATCAGGATATCTATCTCCATCAAATAGTGTATGATAAGTTAAACACCAATCACCCTCGAGGCTTGTAAGTTTACTTACAAGCCTCAAAACAAAATAACAGAGAAAAAAACATGCGTGCTGCATTTCGAAGAACCGGGAATGTATTCGGATTACTGTTTATATTCGGCATCTTAGCTTACTTCATCGCCTGTGCCGCAACCAATGAATTTGAAAATGTGAACCAAGATTTTCTAGAAAATATCAATGCACTCAATCTCATATGTTTTCTTCCCTTCTTTCGAAATGCCTGTCGAAAACCCGAAGTCGCCATTTTGGGAATTATTGGCACCGGCGTCCTGGTAGGAACATTTTTCTGCTTCTCACGCGAATTCCCGCACGCATTCAGAGAATATTTACGCGACAATGGCTAAACACCACCAAGTAGAAATGCGTTACTCAATCAATTTCTAGAATGGTTTAACCGCAATCGTAACCCAGCGATTGCTGACGATGAATCACCAGCGGCCGCATTGATAAACCCTAATAATAATGTATAGAAAATTCATTTTAAGGCTAAGGCCGATGAATTCAGGCCGATAACCTGATTCAACCGCGGGCGAAAGCTAAAGACAAAATTTTATAGGCCAACTTCGCCGCGAGAAAATCACAGCTATGCAAATGGGAAACGGGTGCGAGCTCATTAACATCGGCACCCACGATGGTGCTAACCTTACTCGCTGCGGTCATGATGTCTAAAACATCTTCCCAAAATAACCCGCCCGGCTCGGGTGTGCCCGTGGCGGGCATTAAACTCGCATCGAACCCATCGACATCAAAGGTGAGATAAACAGGGCGATCTTTGAGGTGACTCACAATCTCATCGATATTCCAACGCTTTTTATCTTTACCCCAATAAATATGAATGCGATCCCGATTATCTTCCAAAAACGGAATTTCTTCCGCCGAAATATTCCGAATACCACATGAAACCAATTCGACATTATCATCATCTAAACAACGCCGGAGCGCTGAGGCGTGTGAATAATGCTCGCCTTCGAAGCCGTCACGTAAATCCGCGTGTGCATCAAAATGTAGAATCGCGAGATTTGGATATTTTTTCAAAAAGGGGCGAATGGTCGCAGCCGTAATCGAATGCTCACCACCGAATGTCATCGGAAACTTGCCGTCAGCCAACACACGCTCAACGAGCGATTCTAACTGATCCAACGCAACTTCAATCTGGCTAGAAATTTTGGGCTCTTCGAGCGTCACCACACCGATTTGACGAAAAGGCTCGCACCATAACTGCTCGTCGAACAACTCCACTTCGTGGGAGGCTTTAATCATTGCGGCAGGACCTTTAGCAGTTCCACCGCCATAGCTCACCGTTGCCTCCAAGCCAAAAGGAATGATGACGGCTTTTGCATCGGAATAATTCACAGCATCTTTAGGCTCTAAGCCTAAAAACCCTTGCTCTGGAGACATGCATTGCATTAGGAATCACTCTTTGAAAATAATTTGGCATAGTGTCGGCGCGTACGGTTTTTCCAATAACCGCGATGATACGCATCGCTCGCCAATAACGGCAACACCGATGTAGCTTCTGCATACACCATGTGCTCATAAGCAACATCGACCTTACCCCAAGAACACGCTTCTTTAAGCGTTGAGCTCGAGCATGCACCATCACGCACGTCCGCGACGGTAATTTGAATAGCGTATTTATGCATTTCCACTTCACGACCCAATACTTCAGCACAAACGACTGTGTCCTGCACAAAGTTTTTAGGCACGCCACCACCAATCATTAATAATCCTGTTGTTCCGGCATCGATTTTTAATTGCGTCAATTCATGAAAATCTTTAATAGAATCGATAGCGATGTGGCTCTCAGGATTTTTAACTTGATGAAGTACCAACCCAAAACCAGCAGAAGAGTCTGTAAATGCCGGACAAAAAACAGGGACATCGTGCTCGTAAGCCAATTGCACTAACGAATTTTGTTTTTTCGCATGGCCATTAGCGAGATACGCACCCATCGCCGCAATAAATTCACGCGAACTGTATGCGCGTGGTGCTAAGCTGTTTGCAATCTCAAAAATGGTATGGTCACACTGCTGTAAATCTTCTTCATCGATGTAAGTATCGTAGATCCGATCAATGTATAAATCACGCATTTGACGATCATCGACAAATTGACTGCCTTGATAATGACGAAAACCCAACGCTTCAAAAAAATCCATATCGACAATATTCGCACCGGTTGAAACGATAGCATCAACCATATTATAACGAATTAAATCCGCATATAATTTCATACAGCCCGCCGCAGCCGTTGAACCTGCAACCGACAAAATGATGCTACAGTTTTCGTCTTGCAACATTTGATTAAAAATTTGAGTCGCCCGCGCTAGCTCACGCGAGGTAAACGACATTTTATCCATCGCATCGATGATGGGACGCGCATCAAACGTGGTGATGTCAACGTGTTCAACTGTTTTTTGCAATAATGCTTGCTTCAAGGATTTTTCAACTGTTTCCTCTTTCATTTCTAACTCCCGGATGTCGATTACGCCGCTATGACTTCAAGCGGCTCGTGCGTAATACAATCACCCTCATACAGTGTCATCAAAGGTTGATCCGATACCAAGACCACACCCTCGCTTTGCCGAAAACCATTGAACTCCGTCGACAACGTTCGACCATAAGCGCCTATTTGTCCAATTTCAATGTAATCACCGTTTCTCACATCGTTTGGTAAATAAAACGGTCCCTTCATATAATCCAATGAATCACAGGTAGGTCCGTAAAAGCTAAACGGCGTCAAACTGGTTTTTTCTTCCGCATCTACATCTTGTGTATTCGATCGCAATAAATGCACCGGAAAAATAAAGTGCGGAATGCCCGCATCAAACAAGCTGCCATAAGTGCCATCATTGATATAGAGTGTGTCGTCCTTACGCAACTCCACATTGACGATGATGGAAGTACTCTCGGCCACTAACGCACGACCCGGTTCACACAAAAAAGTGAGATGGGGGTAATCGCTTTTTATTGCGGCGATTTCTTCGTCGATCGCGACAAAATACTCTTCCAACGCAGGTGGAATCATACCGGGATAAATCGACGGAAAACCACCACCGACATTAAAGTATTCAACATCCACACCTGCTTCGCCAATCACCTTAGCCGCCATGCGCATAGCGATACGATACGCATCCGGATGCATGCATTGCGAACCGACGTGAAAGGTGACGCCGAGTTGGCGCGCGACCTTACGCACTTCATTCAATAGCGCAGGCGCTTCTTGCAAGTTCACACCAAATTTTTCAGCCAAGTTAAACTCTGCAAAGGTGTTTGGCATCGCCAAGCGCAAATGCAAGGTTAGGTCTTTAGCATTTTCAGTGTGCTCAATAATTTTTTCGAGCTCATCGAGCGAATCCAATGCAAAATGTCGCACGCCGTACTTGAAATAGCCTTCCCGAATAGCATGCGGTGATTTCACCGGATGCATGAAAAAGAGCTCTGCTTCAGGAGCATATTTTTTAACGGTCTGAACTTCATATAATGAAGCAATCTCGAAAGCATTAATCCCGCTCTGAAATATAGCTTGGATGATATGCTTTTCCGGATTGGTTTTGACCGCGTACAACACGCGACCGCCAAAGCGGTTGCGAAAGTAACTGGCTGCTCGCAGAAGCGTAGCTGGTCTAAATGCGAAGACAGGCTGTACTGGCCTGCTGTTTGCAATAGAAGCGATAGTTTCCACTGTCCACTCCCCTACCACAAATTAATTAAGGCGCCAATATTATAAAACTTAAACCCAAATGTACATAATTTTTATTAAGTTTAATGTAGGCAATCTCTGTCTGTTTTCCCGCCCCTAGGCTTCTAAGCCCTGGCAGCAGACGAGGCAAGCCTGGGGCGAGTATACAGAATCTCTAGCATTGCTGGACTCATCATCTAGGAGATGACACATCTGGATCTGCTACCATTAGAATCATCCACATTGGGGGGCCGAGGGCAGCTCCTAGTTGTGTTGCCAAAAACACCAAATTGATTACTGCTAGATGGTCGTGATTCTTCCGGGCTCAAGGAAGCTGCGCTAGAACATGAATTTGATTCGTGAAGCTGTCCATTGTCTCCTTTATACTGCCATTCAAATTGGTTAGAGTCATTTTGGTTAGAACCCTTCGCAGAAAATGCCATACCAGGATGCTTTTGCTTAAGCCCTTCGAGGTATTCGATTGCCTCAACTATTGAAGTAAATTGTAGTGTTACGGTCTTATTATCACGCGATACCTTGGGTGTTGTCTTGAATTCTTCATATTTTTTGTTTTTATTTTTTAGAAGAGTATCCGATTTTACGTAAGGTTCAGAGGTACAGCCCCTGCCAAGACGTTCCAAAATATTATTTATACTTCTCCCATTTTCTTCGATTTTGTTATCAATGAATTCTTGATAGCAATTAATTACATTATTGCAAAACGTATTTTGTGGGGCGTTGAGATGAGGAAAATGGTTTATAGATGGCTCGGTGGTTCCGCTTCCTCGGCTAACTTGATCATTATACAGCAACCCATCTGAAAAGCGATCATCTGAAAAGCTATCATCTGAAAAGCTATCATCTGAAAAGCTATCATCTGTATCAAAAAACTCAAATTTATCATCATCAACATCAACCAGAGTCTGATATGAACGAAAATTTTGTTGTGCACTCTGCAAATTTCCATCTAGTGTTGGAACAGGTGATGTTATCTCGTTAATTTCAAGAGTAAATGGTTGCTTGTTCGAATTTAAATAGGGGCTTCCTAGTTTAGATAGTATATCGTTACAATAGACAGGAAGTACCAAAAAACCAAGATATATTACGGTAAAGCTCCTATCTAGTTCATGTCGAAGGGTTATTTTTTCTACTTCATTAGGCAAACTGAAAATATTTTTTACTTGGTCTTCTATTACCTTTGCTCCTCGTGAGCTACGTCTCATTAATGCGAGGCATCTATCAATTTGTGGTTTACACTCTTCCGATAAGTTTTCTAAGTTTAGAAGCTCGTCTTTTGCTTCTTTATATACTTCCCCCAATCTAGATTTAAACTCAGGTTCACAAACATCCTCTTGCTTATTAGCTTCGAGTAAAGCTTGCATCAATTTTCTTGATTTAGAATCGGACTCAAGATCGAAAAGTATTAGATTTTCAGTGTGTTGAGGCGAGGCGTTAGAATCGCTATTATTTCGCATATATGATTCCTTTAATTTTTAGGGTACACAGGATTAGATCTTAAGAGCACCGCCAGAAAACAAAAACTTCCTCTCGTATGAGTTAAGCAATTGAAATCGAAAAAATCTTTGATGGATTAAAAACAATTTTTAGAGCTGCCCTTAAGATTAGCCAGAAACTTCGTGAGCAGTTTCAAGTAGATTTAGCCTAGCAACTAATAATTAATAAAGGATTAAAGCCGCACCTATAGGGTGGGGATAAAAACCTAACGACCCTAAGATTGTACGATACCCGAATCCATTGTTTATACTAGTGAGCTTTGAATAAAGGGGTTCCTCGCGTTGCTCGGAATAACATGACTCCGTAATTAGAAGTTGGTGGGCCGTCAGGGGCGAGCCGGATTTTACGGAAAAGCCAAAGGCTTTTCCCCGGCGAGCGCCCGCACACAGGATGTGCGGGCCGGCCTTGTCACCATGAATGGGTGCTTGGTCAGTCATTTCCAACAAGCGATTAAGTGGTGGGCCGTCAGGGACTCGAACCCTGGACCCATGGATTAAGAGTCCACTGCTCTACCAACTGAGCTAACAGCCCTAAAAATAACCTTAGATTTATCAGACATCCCTGAGCTAACAACTCTAACAAAAACTCCCTACCATAACACACAGATAATTACTCTGCCATTGCGATGACCGCTTCCCAATCTTTTTTAGTAACGGGTGTGATCGACAAACGATTTCCTTTTCGAAGAATTAACAAATCTTTTAAACGTGGATTTTCCCTCAATGCTTGCAATGAAATGACGTGTTTAAATTTTTGTTTAAACTTCACATCCACCATTACCCACCGAGGATCCTCGCGCGTACTTTTAGGATCATAATGATGATCCTCTGGATCTAAAGCCGTTAAATCAGGATGCGCTTGACCGACGACTTCAACAATGCCTGCTATCCCCGGCTCTTTACAATTCGAATGATAGAAAAAAGCGAGATCCCCTTCTTTCATAGCATCGCGCATAAAATTACGTGCTTGATAATTTCGCACGCCGTCCCAGCCAGTAGTTTTATTTTTCTCTTGCTGGAGATGATCAATGTTATATGAAGTGGGCTCCGATTTTAATAACCAATAATTCATAAAAACCTCAGAATATCCGTTTTAACTATCATCACGCTTCTTTCTTGCGCCAAAAGAATATTATCAAAAAGACACCTAACGCCAAACTCATTTCAACGAACACACTGCTCGTTAAAGTCCACTGCTTATATTGTGGAAAATGCGCAACGATAGCAGTAATTATGGCAGCACCGCTTGAAATAACAATACCGTAAAGCGCACTAATGCTACCACTATGCTCGGGCACTTCGGCAAGACCTTCGGCAATGCAGTTAGAGTATGTAAAACCACCAGCAATTCGAAGCACGAAAATAGGTGCAATAATAACCCATGCATTGAACCATTTAATCGCCAATCCATTCATTAAAATCGTCATTGCCACAGCGACTATCAAAGAGTAAAGAATTATTTTTTGTAAATCAAAATACTGACTAATCGTTTTATTGGCCAATGCACCAATCAAGCTACCCATGCCCACCACCAAAATCAACCAGCCATAAATATAGGCGGAATAACCTAACTCCGTTTGGAAGATAAAAGGTGCCATCTGTAAAACCGTCATGATCGCTCCGTATTGCAAAGCAATGATGAGTATGTATCCTACTAACTTACGCTGCCTAAGCAAAAACTGATAAGTCTTCAACAACTTAATAGGATGAAATGGATTGCGGGTTTCAGGCAGCCGTGTTTCTTTATATTTAATCAACGTGATTAAAAGCATCAGCACGCCCAATGCCAACAGCACCATAAAATTCACACGCCAATGAAACCAATGCTCAATATAACCACCAAAAAGTGGCGCAATAAGTGGCACCGACGACCACGCCATCGACTGCATCGAAACCACTTTGGCGATCGTTTTTTTATCGTGAATTACGTCTCTTAAAATCGCGCGGCTCAACGAAGCCCCACAACCAAAACCCATGCCTTGAACAAGACGACCCCATAATAAAAGATGAATCGATTGCGCCGAAACACAAAGAATACTACCGATCACAAAAATGCTGCCACCGATGATGAGCATTGGCTTGCGACCAAAACTATCCGAGAGCGAGCCATAAAAAAATTGCGACACCGCAATCGCAATTAAATACATCGCAATCGTGAGCTGCACCTGCGAGGCTGTAGCATGCAGCGCTTGAACCATGCTGGGAATAGATGGCAAATACAAATCCAGCGCGATTTGCGGCACTGCCAAATAAAAAATAATAAAAAATAATGTCCAGCGGGATACGGTTGGAGAGTGCTTCATGTCGCAGATTCTACCCTATTCTCTTAACACAGCCCAGTCTATCAATTGGACTTTGGATAAATAAAATCCCTTGCCAGTTAGGACAATAATCAAAAAATGTGAGTTTCTAAATCTTAAGCTGTTTTTTGCAGCAATTCGTAGAATTGCTCAGGTGTAAAATTTATTTTATCCAACCATGATTTTACTATCCCAATCAAATCCTCTATTTTTTCAGGGTCTGAGTTTTGCGTCTTTTCTTCAGTCCTCTGAATCGTTTTAATTTTTGAGTTGCTATTTTTGAAAATAGCAGGATGTCGCGTGCGTTTCCCCTGCGTATCACCTTTGGTTCTGCCTTGCGGATTACCGCGTGGTTTGCAGAGATTAGCAGGCGTGCCAACGGTATCAAGCACCGTAGAAAAACCCCGTTGCGTTTGTGAAGGGGTCGCAGTTATTGATGGTTTTTCGTTATCCACTTGGAAGCTCGGCAAATACCGCTCCCATTTTTTCGGTAAAATCGGGGCAAGATTCCTCGCTAGATAAAGTTGCGTATACGCTAATGCTGTCATCCGCCACCAATCTTCTTCGTGCTTAACATCCGGTGTTTGGTATCGGTCAAATAACAGTTTGTCTTTACCAAAACGAAAGTAGTGTTCAATGTCATAGCGTCTATCGTAATAGTGATACGCTTCTAATGCTGTGATTTCATTACGTCGTTCACCAGCGAGTCCTAACCAGAGTGGATTTTTATATAAAGATTTACCGTTAGCATCAACCGCAACCAATTGCACAACAGTAACAGGATGCTCATATCCTTTAAATTGCTTTGAACCACGCAGTAATTGGTCACGCCATATTTTAATCTCCAATTGGTAAGTTTTGCCACTGCGGGTTGTAATGGGTTGCTGCACAATCTCATCGGATTCACGGTGAGTCGTGCTGTCGTTTAGTTTCATCGCATCACCATAGCGTTTTATACTTCCTGAGGTATTATCTTCTATTGATGCGGGCGCGAAAACATTACGGGTACTGTTAAAACGGAAAAGATGTACCCAATTGGGATTTTCGCTAACCAGTTTACGGCAAGCTTCTGTACCATATTTTGAATCAGCCACGCTAACCACCAATTTATGAGTAAGCGCTAAGTCTGCAATACAACGGTTAATTTGCTGCATCCCAACTACATTGCCTTTTTCATCGCTTTTAACGCGCCTCGTATCCAGTGGAACTAACCAATGCTTTTCTTGAGCTGCACCATCATTGGGCAATAGTGATACCGTTGAATATTCATGTCCAATGGTAATCGGTTTGTTACCCGGTGCTGGATTAGGGCTGTAAACCACATGGCGATCTTCAACACAGTGTGCACTTTGACGCGACTGTGGTGTCGTATCCGCAATAATGATCACACGGTCATCGCTATGACTCACATGTTCATATTGTATTTTCATCATGCTATCCCAACAATTTGCTACCGACAAACCATCGCTAATCGCATCGGTAATACTACTGTATTCACGTTCAAAGTATGGCGATTCACATAATTCTATGGGTGTTTTGCAGCGATGGCCATGGCTTGAAAGGGCATCGAGTAAATTCATATTGGCATCGCGTCGCGCGGGGAAGATGTTGTAGAGGAATGTACGGAATTGTTTTAGTTTTTCTGTCGCTAACATCGTTTGTTCCTTATTTTATTTTTTCGAACAAACGTTGTTTACAACGTAAAATTTTTTTTCGGTTTCTATGTCAAGCAATTTTTAATTATTTTTATAAATTTATCCAAAGTCCAATTTATGGGAATCGGCCAAATGGTCGGCGCCTATATCGGAGCGCATTTTGTAATGCGGGAAGGATCACGATTGATTAAGCCCATCTTTATCGCAGCCGTCTTTCTGATGACAATTAATATTGTATGGGAAGCTTTTTTTAAAAGAAGCCCTATTAGATAATTTTTATTTTTGCATCATCATGAGCGCTTTTCACATAGGTTTGATAATCTAATTCGCCCATATGTTTGGTCATGTCATCGATCAATTGTTGCTGCTGTTTTGATGAGGCTTTATCGAAGTTAGCATTATTAATAGAATGAATCTGTATCACCACAGAGTCGCCATTTTCTAACACAGCCGTTCCTGCTGAACGGCCCATTTGCATCGATAACCCAAATGCGGTCGATAAAATAGTTGGTGAAATAGCTTTATCATTTCGCATCACTGCTGTTTTTGCCTGCCAAATCAGATGATATTGATTCGCTATAGCCGATGCACTTTTGCCATCATTTAAAGCCGTTTGAATATCGCCTGCCACAAGCGCTGCCTTTGCCTCTGCTAATTGTTGCGTCATCTGCTGTTTAATTTGCGCGGATACCTCTTTTAATGGAGGTATGCGACTCGGTAAATGCTGCCTGACCCTCAAAACAACAATGCTGCCATCTTTTAATTCGATAGGATTGCTATTATTACCATCCTGCAACACATCATCACTGAACGCGGCAGCAACCACATTTGGATGAGAAATGATCCCGCTCTTTTCGCCCTGGCGAGTGAACGGTGTCGACGTTTGCAGCTTCACATTTAAAGCCTGTGCAGCCGGCGCCAACGTTGTTGGATTTGTGTAGGTAATGTTCGACAATTGGTCGTTTTCCTTATTCAAAATAGTATTTTTTTTTTGCTGGACTAATACTTTCTCAATTTGCGCTTTCACTGCATTAAATGGTTTTGTTTTCGCAGGCACCGTTGATACTAAACGCACGATGTTCATGCCTTTTGGCGTTCTAAACGGTTGTGACACCTGCCCTGGCTGCATTAACGATAAGACTTGTGACATTTGCGAAGACACCTCAGTCTGGCTCACCGTTTGTGTGATGCCTTCCTGCTCTTTAAATAGAGCCTGAAAACTAGTGCCTTTTTTTATACGTTCCGATAATTGCTGTGCCTTTTGCTGCGCGATAGAAACCTGCTGCGGCGTTACGTCACTTGGAATTGAAAGAAAAATTCGTTGTATTGTCCAACGCTGCGGGATTCGGTAATTATCTAAGTTATTTTGATAATACTGTTTTACATCAGCGTCTGTAACTTTTGCTCTTTTAGCAATGTCTGTTGGTGAAAGTCTGATATAAGCAATGCTAACTTTTTCAGGTGTTTTAAACGCACTCTTGTGTTGCTGATAATAGTTTGCAATCGCATCTGCTGTGACTTTCACGGTATCTTTGTACTTCGAACTCGGCACTACAAAATAACCGAAGTCACGTTTTTGGTGAAGCAAGTCATAACCCGCTTTTGCTTCCTGAGGCAACACAAACGCGCTGTCTTCAATGCCCGCTTCAACTTGATTGACAACTAAAAGGTTACTCGTTTGTTTAGCAAACTGATTAGGGGTCAAAGAATTTGCATATAAAAGCTGTTGGTAACGCTGCGGTGAAAATTGCCCATTTTCACTGAAGCTCGGAATACTCATGATAAATTCATTAACTTGATTTGAACTGACACGAAATCCCGCATCTTTTGCTGATAACAACAATACGTTATTCAAAATCAAATTTTGCAACACAAGCTGCTTGAGCTGCTTACTTTGACTGGACGTTGGTGGTGTGCCGGTGTGCTCAGTAAATTGCCGTTGTGCCCGTTGGTAGGAAAGGGTTAACTCGTTTTCCGTGATCTTTTCCCCATCGACTTTAGCGACTGTACCGCCTCCAGCCTGACCTTGTTGAAGGTAATATTGCACACCCCATAATACGAAGGAAAGCGAGACAGCGCCGATAATAATACCAGCGATCCAACCTTTAATATGTTCATGTAAGCTTTGCAGCATAAAACTAATTCGTCATCCGTCAGTAGATGGCGGAGTGGACGGGACTTGAACCCGCGACCCCCGGCGTGACAGGCCGGTATTCTAACCAACTGAACTACCACTCCTCGTTTTTTGTGAAGTTTGGCCTGCACGACACTGAATGCTACCACATAGCCACGCTGCTCACAAAAAATGGTGGGTGCTGAGGGGATCGAACCCCCGACATTCGCCTTGTAAGGGCGACGCTCTCCCAGCTGAGCTAAGCACCCAGAATTTCCGTACTTCCAATAACGTAATCGCCCCTCCACCAGATCAAGTCATTTCCCAATCCAATGGCGGGGCGACAAAGATAGCCTATATAAAGGCGTTAATCAAGCTAGTCTTTATTAACAGCTTCTTTGAGCTTCTTACCAGCCTTAAACCTAGCAACTGTTGCTGCTGGAATTTGCATCGTTTGGCCTGTTTGCGGATTACGACCGGTACGTGCAGCACGTTGACTAGTTGTGAAACTACCAAATCCAACCAACACAACGTCATCACCATTACTTAACGACGAAGTAACCGAATCAACAAATGCATCGAGAGCACGCGCTGCGGCATTTTTAGAAATATCGGCAGCGGATGCCATAGCTTCAATCAGTTCATTTTTATTCATTATAGAATCCCTCTTCTATTTTCTTAGCGGTTTATAAACCTGCATGGGCGCGGAGTTGCCCAACCCCTCCATGTGTTCGACATGTTATTGAGTTATACCAATAGGATTTACTAACTGTCAAGAGGCGCTCTTTGGTATACCGAACACACAGAAGCCGGCTATTCTATGCCACCTACTGTTAATTTATCAACCTTTATCGTTGGTTGACCAACACCAACGGGTACAGACTGTCCGGCCTTTCCACAGCTCCCGATGCCGCTATCTAATTTTAAATTATTACCCACCATGGAAACATGGTGTAAAACTTGAGGACCGCTACCAATCAATGTAGCCCCTTTTACAGGACAACTGATTTTTCCATTTTCAATTAGGTAAGCCTCGCTCGTTGAAAAAACAAATTTTCCTGACGTGATATCCACTTGACCTCCTGAAAAGTCAACGGCATAGAGTCCTTTTTTAACGGAAGCAATAATTTCATCAGGATCCGACTTGCCAGCAAGCATGTAGGTATTCGTCATTCGCGGAATGGGTAAATGCGCATAAGACTCTCGTCGCCCATTTCCTGTTGGTTTCATTTTCATCAAATAAGCGTTGTGACGATCTTGCATATAATTTTTCAAAACACCGTTTTCGATTAAAACAGTTTTTTCGGTCACCGTGCCTTCATCATCGACACTCAATGAACCACGGCGCAGAGGTATCGTTCCATCGTCAACAATCGTACAGATAGATGACGCTACTCGCTCACCTAACTTTCCGCTAAAGGCTGAGCTGCCTTTACGATTAAAATCACCTTCTAAACCATGCCCTACCGCTTCGTGTAAGAGAACGGCTGGCCAGCCGGGACCAAGAATAACAGGCATCGTGCCTGCGGGAGCCGGCTTTGCTTCCAAATTACGAAGCGCTTGCTCAACCGCTTTATCGGCAAAGCCAAAAGGTGTGGATTCATCCATAAACAAATCATAATTTGAACGAGCGCCTCCTGCGGCCATGCCCGATTCTTTTTGACCATCCTGCTCCACATACACACGAATCATAAAGCTTACCAAGGGTCGAATATCTGCCGATAAGGTGCCATCACTGTTGAGAATGAGAACCGTGTCGTACTGGCCGGATAAGCTGACAATGACTTGTTTGATACGCGGGTCTTTCTTTCGAGTGTATTGATCCACTTGATGTAACAACGACACCTTTTCTTTTTCCGTCAGCGAATTGATCGGATTAACTTCGGGATAAAGCATCGGTGCGAAATTGGTTTTAATCCGTTGAATCGATCGATTACCATTGGT
Source organism: Candidiatus Paracoxiella cheracis (assembly GCF_049348705.1). Lineage (GTDB taxonomy): Bacteria > Pseudomonadota > Gammaproteobacteria > Coxiellales > Coxiellaceae > Paracoxiella > Paracoxiella cheracis. Next base: position 504,287 of record NZ_CP186485.1, on the reverse strand, counting down.
GTGCACAATACTACTGGCACATGCCGCCGCTTCTTTTAAGGCTTTGGCATTAATTTCGTCCGCATAGGCAAATCCAGTTTTTTCACCACTGATGGCGCGCAACCCAAAGCCTCGATCAAAACTATAATCTGCATCTTTTACGATCCCATCTTCAAGACTCCAACTTTCTTCATAAATGCTCTGCAAAAAAAGATCCGCCGTCTCAATAGAAGCGCCCATAGCGTTTCCCAAGGCATTTTCTAATGCTTGGATATCAAGACCTGCAGGTTGCAATAGTGCAGTTACAGCGTTATCAATAATATCGCTCATAATTTATGTACCATGTGTGTGTGTTTCAATGGACCGGGGTATTTTTATAATGTGCGGTTTTGTCCAAGGTCCCGTTATCCGATAATTAATTTGCGCCGCCTTACCTAGCTGAGGCGCTAAAATTTTATTAGCAATCCAGGCTATCGCACCAGCGATTGGCCCACCTGCAATTCCAACGATCAATGGTAAACTCGAAGTAATGTTGGGCACAATATTTAGTTCCAAATTATAATTTTTACGCACAAAGCCAATATTACCATTGACCCGCACCCATGCAACTGATCCCACAATTGAAGCATTTTTTGTTATTGCATTCCCATGATTTAATGCAAAACTCCCTTTCATTAAGTCAAAAGCAAACCCTTTTTTAGCGAGTTGCACTAATTTTACAGGAAGCAGAGGCAGCGTTTGCAAGCTAAATAAATTTAGGAGACGCCCAAAACCTAGCTCTGACTCTGCATTTTTTGTCACTTGAGAGACTCGGCCATTTCTAAATTTGATACTCACACTGCCGTTAAGTTCGGCTGCACTAAACTCATGAGGTGATCCTGGCCAATCCAGTGCGAAATTTACGGAACCATCGCCCCCCTCTAATGCGGTTGTGACTCCCCAATTCTTTAAAACCCCACCTAAATTTTTACTGCCAAATTGGCCATGCAGTGTAGATTTCTGTTGACCCTGCTTATCTTGCCAAGCCCCACTAGCCGACAGACCAAATAGGTTATTGGTCACCGTCAGTTTATTAATTTCCAAACCTGCTTGGGTCGGTGTACTGTGAATATGAACCTGCCCTAGTTCTTTAGCCCCATATCGAAAATCATCACAAGTAAAATCAAAAGGTGGAATTTGATGTGGATCAATTTTTTGCTGCTGATCCCCTTTCTTTTCAATCTTAATGTTAGGCAAATATAATCGGCCAAAATGCCCATACCACCGTTGATGAAAATTGTTAGGCATAAACATATTTCCAGCAATGATAGGATTTTTTACTGTAATTGACCATCCCGCTGATTTTGGCAGTATGTTCACATACAGATCATTTAACGTATGCTTAGATAATGAAAGCTCCCCAATTTGCAATTTTATACTTCTTATAAAGGTGTTTTGAGATATTGGAATTTTTGAGGCACCACCAAGGCCTCGAAAATGAGCATCAAAATACTTTTTCCAGTGTCCCCACACAACTTGCTTCAAGCTGCCATCAATCAACAACCCCGGTGATTCCTGCAACTGAGCTTTCCCTTTTCCAAAAAGGAGTTCGCCTGATATAAAGTTTAATTTTTTGCCTGAATTCGTAAAATTGGCTGCCGCTGAAAAATCAGTGCCATATTGTAACGTGACCGCTAACGGTTTGTTATGTACAGTTTTCATCGTCATAAAAAAAGATTTTGTCTGATCTGCCGTCTTACTATAAGGTGGGGGCAGTGATGTAGAAACGCCATTTAAATCTGATGCGAAACTAAAACTGTTGCCAATCGGGGAATTTTCATCCCGAATTTGGACTAATGCACGATATGAAGCTGTACCTTGCATAAACTTCAAGACAGGTAATTTCAACTGTTTTTGCAAAGACGCCATGTTTAATTCGCCACCCACTCGGACTTGTAAAATAGGCAAAGCCGTTTTTGCATCCAACGTCGATACATCAACTACAACGGGTAATCCATATTGTAACGCTGTCACATGCGTCGCCGATAAATGATTATTTACAAAATGAAAAGCACCTCTAATATGATTCAATTCTGTATTCCACGTCTTTAGCCTCATCGTGCCATTGTTGACAGTCACGTCTCCGCTAGCAATAGCATCCTTTTTGTTGTTATATAACGGAATAATCAATTTAAGATTAAGATTCATTGGGCCACTTAAGCCAAGGACATCTAATTGTTTGCCTACAAGGAGTGGTGATGCCTTCAAAAAATTCTCACCATTTTTTAAGTTGGAAACAGAGTGTCCCGTTACAGTTAGCACCGACTTTTGCAAGTCTGGAATTTCTGCTTGCACATGATTTAATGAGTTTCCAACTGTCACGCCTTGGTCGACTTTCACGTGCATGCTGCGATCATCGAACGTTAAGAGTCCATTGATGTGATGAATGACAGGCCAATCCGGCGCATATTTAAAATCTAAATCTTTAATTTTTGCTTCCAAACGAAACTTACCGCGTCTGTCATCAAAAGGAAAATCATTCACAGGGCCCTGTAACTCCATTTTTCCTTCTGGAACTTTCCCTGATAAAAATGCATTGGTAAGCCATGTTCTTAATTTATTTTTAATGAGACGCGCAGGAATATAGTCTTTCAAAAGACCTACCTTCATAACTTGGTATTTTGTTTTCATGTGAATGATTGGCGAACCCGCTTTCGGCACTGCTAACGTAAATCTACTTTGCATGCTTCCCATTTTATTATTAAATGCCAGTTGTGACATATTCACCATCCAACCTGACTCTGTGTGTTGCCAGGATGTCTCAACATTTAATCGATCGAAAAATAATGGATGATTAAACAATTGGCGCACGTTGAGTGATGTTCGAGTCGATGCGAGTTTCAATTCACCTGCCTTAGGCGTTGTATCGATAAACCCTGTTAGTCCTGAGGCAGCAGGTAATTTACCCGACGAAGAAAAGCTCAGATTATGAAACTCTGTTCTCACACGATTGAAAACTGGCTCTCCTTGTTGAAGCGTCATCACAAGGCCTAAGTTATATAAATCCCCTCCTGGATGTAATTCCTGGTAGGTTTTTTGAATAGACTTTGGCCAAGCTCCGAAGTCTTCAGCCAAAGCGTGAATATCATCTAAACGAATAAATTGTGAGGCAAAAACTATTTTTGCAGGTTGGGATTTGTTCGCACTAAATACTCGCATTCCAAATGTGTGTTCTGGCCATGTTTTTCCATGCATTCGCAATTGAATGTGATTTGCACTGAATGACCAACCATCAGAATAGCGCTGCCAATATATATTTGCATTAAGGTGGTTAATAAAAATATTTTTGTGTTTCGCCGTTAAACCAAGTCCCATCTTTTCACTTTGCAACACACCTTGATAGTCAATCAGTTGTCCATCACGCCACTTTAACCAAGATTGTACATTCGCAACGCCGTGAGTTAGCGTCAGTTTTTTAAAATATTGGCGAAAATAACGATTATCGACCCATTGTTTAAAGACTAAATCATTTGCCCTGAAATACAAATCCGCACTAAATTTAGAGATATCAGTGCTTTTTAAATTCATCACAAAACGAAATCGCGTAGGAATCGTCTGCGCCAATGAGGCCACTCCTGCGATCTGGTGCTGTAACACGCCATTCGTGACTTTTAAGCGCAAATTTTTAATCGGCAACAAACGGCCATCCACCATATGAACATTGACATCTATATATTGCAGAGAAACTTCCGATTGAGTGAGCATCCAAAGCAAAAGATCTTTCATATAACCCACGTCAGCTTGCTTCCGTTTATCGTGTAAATCAACGACACCTTTTACATAAAACTGACCATCTTGGTTTTGATAAAGATCGACATGCGTACCCGATATAAATAAATGTCCTGGCAATAATTTCCAGTTAATTAGGCTGTGAATTAAATTGATACTGATAGAAAGTTGATTAACTCTGAGCAGTGATCGCGACTGTTTTGGATCTCTAACGATAACATCGTTAAATCTCAATGTGGGATCAAAACTCCACCATCCTATCGTCACCCGGCCAATATGAACGGGCTCATGCAACGCATTGCTTGCCCATTTTTCAAAAAAAACACGTTTACCGTTAAGAAGCGGCACAACTGCGCGCGCCACACTGAGAAGCACGGCGAAGATAACAATTAAGGTCGCTATGGAAAAGCCTAACCATTTAAGACAGCGTAGGACAGCATTTTTTAGCATCAGCCTAGTTCAAATCGATGTTGGAAATCCCTCAATAACATAGACACCCATGGCCATAAGACAGTAGTCGTTACAATCGGTAGCCAATATTTCCATGTGTCGGGAGAGGTACCGGCCAGTGCCAACACCCAATATTGCAATGCCAGGTATACCACTGTCAATAACATGATTAACAATGTTTGCTGCCATAAGGGAAAGCTACGGATCTGTACATGGAATTTTACTATAAAGTAAGCAATTACAGCTAACACGAACGCGTGAAGCCCAAAGACTGTGCCCGTCAGTAGATCTAGCCATAAGCCTACAAACCAAGCAATACCAATTCCCACGCGATGCGGAATACAAATCATCCAAAAAATTACTATCATAAATACCCATGCCGGATGAAACCATGCAACAGAATGAGGCAGAGGCAGAATAACCAGCATCATCCCAACAAGGATCGATAAAGCGATTAATACCAGATGCTTTAATCCGCTACTTTCCATGGGCACCTTTCCTGACGGGTGATGAATCGCTTATCTTGGAGTTTAGTTGTTTTTGAACTGCTTTTTCTAAGGAGGCTTTACTTGGCCACGCTAATAAAACTTGTTGTGTTCGATCGATATGGGCCGACGGATTGAGGAGCACCGTTGCAAAACGCTTACCGGGTGTATGTGAGAGCTCTGATACAACTCCAACAGGATAGCCCACCGGAAAACGTAGTCCCAACCCTGACGTTACAAACAAGTCGCCTTTTTGAATGTCGCTAGTATCGGGAACATTAATTAAGGTGAGTTTATCAGAACTACCCTGACCAATAACAATCGCGCGAACTCCATTACGGTAATCTTGAACCGGAACCGCACTTTTAGGATCAGTGATCAGCATCACTCGACTCGTTAAGGGGCCAATATGAATAACTTGCCCAACAACACCATAAGCATCCAAAACAGGTTGCCCTCTATAAACGCGATATCGTCTACCTTTATCGATAATAATTTGCTGTAAATTGGGATCAACATCGACTGCTAACAGTTGCGCAACAACCACGTGTCCACCAAGATGCGATGTGGATTTTAACAATTCACGCAATTGCGCATTCTCTCGTTCCAATGCCAGTAGTTTTTGCAGCTTTGACTGTAAAAGCAATTCATGCGCACGCAGTCGCGCATTATCTGCTAACAACTGTTGCTGAGAAGTCACACTACTAACAATCCAATGCACGGTTTTAATAGGCACATCAACTAAATATTGAATCGGCAACACCGCCACAGATAAATCGGAGCGTATTTTTTGAAAAAAAATAGCTTTTTGATCTAATACCATTAAAGTAATGGCGAAGACGATACACAATAATGCGCGACTGCCAGGATAAGACGAGCTTTTAAATAGGAGTTTAATGACTCTTCCCTCCTTACACTCAACGCTTAATCCCTAGACAAAAATTCGCTGCCCATTACTCGCATAATTTCCAGTGCGCGCCCGCCACCTCTTGCGACACAAGTTAATGGATCTTCAGCAACGACTACAGGTAAGCCCGTTTCTTCCATCAGTAATCGGTCGATGTCTTTTAACAAAGCGCCACCGCCCGTTAGTACCATGCCACGCTCAGCGATATCGGCCGCTAATTCAGGAGGTGCCTGCTCTAGTGCAGCGCGCACAGCACCGACAATACCAGACAAGGGCTCTTGCAATGCTTCCAAAATCTCATTGCTATTGAGTGTAAAGCTACGGGGAACTCCTTCTGCGAGATTGCGCCCACGCACTTCGATTTCTTTGACTTCACTGCTAGGAAACGCCGTGCCAATATCTTGCTTGATGCGCTCAGCAGTAGTTTCACCGATGAGGCTACCGTAATTGCGACGAACGTAACTGATAATCGCTTCGTCAAATCGGTCTCCACCAATCCGAACAGATTCGGCATACACAATACCGCTCAGTGAAATGATTGCAACTTCTGTCGTACCACCACCGATATCGACAACCATTGAGCCACTAGCCTCCTCGACTGGCAACCCTGCTCCCATCGCTGCTGCCATAGGTTCTTCAATCAAATAGACTTCTCGCGCACCGGCACCCAGAGCTGATTCTTTAATCGCACGGCGCTCCACTTGGGTCGACCCACAAGGCACACACACTAAAACGCGTGGGCTTGGTCGTAAAAATTTCGTTTTATGAACTTTGTGAATGAAATGTTGGAGCATTCTTTCTGTGACATGAAAATCAGCAATAACGCCGTCTTTTAATGGGCGAGTTGCCACAATGTTGCCTGGTGTTCGCCCTAGCATGCGCTTGGCGTCTGCGCCAACCGCTGCCACACTATTTTGACCGCCGCGTACATCCTTGCGAACTGCTACCACAGAAGGCTCATTTAGGACGATACCACCCTGCTCGACCATATAGATCAAGGTGTTGGCAGTACCTAAATCGATTGAAATATCATTAGAAAAAAGGCCACGTAATTTTTTAAACATTTGTCCCCATCATCCTGTGTAAAGAGTTAAATTTGATAAGTACTTTAACCGAAATCTATAAAGGATGGAAGCTGTGCCAAAGGATGTGTATAATGACGACCCGTTCGAAAGAGGATCATCGATGACTACCCTGAAAACAGACGATATCAATCATATTGCCCATCTGGCGAGACTCACCATTCCAAAAGAAGAGAATGAGCTATTGCTGAATGAGCTCAACAAAATTCTCGACATGGTTGCCGAAATGAATGCGGTCAGCACCGATAAAGTCGATCCCCTCGCTCACCCTTACGATGAAAAACAACCATTGCGCGCAGATGTGGTAACAGAAACCGATCAACGACAATTATTTCAGAAAATTGCCCCACAAACACAAGCAGGATTATATATCGTACCTGCCGTTATTGAAAATAACGAATAAATGGATGACCGTATGCATACGAAATCAATTGCCGAACTGAGTAAAGAATTAAAAAGTAAAAAAATATCCAGCATCGAACTGACGCAGCATTTTCTCGATCGTATTAAAAAACTGGGCCCGGAATTAAATTGTTTTATTACCGTGACAGAAGAAGCAGCACTAGAGGCAGCAAAAGCTGCCGATGAGTGCATTTCAAAAGGTGAGGCAACACCATTAACGGGAATTCCCATCGCTCAGAAAGATATTTTCTGCACGAAAGGCATTAAAACAACCTGCGCTTCAAAAATTCTCGATAATTTCATCGCACCATACAATGCAACTGTCGTTGAGCGTTTTAATGCGGCTGGTACAGTTTTACTCGGAAAAACAAACATGGATGAATTCGCAATGGGTTCATCGAATGAAAATAGTTTTTACGGCCCCGTGAAAAATCCGTGGGACATTGAGCGTATTCCAGGCGGCTCCTCAGGGGGATCGGCTGCTGCCGTTGCTGCACGACTAACACCAGCCGCAACCGGGACAGACACCGGCGGCTCTATTCGCCAACCGGCTGCGTTATGCGGTATTACTGGCTTAAAACCCACCTATGGTCGCGTTTCTCGCTACGGCATGATTGCATTTGCATCGAGCCTCGATCAAGGCGGGCCTTTAGCACAATCGGCAGAAGATGCTGCGATGTTATTAAATGTGATGGCGCCGCATGACGAACGCGATTCAACAAGCATCAACAAAGAAACACCTGATTACACCGCAACGCTTAACAACGATATTAAAGGTTTAAAAATCGGTTTGCCCAAGGAATATTATGGTGAAGGTTTAGATTCGAGCATTGCAGATGCCATTGATGCTGTCAAAAAACAATTAGAACATTTAGGTGCACAATTTGTTGAAATCAGCTTACCTCACACCAATCTTGCTGCATCAGCATACTACGTTTTAGCACCGGCAGAATGTTCATCCAACCTTGCTCGTTATGATGGTGTCCGATACGGTTACCGTTGCAAAGATCCCGTCGATTTAGAAGATCTTTACAAACGCACACGCAGCGAAGGTTTTGGCACCGAGGTGAAACGACGCATCATGATCGGTACTTATGTGTTATCCGCAGGTTATTACGATGCTTATTATTTAAAAGCACAAAAAATTCGTCGCCTCATGCGCAATGATTTTCTAGAAGCCTTCAAACAAGTTGATATTATTTTAACGCCATCGACACCCACACCAGCTTTTAAGATGGGTGAAAAAGTCAACGACCCCATCGCCATGTATTTATCCGATATTTACACGATTGCTGCAAATTTAGCAGGATTACCCGGGGCATCGATTCCTGCTGGTTTTGTGAAAGGCTTACCCGTTGGAGTGCAATTAATTGGAAATTATTTCGATGAAGCGCGAATATTAAACGTCGCACATCGTTATCAGTGCGCAACTGATTGGCACCAACAAATACCGGAATTAAATTAGGGATCCCTATGCAATACGAATCAGTTATCGGCTTAGAAGTTCACGTACAACTTAGCACGAAGTCAAAAATATTTTCGGGCGCATCCACAGCCTATGGTGCCGATCCAAATACACAAGCTTGCGCCATTGATTTAGGATTTCCTGGTGTTTTACCGGTATTAAATAAAGAAACTATGCGTCTTGCTGTGCGCTTTGGTTTAAGTATCGATGCCAAAATCGCACGTCATTCTGTGTTTGCACGCAAAAATTATTTTTATCCGGATTTACCAAAAGGTTATCAAATCAGCCAATACGAATTGCCCATCGTCGGCAAAGGCACATTAGACATCGAGCTCGAAGATGGCACCGTAAAAACAATCGGTATCACACGTGCGCATTTAGAAGAAGATGCGGGAAAATCTTTGCATGAAAGTTTAGCGGGATCATCCGGCATCGATTTAAACCGTGCTGGCACACCCTTATTAGAAATTGTTTCTGAGCCAGATATTCGCTCAAGTGAAGAAGCGATCGCCTATTTAAAAACTCTGCACACATTGGTGCGTTATTTAGATGTGAGCGATGGCAACATGCAAGAAGGCTCATTTCGTTGCGACGTCAATGTTTCATTGCGCCCCAAAGGGCAAGAAAAATTCGGCACTCGCGCCGAAATTAAAAATATCAATTCATTCCGCTTTGTTGAGCGTGCCATTCATTGCGAAATTGAACGTCAATCTGAAATTTTAGAAAACGGCGGGACTGTTGTCCAAGAAACTCGCCTTTATGATTCTGAAAAAGATGAAACGCGCTCAATGCGAACAAAAGAAGAGGCACATGATTATCGATACTTCCCAGATCCTGATCTATTACCACTCGAAATCACCGAAGATTTTATTAAAGCTGTAAAAAAAGAATTACCAGAATTGCCGTGGGAAAAACAAAAACGCTTCAAAGAAGACTACGAACTTAGCAACTACGATGCAAAGATTCTCGCCAATAATATTAATCGCGCTCGCTATTTTGAAGCTGTTCTTAAAGCCGCTGACAATGTCTCACCCAAATTGGCAGCAAATTGGGTTAACGGCGAACTCGCCGCCGCTCTCAACAAAACACATCTACGCATTATTGAAAGCCCAATCAACGCAGAACAGTTGGCAGGGCTTTTACGGCGTGTTGCTGACAACACCATTTCAATGAGCATCGCTAAATCGGTTTTTGAAGCGATGTGGAATGGTGAAGGTGATGCCGATACAATCATCGAAAAACAAGGCTTGAAACAAATTACGGATAACTCTGCACTCGAATCTATCGTTGACGAAATCATCGCAAACAATCCTACACAGGTTGAGCAATATCGCTCGGGCAAAGATAAATTAATTGCCTTTTTTGTAGGTCAAGTGATGAAAGCCACAAAAGGCAAGGCCAACCCGCAGCAAGTGAATGAGATACTGAAAGAGAAATTAAAGCAATAGCGGATTTCAATTGCTCACTATCTCTCTCTCCATCACCTTAAGTCGCGAGTGTTTTTTTAAGTATGATTCTTTTTGAATACATGACTTGATTATCCTAGCAATTTCCTCACAACACTGAGTTCTGGTAGTCGTTTTGCGCCACAACATACCGACCTTACGAGAAGGAATGGGCGCAGATAATGATTTTATAGTGATTGCCGGATCTTGCGAAGCAGACGTCACCGATAAAGCCGGCAATAAAGTAATGCCTGCACCTGAGGCCACAATGTGACGCAACGTTTCAAGACTCGTTGCCTTAAATCCATCGAAATCTTTTGCACCTGACATAGCACAGGCTTCTAATGCTTGTTCACGAAAACAATGCCCTTCTTCTAACAACAAGAGTTTTTCGCTTGCAATATCGTGTAACTTTAATTGTTGTTTTTTACTGAGCTTATGATCTTTTGGTAATGCCACATAAAAAGGTTCTGCAAATAAGGCATTCTCCACTAAACCTTCGGATGCGATGGGTAAAGCCAAAATAATCGCATCGAGTGAGCCCTTTCGTAACTGTTTGGTAATCGTCTCCGTTTTATTTTCACAGACAACAAGTTTGAGATTGGGTAGCTGTTTTTTTATTTGATTTAAAATATGTGGTAACAAATAAGGACCAAGGGTCGGAATAATGCCCAAACGAAAAGTCCCCGCAAGAGGGTCTCTTGATTCTTGAGCAAGTTCTTTTAATTGAGCTACTTCATGCAATACGCGTCGTGCCTGGTCAACGATTAATTTTCCAGTTTCTGTTAAATGAACCCGCTTATTATTGCGCTCAAAAATCTGCACCCCAAGCTCTCCCTCTAACTTTTTGAGCTGGGTGCTGAGGGTTGGCTGGCTGACAAATGACTGTTCGGCTGCCTGACCGAAGTGCTCCGTGTCGGCAACGGCTACTAAGTATGTAAGATCACGAATATTCATAGGGGGCTCTCATCAATAGATTATATCTATCGTTATTATAATAATAATCGATTTCATAAATCAATCTATTTGGGTTCTAATAACATTCACGAGATAAGAGAAGAAGTATATAGATCTCGTAACTAATTGATATTATTAATATAACAGGAGAGACTCCATGAAAAAAATCGGTGAAAAATTTCCAGCATTCGCACTCACTGGCGTCGTGAGCAACCATATCAACGACGCGTTTACTGACATCAGCCTGAATGACTATAAATTGGACTTTGGATAAATAAAATCCCTTGCCAGTTAGGACAATAATCAAAAAATGTGAGTTTCTAAATCTTAAGCTGTTTTTTGCAGCAATTCGTAGAATTGCTCAGGTGTAAAATTTATTTTATCCAACCATGATTTTACTATCCCAATCAAATCCTCTATTTTTTCAGGGTCTGAGTTTTGCGTCTTTTCTTCAGTCCTCTGAATCGTTTTAATTTTTGAGTTGCTATTTTTGAAAATAGCAGGATGTCGCGTGCGTTTCCCCTGCGTATCACCTTTGGTTCTGCCTTGCGGATTACCGCGTGGTTTGCAGAGATTAGCAGGCGTGCCAACGGTATCAAGCACCGTAGAAAAACCCCGTTGCGTTTGTGAAGGGGTCGCAGTTATTGATGGTTTTTCGTTATCCACTTGGAAGCTCGGCAAATACCGCTCCCATTTTTTCGGTAAAATCGGGGCAAGATTCCTCGCTAGATAAAGTTGCGTATACGCTAATGCTGTCATCCGCCACCAATCTTCTTCGTGCTTAACATCCGGTGTTTGGTATCGGTCAAATAACAGTTTGTCTTTACCAAAACGAAAGTAGTGTTCAATGTCATAGCGTCTATCGTAATAGTGATACGCTTCTAATGCTGTGATTTCATTACGTCGTTCACCAGCGAGTCCTAACCAGAGTGGATTTTTATATAAAGATTTACCGTTAGCATCAACCGCAACCAATTGCACAACAGTAACAGGATGCTCATATCCTTTAAATTGCTTTGAACCACGCAGTAATTGGTCACGCCATATTTTAATCTCCAATTGGTAAGTTTTGCCACTGCGGGTTGTAATGGGTTGCTGCACAATCTCATCGGATTCACGGTGAGTCGTGCTGTCGTTTAGTTTCATCGCATCACCATAGCGTTTTATACTTCCTGAGGTATTATCTTCTATTGATGCGGGCGCGAAAACATTACGGGTACTGTTAAAACGGAAAAGATGTACCCAATTGGGATTTTCGCTAACCAGTTTACGGCAAGCTTCTGTACCATATTTTGAATCAGCCACGCTAACCACCAATTTATGAGTAAGCGCTAAGTCTGCAATACAACGGTTAATTTGCTGCATCCCAACTACATTGCCTTTTTCATCGCTTTTAACGCGCCTCGTATCCAGTGGAACTAACCAATGCTTTTCTTGAGCTGCACCATCATTGGGCAATAGTGATACCGTTGAATATTCATGTCCAATGGTAATCGGTTTGTTACCCGGTGCTGGATTAGGGCTGTAAACCACATGGCGATCTTCAACACAGTGTGCACTTTGACGCGACTGTGGTGTCGTATCCGCAATAATGATCACACGGTCATCGCTATGACTCACATGTTCATATTGTATTTTCATCATGCTATCCCAACAATTTGCTACCGACAAACCATCGCTAATCGCATCGGTAATACTACTGTATTCACGTTCAAAGTATGGCGATTCACATAATTCTATGGGTGTTTTGCAGCGATGGCCATGGCTTGAAAGGGCATCGAGTAAATTCATATTGGCATCGCGTCGCGCGGGGAAGATGTTGTAGAGGAATGTACGGAATTGTTTTAGTTTTTCTGTCGCTAACATCGTTTGTTCCTTATTTTATTTTTTCGAACAAACGTTGTTTACAACGTAAAATTTTTTTTCGGTTTCTATGTCAAGCAATTTTTAATTATTTTTATAAATTTATCCAAAGTCCAACATAATGACCACGGCTAGCGCTAAACACCACTATTCACAATATCAATACCGCACCATCTATTCACCGGGGTGCGGACCCATAAAAATCACTCAGATTGCCGGGCCTGCTGTCATGTCACTCGCCGTGAGGCTGACATCCTCTGGGAAAATTAGCGGTTACGTTATCATGCTCGATACAAACAATTTAAGCTTTCGACAGCTATATTTGTTATTGGGCGAACATGGCTGCTTTAGGCATCGGTATCAAGAACAGTGTAAGTGAAACTATTTACAGTTCCTTAAAAGCACTTAATAGTGCCTGAATCTCACGCTGGACTGCTTGGTAAGAACTATCAATTTCATCGTTGTGATTCAAATGAAGGTGCATTTCGAGGTTTGCAATTGCGGCCTTCAACCTAGGTGTTCCACTGTAACACAGTGCACTATGGAGTTTGTGCACGGCTTTCTCCAGACTCTCAAAGTCTCGTTCATCGTAAACCGACTCCATGGCGACTTGATGCTCTGGGATGTGGCTAATTAGCAAGCTAAGAAGTTCTTTTGCGACCTCAAGGTTGTTATCCATTAGCTTGGCACCCAATTCTAAATCGATTACCTTCACCTCATTTGCATTTTTCAAATCCGATTTTTTAATGTCAACCATAGAATGCTTTTTACCGCGAATCACAAAATCTTCGACAATTTGTTGGGCCTGTTTTCGCATGAGTGGCTTTGTTAAAAAGCCATCGAGATTGTCGTCTATATGCCCATTTTTTACTTGCACATCAGCATGGGCCGTCAATGCAAATATTGGCGTTCTATCTTCGATAAATTTTTCGATTTCACGAATGGATTTCGCGACATGGTAACCATCCATATCTGGCAAACCGATATCTAAATAAATGAGATCATACTTGCCCGATGCAAACAGTGAAATTGCCTGTTGCCCTGTCGAAGCAATATCCACTGAATAACCTAAGGAACCTAATTTTTCTTTAACCGCCTGCTGTACCCCAGGCTCATCTTCTACAACTAAGATATGAATAGGTGTTTTTCTATGAGCTGCTTGTTGTGATTCAGCAACAGGAGTGCTGTATTCCGATAGATTATCACGAACAGGTTGTTCTTCTTGATACGCCCTCATAAAACGTTCCTGATCCAAAGCGATAGAAAAAGGGATCACGCACGTAAACGTACTACCGATACCAGGCTGGCTATCAACCCTCACTTCACCACCCAACTGAGTCACATACTGTTTAACAATATATAATCCCAAACCCGTACCCTTGTGCGCCCCTTTGTAAGAGGGAACAATTCTAGTAAATAATTCAAAAATTTCTCTTTGTTTCTCACGAGGAATACCAATACCAGTATCTTCAACCACAATTTTAAGGTCAGCTCTATCCTGCTTCTGACTCATCATTTTAATTTCGATAACAACTTGGCCAGAATCCGTGAATTTAATCGCATTAGACACTAAATTTAAAATCACACGATGAAATAAAATTTTATTACCAATTAAATAATTCGGCACAGACTCATCAAAATCGACAATTAACTTTACCTTTTTCGCCTCAAATGTAGGCTTCATTAAATCAACCACTCGTGTGGCAATATCCAAAGGGTTAAATAACTGCTGATCTTCAATTATATTGTGATGCTCTAATTTAGCAATTTCAATAACTTCGTTTAGTAATTCCATTAAGCGTTCACTCGATTGCATAATATATTCAACGTTATGAATGTCTTTTGGATCCTTTAGTTTGTAAGCTAAGTTTTCAGCGGTGCTTAAAATGCCGCTCAACGGCGTTTTAAGATCGTGGCTCATGTTGGCTAGAAATGTAGACTTTGCACGATTAGACGATTCAGCTTGCTCTTTGGCGATTCGTAATTTTTCTTGGGTCAGCTTTAATTCGGTAATATCCAATGAATTGCCAATAACCCCAACAATATTATTACTCTCATCTCGCAAAGGCATTTTTACGCCTGTAAAATAAAGCGTTTCGCCCGAAGGAATTCTGAGAGACTCATCAAAGTTTAATGTCTGACCGGTTTGTATGACTCTTTGGTCGTTGTCCATGACTTGTTTGGCAGCCTCGCCCCACAAATCGTAATCCGTTTTACCAATAATTTCTTTTGTACTCGACATTCCCGCTGTCTTTAACATGAAGTCATTGCAGCCTAAATATCGACCTTCCCGATCTTTCCAATAAAGGCTACCCGGTGTGCATGCAACAACTTTTTCTAAAAAGTAAGCGATGTTACTTGGAAAAACATCATCCATAAATTATCCATATTCTATACTCACCCACCAAACCCAGGACTAAAAGGAGTCTGACTATGTGAAGCTAATTTCTCCGGTTGTATACATGCCCCGGATGAACATTTTTTAATCCGTCTCAATTTTTGCCCCTCGCTAAGAGGAGCCCATGATGCCTGCAAAGGATGGTTAGGATTCATGTTGAAAAATGCTTCTATGATCTTACGCTGGTCATCTGGATCAGGCATATAAATCTTTGCAGATTGGACCAACTCTGGAGGGCGTGCGGCCCCTGCCATTATACAGCACATTAAGAGAGCGCGTGTTGCCCAAATATGCCATGGAGTAACACTATGAAGTTTTTTTCCCAGAAAATTAACAGGCGTTCCTAGTACCCGAATGCACGCTCCTTCTTCATTTACATATAAGACCTCTTTATAAGGGTCAGGTATTTGACCATATTTTTTAGTTTTCTCTTGAATCAAAGCTAGCAGCCTATTAAATTCTGTATCACTGGATGAAAGACTCACGTATGTCGTTGATTTGCTGCTATTAACGATAGTATCGAGAACTTCATCGTTAGCAGTAATGTCTGTTCCAGTAGTTCCAAAAATAACGTCTGCGTAAGCAATTACAACAGGTAAACTTTTATAGTGCTTTATACCTTTTAGACTGGTTCGTTTAGCACTCTTTTCTTCGTAGACAATCACCGAATAGCCACGCTCAACCATTTCTGCTGCAACCGATTGTCCCATTCGCCCAAATCCAACTACACCGATAGTCGGTTTTTTCCCAATTTGTAGTTGCACATTTTTGATAAGATCTTTTAATTTTTCAATAGCGACTTCTGCTACATAGGGGTATTCAAGCAACTTCGCGTATGATTCCGCCACATTAAATCCTGGAAAAGGCGGTGTATAAAACATTCTGTTCTTTGGTCCATAGGTTGTTTGCTCAATGAAATAAACAAAAGGATTAATACCATTATTAAAAAAATCGGATGTGATGCGAGGTGTTAATTCAAAACCATCATCCAAAATAGATACGTTACGAACCACACGAACCAGTTTAATTCTTTCAAGCGCTGCATCTACTGCACCCGATGCATTCTGATGAAGTGCCTCACTTCCCCCTCCTAGGACAAGCGGATGTTGGTCAGGTATAACGTGACAGCCAAGATCTTTCAAAGCCTGCTCAACTTCTAGGTTTGTCGAATAGCCCTTCCCTGCCAAAATGACATTCTCTGGTTTTAAACTATAGTGTTCCACCAAAAATTTTATCATCAGATAAGTGGTCCAAAGCTTGTGCTGCATACAAATGAGGACAGTATCTTCTAACAAACGAGGATTATCGCCTCCCCACCGAAATTTTGGTACTATCGATCCCCAGATCTCCTCTATATCAAAATTCTTCTCGCTATATTTATTTGGAGATGCATGAAATAGACGTGATGTTCCACCAAAAAATAATCCTTTCGGCCAAGGGTTTTCTTGTAAAGACGTATTGAATTGACCTGATGGAATCCTCAAATTAACTGGATTTACAAGAGTGTGATAACTTTTTGGGTTCCTGTTCTGAGCAAGCATTGCAAGCCAATGTGCTGAAAGTAATTTCGAGCACAGGTTTTCTTGTGAAAACCTATTAAACTGACGTGATGGGTTCCCAAAATTAGCTGGATTTACAAGAGTGTGATTTAAACTTGTTGGCCTTGGGTCCGCCTTCTGAGCAAGCATTGCAAGCCAACGCGGTGACTGAAGTTGAGATGATTTAGTGAGACTTCCTGTTATTGCACTTCTCATGACTTATCTTCCAATAATTGCTGATAATTAATTTGATCATACCTGAAAAAATAGCTTTATATCTAAAATTCATTAATATTAATTTAATTTAATTTAATTTAGGTAAATATCGAATCTAGCACTTAATTTAATTTTTTCTTAAGAAAATATTAAGAGTAGGATACTGTTTGATAACCCCTCCTATGAATAAATATAACTTCCTTTTACTTGTAAATGAAAGATAGCGAATCAAATTAAATGGGCCGTATAGGATTTGAACCTATGACCAACGGATTAAAAGTCCGCTGCTCTACCAGCTGAGCTAACGGCCCACGTAAAGAACTAGATTTACCAAACATCCCTGTTTTAGTCTTGCATTTTTCTAAACGCACACTGCCCGACCTACTGTCGGGCGTCCCTCAGTAATGTTGACCCACTCGGGCTAGCGGCTCGAGTGACATCTAGACCCAGCATGATAACTATTTCTCTCAAAATGACAAGTGATAATCTCTAAAAAATGACTGGCCTGGGCAACCTCCTTGGTGGTAAGGCCTGTTCTGCGCCTCAGGAGCGTCGGCTGTGCAGGAAGTTGCTGGGAAAAATTAACGAGCCAGCGCAGTGTATAGATAATACATGAGCATGGCGAGGCTCACTTTTCACAGCAAATTACCCACAAATGGCGCTCCACACCCAGAGGGCACATGATTACAAAGAAAGTAACGTACTCAACCGTACTTCGGAGCGTCAGTTGTGCGGGAAGTTGCTGGGAAAAATTAACGAGCCAGCGCAGTGTATAGATAATACATGAGCATGGCGAGACTCATTTTTCACAGTAAATTACCCACAAATGGCGCTCCACATCCAGAGGGCACATAACTACAGAATATTGACCTCTGGAGTGAGGCGGATCCCAAACTTATCAAAAACAGACTGCTGAATCGCCTCAGCGAGCGCCTTTAGCTCCATGCCACTACCACCGCCATAATTAACAAGCACGAGCGCCTGCCTATCATGAACGCCGATATTCCTAAGCCGCTTGCCCTTCCAACCACAATGTTCAATCAACCAAGCAGCCGGCACTTTGACATGGCTATTGGCGTCCGGATAATGTGGTACGTCCTCAAAATGAGTTCGCAGCGTGGCAAGCTCTTCCTGAGTAATCACAGGATTCTTGAAGAAACTACCCGCAT
The DNA here is from genome assembly GCF_049348705.1 of Candidiatus Paracoxiella cheracis. Classification (GTDB taxonomy): domain Bacteria; phylum Pseudomonadota; class Gammaproteobacteria; order Coxiellales; family Coxiellaceae; genus Paracoxiella; species Paracoxiella cheracis. The sequence goes on along the minus strand of NZ_CP186485.1, from coordinate 486,163 downwards.
TAGCGATTTTCTTGGGGTCCGGTAACTTACTTTGACGAATGTGAATTACCGCATCACTGATCGCCCGAATACTTAAGTGTTTCTCATCGATTCCTCTTTGAGACAACACCTCTTTAATCGCACCATAACTGATATTAAATAGGGGACGTTTATTCAAGCGTAATGTAACGGTCGTGATCGCATAGCGTCCCCTTTGTTCGTTTTTAAAAATACTATCGCGATAGCCAAAATGACACGCTTTATGGCTAAAAACCTGAGTAGCGCCATCCGTCAGTGATATCGCCTCTAACTGCTCAAAGACATCTTTAATTTCAACACCGTAAGCGCCGATATTTTGCATCGGTGCTGCGCCAATACTGCCGGGGATCAATGATAAATTCTCAACCCCTGCATAATCATGTACTAAACAATACAACACGAATCGATGCCAATTTTCACCCGCACCCACTTTCAACCAAACATGATCTTTATTTTCATCCGTTTTTTCAATACCGGGAATATTATTTTTGATCACGAGCCCGTCAATATTTTGTGTTAGCAGGATGTTGCTTCCCTCACCCAATACAACTTTGGCCATTGCTTGCCACTGCGATTGTGCCACCAACTCACTGAGCTCGGGAGCAGAGTCAACGCTCACAAAATACTGTGCATTGACATCAATACCGAACGTATTAAGCCCCACCAGCGAGCGATTGTTTTGAATGCCTGTCATGGGGTGAATTATACCTGAAATACGGTATTGATGCGCCTTTAAAAATTAACAATAATCTTGAGGGCCTCTTTAGAAATCTATTTTCAGCTAATTAAATAGCTTTCAATTGCGGCAGAGAGACTGGGGTTACTGTTTTGCGGGCGTAAGTACCATGGATGTACTTAACAGCCAAGGAGGGCGATTCCCGAAAAACAGTAACCCCAATCACGATAAGCAAGCAATTGAAATCAATACAATGTGTTATGGTTTAAAAAAGAATTTCAAGAGGAAGCCCTTAACCATGCGATATAATGACGGATACAGCTTGATTGAGTTATTGGTAACACTAGCCATCATTGTGATTTTGGCGAGCGTAGCCTACCCCATTTACACGCACCATATCATGAGCGCACGCCGCAAACACGCCGAAGTGATGCTGCTATCCTTGGCCGAACGGATGGAGAATTATCACAGCGTTCATGGCGATTATCAGCATGCCACACTAGCCGCATTAAAAATAAATACACAGGACGGTTCTTTAAAAACTCAGTCAACTATTGACTCATATGCTTCTATAATAGAGTTATTCAGAAAGCTTGTTGGAATAATTGATTGAAGGTTTGAAATTTAGATAGAATTGTCCTGAGATTTTTATTTTTTTCTCTAAAAAACTGCTGTATTTCTTCAAAGACTGTACAAAACCGTAATGCGCACCGATGCGAGCCATGGAGAGGCGAAGCCGATGGCGAGTATTCCGCGGCAGCCGCCGATTTTTGACAGAGCGGAGTGCCGAAGGAACGGAGTTCCGTAGGCAGCGTAGCGAGTGGCAAAAATCTGTAGGCGGCGTCGAGTCATCTGGAGACAGTGCGCAGTCGGCCGCGAGGTCGCGGAGCGCTGTCGACGGGGACGTCCGCGGCTATTTAGGTTGTCGCGTATTGCGAGTCGATTATTGACAGGGATGCCAATAATCTATCACGAGCATCGCGACACACTTCAAATATATTCTTGAATCCCTTCATCACACGCATATGTGATTTGATGCCTCGATGGGATTGCTCAATACGATTATTCAAATAGTTATTATCCCGATGGTCGGTATACTCACCAAAGACAGCTTGGATCGCAGGATAAAGGGCGGGCTCTTTATCAGTCGTGATTTGCTCAGGATAAATGCCACTCGTTTTAGCCGCCTGCTTGAAGAAGTTTTCTGCGGCCTGCTGATCTCGTACATCACTTAAATAGACATCGATCAAATCGCCCTTTTCATCAATCGCCCTGTAAAAATAACACCAACGGCCTTCAATACGTAAATAAGTACAATCGACGTGCCAACGGTCATTGGATTTTTGATACCGGCGTGCCCGTAATCTCATCCCAAGCGCCGGACCAAAACGATGCACCCAATTATGAACCGTTTGATGCGTTACATGAAAACCCCGCATCACCATTAACGCAACTACATCGTGGAGACTGACTTTAAACTGATAATAATACTGAACTACCGTCCTAACCACATCCGTTGGATACATGATAAAGTTCAACGCTGTGCCACTGCGTTGATTAAATTGCTTACCACAATCACTGCAAACAAACTGTTTATACCCTAAAGACGTCAGCTTTTTTAAACCCTTTGTAACACTTGAATCACAATGCGGACAATTCATACCGGTAGTCTCACTCAATCGTTCATTAAATGGACGAACAAAATACAGCATAGACTGAGATTTTACAAAACCGATAACTTCACCACTAGAGGCAGATAATACGCAGCCATCAATATGTACTTCCGCTCGCCCTTGAATGATATAAAACACCGATTCGTGTGCATGAGCATGCCGTTCGTTGTGACAACCCACAGGAATCTTAAGCAAGCGTGGATCTAGTACTCGACTGGGGCAATCATAACGCCCAACTGAAAATAACAGTTTAGATGATGTGTTTTTATTGCTGTAAAGCGGCGTTAATTTGTTATTGCCTTTTTGATAAATAACTTGAGCATCCGCCAACTCTGATTGATTAACAAGCGGTTGTAATAGCCCCAACAAACGATGCGCGCCATGGAGAGCGAAGCGAAGGCGCGTATTCCGCGGTAGGCTCGGATTTTTTGCCGAGCGTAAGCGACTGCAAAAAATCTTTACGAGCCGTCAAGTCATTTGAGAGCCCGTGCGTAGTCGAGCCGTGAGGTCGCGGAGCGCGGGCGACGAGGACGTCCGCGGCTATTTAAGTTGTCGCGTATTGCGAGTCGATTATTGACAGGGATGGCAATAATCTATCACGAGCATCGCGACACGCTTGTGACGATCAATCATAGCTTGGCGAAGCCGGCTAAAAAATTGATCACGGAGATCAAGTGCTCGCCTGATGGCATACTGACAACGCTCTAAACTAAACGGTTGACTCAGGTATGACACAGTCATTGCTTCCAATGTAGCTGCATGTGCGTCATCACATTCAATATGAATATTAAAAAAGAGCAAATCTTTTTCGGTCAATCCAACGCCTAATAAGGCTTTTTTAAATATTTGATACAATCTCGGAACAATAGCCTCAGTTGCAAAGGCAAGAATTGCGGCACAACTGTCCGCCTCGCCCTTTTGACAAAGGGCAATGTACTCGTGAGTAAATAACTTCGTGAATGGCTCAAATTCAATTTGCTCCATATGCTCAATCAATAAATTGTCATGCAGAAAACGTTTATAGATTTCAGAATGTCTATTTTTTGAGTCTTTCTCACCTGATTCTTCGGTAATCCCCCCACAAATTAGAGGTACTTAAAAGTAGAATTTTCTCGTAAACTAAACAGAGGAGATTCAAGATGAAAAAATCGAAGTACCCAGACAGCCAAATCATTTCGATACTGAAGCAAGCTGAAGGTGGAACACCCGTTCCCGATCTGTGCCGAGAGCATGGTATAAGCAATGCCACGTTCTATAAGTGGCGAGCCAAGTATGGTGGGATGGATGCATCCATGATGACGCGCTTAAAGGAGCTTGAAGAGGAAAATCGTCGCCTGAAAAAAATGTATGCTGAAGAACGCTTAAAAGCCGAGATCATTCAGGAGGCTATGCAAAAAAAGTGGTAAAGCCATCTCAGCGCAGAGAGATGGCAAGGAATTGCGTTAAGAATAAGAAAGTAAGCATCCGAGTTGCTTGCAAGGCATTTGCTATTAGTGAAACATGCTATCGTTATGAGCCGCTAGTATCGGATGAAAATACAGTGATTGCAGACTGGCTTATTCGGCTAACGAGCACATGGCTTAACTGGGGTTTTGGACTTTGCTTTTTATACTTACGTAACGTCAAAGGCTTTGCCTGGAACCACAAACGTGTTTACCGCATTTATCGAGAACTAGCGTTAAATCTAAGAATAAAGTCTAAAAAACGCTTCATGCGACGTAAACCAGAAGCGCTATGCACTCCAGACTCAGTAAACCAAGTATGGTCTATGGACTTTATGCATGATCAACTGGGCGACCAAAGATCCTACCGCTTGTTTAATGTTATTGATGACTACAATCGAGAAGGGCTTGGGATTGATGTTGACTTATCGCTTCCAGCTGATCGCGTGATACGAGCCCTTAATCAAATCATTGAGTGGCGAGGCAAACCGATTGCGCTGCGCTGCGATAATGGACCTGAATACATTAGCGGTAAGCTAATGGAATGGGCAGAAAAGAAAGGTATTGAGCTTTTTTATATTCAGCCTGGAAAACCCCAACAAAATGCGTACATTGAACGTTTTAATAGAACAGTGCGATATGACTGGCTTAACCAAGATATTTTTACAACGATAGAGGAGGTTCAACAAAAAGCCACCCGTTGGCTCTGGCATTATAATAACGAAAGACCTAATCGGGCGCTTGGTGGAATAACGCCAAGGCAAAAGCTGCTTCAAGCAGCATAACAAATTCTACTATTTTACACCCCTAAAAATGGGGGGATTACCCTTCCCATAAATTTTCAACCAACATTGCACGATGCTTGTCTTGATCATTATTCATCAGCGCAGCCCCAAGCAATCGTGTGAAATTTCTGGAAAAATAGTAGTACTGAGAAAACAAGAACTGACAATCTTGAAAGCTTAGCTCAGCATTTTCACAAGCTATTAATAAGGGATTATGCCAAATCTTATGCCTATTTTTGTCTTGATTGAGAACATCGAGGTAGACATCATTAGGTTGTAAAACTGAATTTAACGCCAACATATTAGCCTCTTGTTGCATGATAATAAGATCCTTTAACTGTCACTCAAAGAAAATGTATATTTCTGATATTTCAGTATTATCTACGTGATTCAACAACACCTTTTTTCACCTCGACTTCCTTCGCTACAGAAATATTGATAATTTCAATTTTCTGAAACACCTCATCAACACCAAAAATTAATTTTAGTATTTCATGTCCCTGGTGAAAAACTCGTACTCCTTCACCAAAATTAATGAATAGCTTTTTCATCGTCCCTACACCTTCCAAGTTCTGATTCGTTTTAGAATTTTTATGCTGACATGCTAGTTCCAAAAAACCGGCCTGTCAACTACAAAAGTAATATACTTTACCAAATGAATTAAATTTGTTTAATTTTATTTCATCATCTGGCAAAAAATAGACATCCTCACGTTTCAAATGCGCTAGTTATGGGAGCTTGCTTAAATTTTCCTTTTAACACATAATTACTATGGTAATTGAAGCTGAAGACAAGAAATGGCAACCATCAATACACTTTATCTAAAACAGAAATCCGGTGAAGTATTTATCAATAACTTGCATCACCTTATGCTTGAGAACAGTATTACAGAGGCTGAATTAGCAAGACGCACCAAAATTCCACAACCCACGCTACATAAAATACTAACTGGAAAAACTGCAGACCCAAGAGTTTCAACGCTACAATCTCTAGCAAATTACTTTGGCCTAACTGTTGATGAACTCTTCACCGGGTTAGAGATAGCAAAACGAACACAGACCAATACACAATCGATACCAATCATATCATGGAGCGACTCCATTCAAGGCTTGAGCCTCTTGAACAAACTATCACCTAGTAACTGGGATGAATGGATAGTCACGGAATCTATAGCAAAAAATGCCTTTGGACTCGAAAGCAAGCCCTCTATGGAACCACGTTTTCCCAAAAAAACTATACTAATCATCGATCCAAGTACCTGTTCTAAAGATGGTGATTTGGTTATAGTGCATTACCCAAATACCGAAGAGGCCACTCTAAGGGAACTCTCTATTGATGGGCCCAATCAGATGCTTTTGCCAATAAAACCTAATTTACCGACGGATAAATTGACGGATGACTTCAAAATACTTGGCGTTGTTGTGCAGTCTCGATTTTCATATGGAAAGTAGCTACATGCTTGGCTACACAGCTTCAGTGATCTTCCCTCACTTTACCGGACACATTTTTTTTCGATTTTACGCAGCACATTCAAGCGCAACAGGGGTCTTGTAGTCAATAGCTGAATGCATTCTTCTGTGATTGTAATAGCCTTCAATATACTGAAAAAGACTTTGCCTTGCTTCAGCGCGTGTTGTGTAATCATTCACATGCACAAGTTCCGTTTTTAGGGTATGGAAAAAACTTTCTGCAATGGCATTATCCCAACAATTAGCCTTTCTGCTCATTGAACCAATCAGCTTGTTTTGCTTGATGATTTCCCTATATTTTTTCGAACAATATTGACTGCCCCGATCAGAGTGTATAATCACTTGCTTTGGATATTTTCGTTTGAATAACGCCATCAATAACGCATCACACACTAAATCTTGTTTCATGCTTTTATTCATTGACGAGCCAATAACCGAACGTGAATGCACATCGATAACCACCGCTAAATACAACCAACCTTCACGGGTTGGAATGTACGTCAGATCACTCACCCATTTTTGATTGATCGCCGTTGTCGTGAAATCTCTCTTTACAATATTCTCAAAAATAGGCTTGTTGTGACCCGAGTCTGTGGTTATTTTAAATCTACGCTTGGCAAGTGCTTTTAAGCCCATGGAGCGCATACGCCGCTCAATACGCGTGTGACTGCAGGAAATCGATTCCGCTTGCAATGCACGAGTTATACGTGGTGAACCGTAACGTTGTTTGTTTCTCATATAAATTACCTTAATTTTTTCATCTAATTGTTGGTTTGCTTGCTCACGTGGGCTCATAGGTCGCGATAGCCAGTCATAATAACCACTACGACTGACACCCAGTACATATCACATAGCAAGTTAATTCCAAATAGTTGGGCGTGCTTTTGAATAAAGCTGTACTTCACTCGAGTTCTTTCGCGAAGTACGTGGCCGCCTTTTTTAGAATGGCTTTCTCCTGTTCCAGTCGTGCCAGTCGCTTCTTAAGCTGTTGATTTTATTCAATGAGTTCCCCTATGTTGACCGGTTGCTTTGCGCTGGGATGAATCACTTCACCACTCTTCCTGGCTTTATCCACCCAGGTGTGGAGGGTCGCTTCGGGCATGCCTAAGTCTTTTGCAGCGCTTAACACGGAAGGAGAACTGAGTGCTAGATGGATTGCTTCTTGTTTAAATTCCGGTGTGTATTTTCGAGTCTTCTTTGTCATGAGATCACCTCTTTGTTACTTCATATTGGACTTTGGATAAATAAAATCCCTTGCCAGTTAGGACAATAATCAAAAAATGTGAGTTTCTAAATCTTAAGCTGTTTTTTGCAGCAATTCGTAGAATTTCTCAGGTGTAAAATTTATTTTATCCAACCATGATTTTACTATCCCAATCAAATCCTCTATTTTTTCAGGGTCTGAGTTTTGCGTCTTTTCTTCAGTCCTCTGAATCGTTTTAATTTTTGAGTTGCTATTTTTGAAAATAGCAGGATGTCGCGTGCGTTTCCCCTGCGTATCACCTTTGGTTCTGCCTTGCGGATTACCGCGTGGTTTGCAGAGATTAGCAGGCGTGCCAACGGTATCAAGCACCGTAGAAAAACCCCGTTGCGTTTGTGAAGGGGTCGCAGTTATTGATGGTTTTTCGTTATCCACTTGGAAGCTCGGCAAATACCGCTCCCATTTTTTCGGTAAAATCGGGGCAAGATTCCTCGCTAGATAAAGTTGCGTATACGCTAATGCTGTCATCCGCCACCAATCTTCTTCGTGCTTAACATCCGGTGTTTGGTATCGGTCAAATAACAGTTTGTCTTTACCAAAACGAAAGTAGTGTTCAATGTCATAGCGTCTATCGTAATAGTGATACGCTTCTAATGCTGTGATTTCATTACGTCGTTCACCAGCGAGTCCTAACCAGAGTGGATTTTTATATAAAGATTTACCGTTAGCATCAACCGCAACCAATTGCACAACAGTAACAGGATGCTCATATCCTTTAAATTGCTTTGAACCACGCAGTAATTGGTCACGCCATATTTTAATCTCCAATTGGTAAGTTTTGCCACTGCGGGTTGTAATGGGTTGCTGCACAATCTCATCGGATTCACGGTGAGTCGTGCTGTCGTTTAGTTTCATCGCATCACCATAGCGTTTTATACTTCCTGAGGTATTATCTTCTATTGATGCGGGCGCGAAAACATTACGGGTACTGTTAAAACGGAAAAGATGTACCCAATTGGGATTTTCGCTAACCAGTTTACGGCAAGCTTCTGTACCATATTTTGAATCAGCCACGCTAACCACCAATTTATGAGTAAGCGCTAAGTCTGCAATACAACGGTTAATTTGCTGCATCCCAACTACATTGCCTTTTTCATCGCTTTTAACGCGCCTCGTATCCAGTGGAACTAACCAATGCTTTTCTTGAGCTGCACCATCATTGGGCAATAGTGATACCGTTGAATATTCATGTCCAATGGTAATCGGTTTGTTACCCGGTGCTGGATTAGGGCTGTAAACCACATGGCGATCTTCAACACAGTGTGCACTTTGACGCGACTGTGGTGTCGTATCCGCAATAATGATCACACGGTCATCGCTATGACTCACATGTTCATATTGTATTTTCATCATGCTATCCCAACAATTTGCTACCGACAAACCATCGCTAATCGCATCGGTAATACTACTGTATTCACGTTCAAAGTATGGCGATTCACATAATTCTATGGGTGTTTTGCAGCGATGGCCATGGCTTGAAAGGGCATCGAGTAAATTCATATTGGCATCGCGTCGCGCGGGGAAGATGTTGTAGAGGAATGTACGGAATTGTTTTAGTTTTTCTGTCGCTAACATCGTTTGTTCCTTATTTTATTTTTTCGAACAAACGTTGTTTACAACGTAAAATTTTTTTTCGGTTTCTATGTCAAGCAATTTTTAATTATTTTTATAAATTTATCCAAAGTCCAATATGCTGTCGAGCTCAATGAACAGCCTGGCTATTTGTACACGCTGGTAGAGCATCAACGAAAGCCCGATCCTCTGATGCCTTACCGGATTTTGCGCTATCAATTGCGTATCATGGACCAACACCTGAAAAAACATCATACGCAAACACTGCCGGTGATTGTGCCTTTAGTCTTCTATAACGGGGAACAGTTATATCCCTATTCCACAGACCTCTTTGACTTATTTGGTGATCACGCTCAGCTTGCACGACAGACGCTGCTTGAACCTTTCACCTTGGTGGATGTGACCCAAATTCCAGATGAAAAACTCAAGCAACTCCAGTGGGCCGGGATTATGGAATTCACCCAAAAGCATATCTTTGCACGGGACTTTATGCCCTTTTTGAGGGAGCTAATCCCCCTGCTCAAGCGCTTGCATGAGGCGGGAGCGCAAGACTATCTCCTCAGCACACTCACCTATCTCTTCCAAGCCGATATTGAAAATCCAGCCGAAGTCGCTACAATAATAGGTAATGAAGTATCTAGGTCCCTGGGAGAAGAACTCATGTCATTAGCTGAAAAACTCGAACACCGCGGATTTCAAAAAGGTATCGTTGAAGGCGAGACGATTGGCCTTCAAAAAGGTCGAGCTGAAGGTCGCTCTGAGGGCGAGATACACGCACAGCATCAGATTGCACGCAATATGTTAGCTCAACAAGCTGACCCTCTTTTTGTTTCTAAAGTTACGGGCTTATCCCTAGAAGAGATTCAGGCATTGAGCCAAGACGATTCTACTGATCAGTAATATTCCAACCCTGTGTAAATGCTCGTGATAGGAAAAGCATGTGATCTGTAAATCTTTCTTATTTTGCTCATTAAAATTTACCGGAGTTCCGTGTATCCCAGTAAGCATTCATGGCTTCTTGTAGTGCGGTATAGGTGCTTTCAAGTGTGATCTGCCCCGTCTTTAGTAGACACGCCTTTTAAGATCGACAAGCAAGCTGTTCATATTGTTCAGGTGACTGATACCCAAGATATGAATGCTTACGCTGACGATTATAAAACACTTCAATATAATCAAAAATAGATTTCTTTGCCTCCTCGCGTGTTTGATAGCGTTCGTGATAAGCACATTCTGTTTTCAACGAATGGAAAAAGCTTTCCATGGCAGCGTTATCCCAACAGTCTCCTTTTCGACTCATGCTGCATAAAATACTATAATCATTAAGCATTTTTTGAAACTTATCCGATGCGTATTGACTGCCACGATCTGAATGAAGCAGTAAATCCGAATGTGTTTTGCGCTGGAATAAAGCCATTCGTAATGAATCCATCAGTAGTGATTCTTTCAGTCGATCAGACATCGACCAACCAACAATTTTCCGAGAAAATAAATCCATAATGACTGATAAATAAAGCCAACCTTCCACTGTTGGAATATAGGTAATATCTGAAACCCACCGTTCGTTCGGTGTTTTTGCACAAAACTCTCGACCCAAGTGGTTCTCGTAGATCGGTTTATTATGTTTCGACTGTGTCGTCACTTTAAATTTTCTCCGTGTTTTAGGATGAATGCCATGGTTTCGCATCAGTCGAGCAACTCGGTGCTTTCCACAGCCTTCGCCCTGTTCACGCAAATCTGCATGGACACGACGATAGCCATAGGTGCGTCGGCTTCTCATGAAGCTCGCCGAAATCAGCGCCAATAGCCGTTTATCTTCGCGCTTCCGATGACTCTCAGCACGTTTACGCCAGGCGTAAAATCCAGCACGAGAAATGGAAAGCACTTGGCACATCGTTCGAATGCGAAAAATGTTCTGGTGTTCTTGCACGAACTGAAATTTTATTTCGTTTCTTTGAAAAAGAACTCTGTGGCCTTTTTTAGAATCTCCCGCTCCTCCTTCAAGCAGACATTCTCTTTACGTAGACGATTTAACTCTTCCAGCAGATTCGGTTCCTGACCTTGACCAGCTGGCGCTGATGGGGCTTTGTCTTTGGCTTGGCGGATCCAATAGTACAGGGTCGCGTCCTTTATCCCCAGGTCTCGGGCTGTCTTGGCCAACGGTTCGGTTGATGTTAATGCTAAGCGAATAGCTTCTTCTTTGAATGACTTATCGTATTGACTCATTTCTACACATCATTTGAATCGTAGTTTATCAAATTTAGTGTCTATTAATGGAGGGGCAGATCATCCCAGTCCAGCCTTGCAACGCTGCGCTTGCTCGCGTTGCTCCTTGGCTGGGCTTCAATTCCCGCTATTTCGCCGAATAAAAAAATAGCCCTTTTAGGGCCATTTTTTTATTGGTGGAGGCGGCGGGAATTGAACCCGCGTCCGCAAATCCGCTGCTCGCAGTTCTACATGTTTATTGTGTCATTCGTTTTAACTATCAGTCACCCGACACACAGGGTATAACTGATAGCGAGCTCTACTGGTTTAACTAACCGGTGATGAGCCATGCCGATTAGCGAGCTTGATGATATGACCATTGAAATCCAAGCTCACAAGCTTTGCGTGGCCAATGGGCTGCTGTCGGTTTTTAAGCGACACACAACGCTTTATTACGCAGCTACTGCTACTAAAGCGTCGTTGGCAGCAATAAATGGATTTGTGCCATTTATAGTGTTTGCAACTGATGGATTTACGAGCCTACGTTGCCGGCTCGACATGCACTTTGAGGTTTGTAATCCACGTCGAATCCAAGTCGCCCCCAAAGCTTCGCCTTTTCCGCCATTTCTTTGTTGCAGACTTTTCTGCGGGTGCTCATGTATTTTATATACATTGCGCGCCTCGAAAAGCCTGCGCCGCGAACTGGCGCAAAATGCTCGCTTTTTCGCTCTCTTCCTATTGAGACTGGTGATTATAAGCTCCTTGCTTGGAGCCGTAAACCCATTATACCGTGTAGGATAGGTTGGGTGGAAGCACAGAAATAGGTGGTTCTTAACCTACCGCTGTGACTTCAAGCCCCGCTGTTTTTCACGTTCCCATTCGCGACGCTTCATGGTTTCGCGTTTGTCGTGAGTCTTTTTACCTTTTGCCAAAGCAATCTCAGCTTTAGCGCGATTGTGATGCCAATGCAAATCCAGAGACACAACCGTGTAGCCTTCGCGCTCGACAGCCGCGGCCAGTTTGCTCAGCTCGCGTTCGTTAAGAAGCAACTTGCGCGTTCGCTGCGGGTCTGGGGTGATGTGTGTCGAGGCCGTTGGTAATGGTGAAAAGTGGGCGCCGATTAACCATGCTTCGCCTTTTTTGAGCACAACATAACTGTCGCGCAGTTGCACGCGGCCGGCACGCAAACTTTTAACCTCCCAACCTTCGAGCACAAGGCCCGCTTCAAAGTGCTCTTCGATGTGATAATCGTGACGCGCTTTTTTGTTGGTCGCAATAATACGCTCAGTTTTTGACTTAATTTGCTTGTTCATGGTGGTGCCTATAGTATCATAGTTACGATGCCAGACATTAATAAATCAAAAATAGTTGCCTACACACAGGAACAAATGTATGACTTGGTCAACGATGTTGAGTCGTATTGCGAGTTCATCCCCTGGTGTGTGTCGAGTCATATTGAGAGCAGCACGGCGGATGAAATTCGTGCCACGCTCGCTTTTTCCCGTGGTGGTTTGTATAAAGCGTTTACCACGCTCAATCGCTTGCAACCTCATAAAATGATTGAAATCCGTTTAGTAAATGGTCCTTTTAGACATTTGGAGGGTTTTTGGCGATTTGAAGCGGTGGAAAACGGGCACTGTCGTGTGTCACTCGATTTGGAATTTGAATTTAATTCCCGTTTGGTCGGAATGATGTTCGGCCCGATTTTCCATCAAATTGCAAATACGTTAGTTGATTCATTTTGTAATCGCGCAGAAGTGGTCTACGGTAGATAATTATGATTCATGTGATTGTTGCGTATGCAACGCCCAAAAAACAAATCGAAATTCCGTTAAATGTTGAGGAAAATTGCAGCGTTGCGCTTGCGATTCAGCGCTCTGGTATTTTGCAATTATTTCCCGATATTAAACTCGCCGAGGCAAGAGTCGGCATCTACAGCAAAAAAGTCGCGCTCGATGATGGCTTGCGCGACGGTGATCGTATCGAAATTTATCGTTCGCTCAAAATAGATCCAAAACAAGCGCGATTGTTGCGCGCGAAGCGGAATAAAGATCGTTAGCCTGGCGTTGGAATAATAACCGGCGCATTCGGCGGTTGCGAGTCATACAAATATCCAGTCACGTGATCGTTTCTCAGCGAAATAATCAATCGTTTCAACTGCATCTTGTGATGACCATGCTGGAAGGTATACACATAGACGACTCGATTATCCGCATAAATATTGGTTAATATGGGGTCGCCTAACTTAAAGCGAACTTGATTGGCCGTCATCCCCTTGTGGATTGCGCTGACATCTTTGTCGGTGATCACATTACCTTGCTGCACATCGGGTTTATATACACAACCGGCCATGAGAAAAGTGACAAAACAGGTTGAAAGTATGAGAGAAATTATCCGTCGTCGAGTCATTGTGTAGTTAGCTCCATGGATCTTGTAATTGTAGAGTCCGATTATAGCGAGACTGCTCTTAAGGTGCTAGGTTTGATTTTGCGCTTAGGGACCATTTTTTTGCCGACATCTCGATGGTTTAGAATTTTTGAAAATACATACAACTTTGCGGTTTCATCAGTCGATGAAATTACCTTTTCTGCAATAGGTCTAGCATTGCCGCTTAATTTGATTTTTGCAAAAAGTCCTTCGACATTATTTATAAATACTACACCCGCTGAGTGTTCCTCCTTAGCTGCCGTAAGCGTGCCGTTGTAAGGCTTTACTGCGTGGCAACGCTCGTCGTTTATTATGAAATAGCGTGGAAGTTTTTGCTGAATAATTTGGATGTGCTGCTGTGTTATTTGGGTATAAAAAATTTCTTACTGTTGTTTTCCACGTATCGAAGCTCTGATTATCTTTTATACGATAAAAAATGTATGCTTTATCAGCATGTGCAGATGTAGGATAAAAGAAGCGGTATTAACATTTTTCACGCCAGTAACCTCAGCAGAAAGACCCTCTTCGTTATAGCGATATCCTTCTATATTAAGAGGGGGCAGCAAACTAGCTATATGCTTTAGGGCAGCTAGAGCAGTGTTAGCGTTTTTTATTTCGGCATCGAAGTTAGTTTTATCGAACCAAGTTTCTGATGCACTCGCCCGTGATGGTGATTGAGCTTTTAGGGGTTGATGGTCCTGCTGTAATTTTTGCTTTAGCTCACTGAGTTTTTTTAATGGGATTCCGGTTTTTGGGTTACGCCTTAATGGTTGGGAGGGAGTTCTGTGAGATCCCTTGATTTCTTCTATTTGAATAGAAGGGAGCTGGATACTCTCTGTTAATGTCAGGAAAAGTCTGCCTTTCTCGAGGCAAACGGCTGCAGAAGGAAGGAGTCGAGAGAGGTGCTGGCATAAAATATATAGATAAATGACTGTCTTGACAGGGACTATCATGCTGCTTTTTTTTCCTAAACTGGGAGATATTTCAATGTAGTAGACTGTTGGGGTTTCAAAACAGAAATCTGCACAAGCTTCTAATGCGCGTTCAAAGAGTGTGGTAGATTTTGGACTAAGTGATAAACTATCTTTTGGACTTTGGATAAATTTAACCTGAGTTCTGTATAAGAAAAGGAATAAGTGAATGAAATAATTGAAAAAAAGACCGGAACCGCTAAAATTTAGCTCCAAAATTACAGCTAAATAATGTAACAGGAGTTAATCATGTTGGCACCGGTCACGGAGATTTTTTGTGATATGGATGATTTTTGCAAGGATTATTTGAAAGGTCAATCAAAGTATTTGCTACCGAACCCAGACAGAAAACGAGATCGAGCGATGCAAATGAGCTTGTCTGAAATTGGCACCATCATTGTGTTGTTTCAAATGAGTCACTATCGCACATTTAAGGATTTTTATTGTGGATGTGTTTTACAAGACATGAAGAAGTATTTTCCTACGGCGCTGAGTTACACACGTTTTGTCGCCTGCCAATCAGCAGCGCTAATGATGCTCGCCGCCTATTTGCTTTCGAGAAAGGGCAAACACACGGGATTGTATTATATTGACTCAACTACACTACGCGTATGCCACAATAAACGAATTTATCGAAACAAGGTTTTCAAAGGCATTGCTAAACGCAGTAAAAGCACAATGGGCTGGGTTTACGGCTTTAAACTACATATTGTGATTAATCATCAAGGGGAATTAATCCGTTTTTGTTTAACGAAAGGGAACGTGGATGATCGCGCTGTTGTTAGAAAATTAATGGCTAATTTAAAGGGGTTGGGCGCTGGCGATAAAGGGTATCTTGGAAAAGATCTTGCGGACGATTTGGCAAAACACGATTTAAAATTTGTGACAAAAGTCCGTAAAAATATGAAGAACAAAATGCTTTCTGCATTTGAAAAGTTTTTCCTAAAACAACGTGGCATCGTAGAAACGATTATCGATCAGTTGAAAAACTTGTATCATGTTGAGCATTCGCGTCATCGTAGTCCGATTAATTTTTTAGTCAATACCCTTGCAGCGCTAATTGCCTATTCTTGGCGACCAAACAAACCAGGAATAAAAACCAACAATATAAAGAATAATTTATACGCAGTTATCCAGAACTGAGGTTAAATTTATAAAAATAATTAAAAATTGCTTGACATAGAAACCGAAAAAAAATTTTACGTTGTAAACAACGTTTGTTCGAAAAAATAAAATAAGGAACAAACGATGTTAGCGACAGAAAAACTAAAACAATTCCGTACATTCCTCTACAACATCTTCCCCGCGCGACGCGATGCCAATATGAATTTACTCGATGCCCTTTCAAGCCATGGCCATCGCTGCAAAACACCCATAGAATTATGTGAATCGCCATACTTTGAACGTGAATACAGTAGTATTACCGATGCGATTAGCGATGGTTTGTCGGTAGCAAATTGTTGGGATAGCATGATGAAAATACAATATGAACATGTGAGTCATAGCGATGACCGTGTGATCATTATTGCGGATACGACACCACAGTCGCGTCAAAGTGCACACTGTGTTGAAGATCGCCATGTGGTTTACAGCCCTAATCCAGCACCGGGTAACAAACCGATTACCATTGGACATGAATATTCAACGGTATCACTATTGCCCAATGATGGTGCAGCTCAAGAAAAGCATTGGTTAGTTCCACTGGATACGAGGCGCGTTAAAAGCGATGAAAAAGGCAATGTAGTTGGGATGCAGCAAATTAACCGTTGTATTGCAGACTTAGCGCTTACTCATAAATTGGTGGTTAGCGTGGCTGATTCAAAATATGGTACAGAAGCTTGCCGTAAACTGG
The DNA here is from genome assembly GCF_049348705.1 of Candidiatus Paracoxiella cheracis. Taxonomy (GTDB): domain Bacteria; phylum Pseudomonadota; class Gammaproteobacteria; order Coxiellales; family Coxiellaceae; genus Paracoxiella; species Paracoxiella cheracis. The sequence continues at coordinate 469,815 of NZ_CP186485.1, read as the reverse complement.
TTAGCGAAAATCCCAATTGGGTACATCTTTTCCGTTTTAACAGTACCCGTAATGTTTTCGCGCCCGCATCAATAGAAGATAATACCTCAGGAAGTATAAAACGCTATGGTGATGCGATGAAACTAAACGACAGCACGACTCACCGTGAATCCGATGAGATTGTGCAGCAACCCATTACAACCCGCAGTGGCAAAACTTACCAATTGGAGATTAAAATATGGCGTGACCAATTACTGCGTGGTTCAAAGCAATTTAAAGGATATGAGCATCCTGTTACTGTTGTGCAATTGGTTGCGGTTGATGCTAACGGTAAATCTTTATATAAAAATCCACTCTGGTTAGGACTCGCTGGTGAACGACGTAATGAAATCACAGCATTAGAAGCCTATCACTATTACGATAGACGCTATGACATTGAACACTACTTTCGTTTTGGTAAAGACAAACTGTTATTTGACCGATACCAAACACCGGATGTTAAGCACGAAGAAGATTGGTGGCGGATGACAGCATTAGCGTATACGCAACTTTATCTAGCGAGGAATCTTGCCCCGATTTTACCGAAAAAATGGGAGCGGTATTTGCCGAGCTTCCAAGTGGATAACGAAAAACCATCAATAACTGCGACCCCTTCACAAACGCAACGGGGTTTTTCTACGGTGCTTGATACCGTTGGCACGCCTGCTAATCTCTGCAAACCACGCGGTAATCCGCAAGGCAGAACCAAAGGTGATACGCAGCGGAAATGCACGCGACATCCTGCTATTTTCAAAAATAGCAACTCAAAAATTAAAACGATTCAGAGGACTGAAGAAAAGACGCAAAACTCAGACCCTGAAAAAATAGAGGATTTGATTGGGATAGTAAAATCATGGTTGGATAAAATAAATTTTACACCTGAGAAATTCTACGAATTGCTGCAAAAAACAGCTTAAGATTTAGAAACTCACATTTTTTGATTATTGTCCTAACTGGCAAGGGATTTTATTTATCCAAAGTCCAATATGAAGTAACAAAGAGGTGATCTCATGACAAAGAAGACTCGAAAATACACACCGGAATTTAAACAAGAAGCAATCCATCTAGCACTCAGTTCTCCTTCCGTGTTAAGCGCTGCAAAAGACTTAGGCATGCCCGAAGCGACCCTCCACACCTGGGTGGATAAAGCCAGGAAGAGTGGTGAAGTGATTCATCCCAGCGCAAAGCAACCGGTCAACATAGGGGAACTCATTGAATAAAATCAACAGCTTAAGAAGCGACTGGCACGACTGGAACAGGAGAAAGCCATTCTAAAAAAGGCGGCCACGTACTTCGCGAAAGAACTCGAGTAAAGTACAGCTTTATTCAAAAGCACGCCCAACTATTTGGAATTAACTTGCTATGTGATGTACTGGGTGTCAGTCGTAGTGGTTATTATGACTGGCTATCGCGACCTATGAGCCCACGTGAGCAAGCAAACCAACAATTAGATGAAAAAATTAAGGTAATTTATATGAGAAACAAACAACGTTACGGTTCACCACGTATAACTCGTGCATTGCAAGCGGAATCGATTTCCTGCAGTCACACGCGTATTGAGCGGCGTATGCGCTCCATGGGCTTAAAAGCACTTGCCAAGCGTAGATTTAAAATAACCACAGACTCGGGTCACAACAAGCCTATTTTTGAGAATATTGTAAAGAGAGATTTCACGACAACGGCGATCAATCAAAAATGGGTGAGTGATCTGACGTACATTCCAACCCGTGAAGGTTGGTTGTATTTAGCGGTGGTTATCGATGTGCATTCACGTTCGGTTATTGGCTCGTCAATGAATAAAAGCATGAAACAAGATTTAGTGTGTGATGCGTTATTGATGGCGTTATTCAAACGAAAATATCCAAAGCAAGTGATTATACACTCTGATCGGGGCAGTCAATATTGTTCGAAAAAATATAGGGAAATCATCAAGCAAAACAAGCTGATTGGTTCAATGAGCAGAAAGGCTAATTGTTGGGATAATGCCATTGCAGAAAGTTTTTTCCATACCCTAAAAACGGAACTTGTGCATGTGAATGATTACACAACACGCGCTGAAGCAAGGCAAAGTCTTTTTCAGTATATTGAAGGCTATTACAATCACAGAAGAATGCATTCAGCTATTGACTACAAGACCCCTGTTGCGCTTGAATGTGCTGCGTAAAATCGAAAAAAAATGTGTCCGGTAAAGTGAGGGAAGATCACTGGACACTCCAGCATTGTTTTAGTACGCACCACCACATGATGGCCTTAGCCCTAATGCGCCTTTATGATACTCATGGAGATTCATTAAATATCAATAAATTCTTAAAATTGCTTAAAGATGAAAAGCCTCAATTGATTACGAAGAGGGTCTGTAAATAAGATTGTGTAAATGCGATAGTCAGGGAAAGGTCGTTAAAATTATACGGAGTCTTTGACTATGGCAATGAAAACCAATAAATTAGATCCACAGGTTGTGGAATATTTTCTCAAACATACCAAGACCGCATCTGATATTTTCGGTGATACTGGTTTGTTAAAGGAGTTAAAAAAGGCACTGACGGAGCGTATTCTGGAAGGGGAGCTGACGGACGCGCTGGGTTATGCAAAACACGAAGTGTCTGGCAACAATAGTGGTAATTCCCGCAATGGGCACAGCCAAAAAACGATCAAAACAACAGATGGCGAGATGACCATTGAGGTTCCTCGTGATCGTAACAATGAGTTTGTACCGCAATTGATTCCAAAACATCAAACCCGCTTTGATGATTTGGATGACAAAATTATGAGTCTTTATGCACGGGGTATGACTACCCGTGATATTCAAGATCAGTTGAAAGATTTGTATGGCACAACTATTTGTTCGAGTCTCATTTCTACAGTAACCAACGAAGTGATTGAAGAAGTGAAGGCTTGGCAAAGTCGTCCGTTGGACAAGGTGTATCCGATTGTGTATTTGGACGCTTTAGTGATTAAAGTGCAGCAAGATAAAAAGGTTATCAATAAGGCATTGTATTTGGCTTTAGGAATTAATATCGATGGGCAAAAAGAATTGCTAGGTATTTGGATTAGCCAAAATGAGGGCGCTAAATTCTGGTTGAATGTATTAACGGAGTTAAAAAATCGAGGCCTAGAAGATATCCTGATTTGTTGCGTTGACGGGCTAACGGGCTTTCCTGATGCGATTGGCGCTGTGTATCCTAACACTCAAGTACAGCTTTGCATTGTACACATGGTGCGGAATTCATTGCGCTATGTGGGTTGGAAAAAGAAAAAAGAAGTGGCCGCTGACTTAAAAGCTATTTATTCGGCCAGTACGGTTGAAGAAGCAGAATTGGCGCTGACGAGTTTCTCTGAGAAATGGGATGCTGAATTTCCCTCGATTGCCAAAAGTTGGTTGACTCATTGGGAGCGCATTGTGCCATTTTTTGCTTATCCGGCAGAAATTCGGAGGGTGATTTATACCACTAACGCTATTGAATCACTGAACATGAGTATCCGAAAAGTTATTAAAAATAAACGAGTTTTTCCGTCGGACGATGCCGCTTTAAAACAACTCTATTTAGGGTTAAAAAATATAGCCAAAAAATGGACCATGCCGATTCGAGACTGGGGTGCCGCCATGAATCGTTTTGCCCTTATGTTTGAAGATCGCCTGGCGGATTTTGTATAAAACTTAAAATTCATAAGAGAGGAAATTAATTTGAACGCAATGTAGTTTTTGATAAAATTAAAAAATCAGTTAACACAATGGCTGATTCATAATTCTGACTGACGCGATTTACACAAACTAATAAACAGTCCCCGTTTCAGTTGCAAAATCTGCAGCTCCGGCGTCATCTTCTTCGCCTACCCGGAATGACCAGGAAGACTCAAAGGATGCCGAAGTCACTACAGATCCTGCTTATCACGCTCCCAAACCCGAAAACAGGCAAAGGGAAGGATACATCCCTACCCGGTTATCATCTCTCTTTCCCTCGTACGATGTTCAAAGAAGAAGATATGACTTTACCGTAGAAATAGATAAAATTTCTACCACGTTTTTTATTTTAATGAAATCACTGATCGCCGCTCTTACCTTTACTCTGCGCATGACAGGGGTAGGCTTTACTTAACGCGCGAGCGATGCTGAGGCTTGCTTGCTCGTCTTGAAACTTTGGATTCTTCTCGAGAAATTTTACGGTGTCTCTTACAATTTGCCCCAGCGTGACGTTGCTTGGTATGCAATAAACGCGGTTTTTTGCGACTTCTGCCAACATTGAATTGTTTGACATATCATTCTTTTCGTTTTTTTCTACCGCATAATAAGCACTAAAAAATCGATGCGCAGTGACAGAGCCTTGAATAAATCCGATGCACCAACTGGATTTTGAGACATTATAATGCTGCCCTTGCATCATCTTAACGGTGTCTTCGCAATAAGATAGTAGCTGACTCCCTTTAATGTAATAGGTGTTTTGCTGCTGCGCTAAGCTTGGTGAAATCGCCATAAGAAGGGTTACAGCAGCCAGGCCAATCAATCCGTATTTATACATTAGAGTATTTACCCTGTTATTCCGACTATCGGTAACTATAGGATAAAGTTTTCAGCTTTACCTCAAGGGCTAATTTGTTTTAAATCGATAAACCCTACTACAGTGAGCTTGATATTTCACACTACGAGTTTATTGGTATTATAGTTGTCAATATGGGTCGCATCGGCAAGGACTTCATCATTATGAATAAAAAACAAATTGTTATTGGGTGGCGCGAATGGGTTGCCCTTCCGGAACTCGGCATCCAACACATCAAAGCGAAAATCGATACGGGCGCACGCACCTCCGCACTTCATGCCTTCGATGTGAAGCCCCAGCAGGAGAATGGCATCCATCGGGTTCAATTCAAAATCCACCCCATTCAAAAAGACGACACCACCATCATCAATTGTGAGGCAGACGTTTATGACGAACGATGGATCACCGACTCCGGCGGCCACCGCGAACTCCGCTTTGTGATTAAAACACCTATAATAGTGAATAATGTGAGCTGGCCCATTGAAATTACCCTCACCAATCGTGATACCATGGGCTTTCGTATGCTGCTGGGTCGTACCGCCATGCATGAGCGCCTCATCGTCGATCCCAGTCAATCGTTCTTAACAAGCTCACAAAAAGGTTAAACAGGTGAAAATAGCGATTCTATCTCGAAAAACAGAATTGTATTCAACGCAACGCTTAAAAGAAGCAGCGCTGGAACGCGGCCATCAAGTCAAAATCATTAATACACTACGTTGTTATATGAACTTAAACCCCGAACAACCGAGCATCCATTATATGGGAAAAGAATTGCCGGACTATGATGCGGTGATCCCAAGAATAGGTGCCTCTATTTCATTTTATGGCACGGCCGTGGTGCGTCATTTTGAAACGATGGGGACATTCTGTCTCAATACTTCAATGTCCATCACGCGTTCACGCGATAAATTTCGTTCGTTACAATTATTATCACGCAAAGGCATTCCATTACCGATCACAGGCTTTGCCCATTCGCCCGACGATATCAACGACCTCATTGCCATGGTAGGTGGCACACCATTAATTATTAAATTAATTGAAGGCACACAAGGCATTGGTGTTGTGTTAGCGGAAACTAAAAAAGCTGCAGAAAGTGTCATCCAAGCGTTTCTAGGATTAAAAGTAAATATCATGGTGCAGGAATTTATTAAAGAAACGCAAGGCAAAGATGTCCGTTGCTTTGTGATCGGCAATAAAGTGGTTGCGTCGATGCAGCGAACAGCACCGCCGGGTGAATTTAGATCGAACGTCCATCGTGGCGGTCGCGTATCTCCCATAAAAATTACGGCAAAGGAGCGAAAGCTTGCCATCGATGCCACCAAGTTTTTAGGTTTAAATGTTGCAGGTGTTGACATTTTACGGTCAGATCGCGGCCCATTAATCATAGAGGTGAATTCTTCCCCAGGATTAGAAGGCATCGAAGAAGCGTGCAAAAAAGATATTGCGAGCCTTATTATTCAATATATTGAGAAAAATGCTAAACCCATAACAAAACACAGTCATTATCAAGGATGATCAATATGGCAAAAAACACGTTTACTATTTGTGAACAAATCATTCGACCCGGGGATCGAATCAGTATCAAGCTTCCATCACCAGAGCTCTATACTTACACCCCCATCGATATCCCGGTTAATGTCATCAATAGTAAAAATCCAGGGCCGAGGCTTTTTGTCTGTGGCGCAATTCATGGCGATGAAATTTCAGGCGTTGAAATTATTCGGCGTCTTTTAAAATTATCGGTTTTGAAAAAACTGAAAAAAGGTTCGCTAATTGCAGTGCCCATCGTCAACATGTACGGATTTATTTACCAGTCGCGTTATTTACCCGATCGGCGCGATCTAAACCGTAGCTTCCCGGGCCGAAAAACTGGCTCACTCACATCTCGTTTAGCAAGACTATTTATGGACGAAATTGTCACGCACTGCACACACGGTATCGACCTTCACTCCGGCACAATTCATCGGCGAAATTTACCGCAAATTCGCGTGAATCTGGAGCAGCATGGCACAGAACGATTGGCAAAAGCATTTAATGCTCCGGTGATCTTAAGTGCCAATCTACGTGACGGATCATTACGCCGTGCTGCAAGCGAAATCGGCATTCCTGTTCTAGTTTACGAAGGTGGCGAAGCTTTGCGTTTCAATGAAATTGCTATTCGCACCGGCGTGAGAGGCGTTCTGAATGTGATGAAAGAATTAGGCATGATTGATAAAACAAACGGACACAAAAAAATAGCGCCGATTCGCCCGATTACCGTTCGCTCATCGATTTGGATCCGTGCACCACGCAGCGGTATCATGCACGCATTCAAATCGCTTGGTAAGAAAGTAGAAAAAGGTGAACGCATCGGGATCATTGCAGATCCATTTGGAAGCGAAGAAATCGACATCATCTCACCGCGAACAGGCATTATTATTGGACACACCAATATCCCTTTGATTAACGGGGGCGAAGCACTGTTCCATATCGCCTGTTTCAAAAAAGTAAAAAATGCAAAATCGAACAATAATCTTGAAGATTTGAGTTTAATTTACGATGATCCGGCCATACATTAAGAGCTTAAAGGCTGCTCTTGAAATCTATTTTTAAATTGCTTTCAATTGCGGCATAAGGACTGGGATTACTGTTTTGCGGGCGTAAGTACCATGGATCTACTTAGCAGCCAGGGATAGCGATTCCCGAAAAACAGTAACCCCAACCGCGATATGTAAGCAATTGAAATCGATAAATTCTTTTTCAGATTAAAAATAATTTCAAGAGCAGCCCTTAAGAAATAATTAAATAATATTAGAACTCTAAAAATCAGACATGACTCGCAGTTTTGTGAGATATTATCTATTCCACTATCTGGCACTGCAGTGTATTCTGACGTTCACCAGCGTTGAACATATACAGGTTGGAGACCTTTAATGTACGAAGACTTACCAGAACAGCTCAAACGCAAAGTTCGTGATTATCTGCTCGCTGATGACTTTAAATCAGCGAAGCAAGTGCATGATGCGTGGATGAATAATAAACAATCCATTGATTGTGTTGATTGGCACTATACGGAATCGATTTAACCCTTCTTGTACGGATAGTATTGCGGCTCCCAAAAGATATCTTCAATCCTTTTGCGTAGATCCAAATCATCGGGCACACCAGCGAAACCCTCTTCACGAGCCTTTTTGGCAACAGCCAAGGCAATTTTTTTACTGACCGCTTGCACATCCTCTAAATCTGGCAACAATGCCGCAAATTTATCATGCATCGCAGGCGCGCAATCACTCAACGTATCCGCGGCTACCCTCAACATACCGTCAGTGACACGCTGCGCTTTGACGGCAATAACACCCAACCCCACTCCTGGGAAAACATACGCATTGTTTGCCTGTGCGATAGGAATTTTTTTTCCCTTGAAATCAACTGGCTCAAATGGACTTCCCGTCGCAAGCAATGCTTGGCCATCAGACCATTTAATCACATCGGCAGGCTCCGCCTCAGATTTAGACGTTGGATTCGACATGGGAAAAACCAAAGGATGCTTCGTGTACGAAACCATTTCTCTAATAATTTTTTCATTAAAGGCACCGTGCACGGTGGAACAACCAATAATAATCGTAGGTTTTGCATTTTTAACAACGTCGTAAAAACTAATCTGATCATCGTGCTCGCGTTGCCAACCTTTAGTTTCACTAGGATCACGCGCATAAGGTTTTTGAAATGGCTCTAAATCTTTCATATCGCTCGTGAGCAGCCCAGGTCGATCAACTAACCAAAAGCGTCTGCGTGCCTCTTCTTCGGACATGCCCGATTGAACCATAGCGTCGTGAATTTGATCGGCAATGCCAACGCCAGCGGTTCCCGCACCCAAGATGGCGATGCGATGATCTGAAAATTGAGTATCTGTCGCCTTTATCCCTGCCAAAATACACGCTAATGCAGTCGCTCCGGTCCCCTGCATATCATCATTAAAGGTCGCCATTTTATCGCGAAAACGGGCCAAGTTACGCCGTGCATTTTCACGGCCAAAATCTTCCCAATGCAAAAAAGCTTCGGGTAGTTTTTTACGAATGGCTACTACGAATTTATCGATGAATTGATCATAGTCTTTACCTTGAATACGCTTGTGTCGCCACCCTAAATATAGGGGATCATTTAGCAGCTTTTCATTATTCGTACCGACATCCAGTTGTATTGGTAATGTTCTTAACGGATCGATACCCCCACACAAGATATACACCATCAATTTTCCGATCGCGATGTCCATACCACCGATGCCTTGATCACCAATGCCCAACACACCCTCACCATCGGTCACTAAAACAATATCAATCTCGGGATTGAATCGATTGTCGAGTATTTCTTCAATGCGATCTTGATCGTTATAATCGATGAATAATCCACGCGATTTACGCAATTCTTGACTAAATTTTTCGACCGCTTCTCCAATTGTGGGCGTGTAAATGATCGGTAGCATTTCGGTGAGATGCTCGCCCACGAGTTTGAAAAAAACTGTTTCATTTCTATCGTGCAGGCTATTCAAGTAAACATTTTTGTCTAGAGCTGTTTCATGCTCCTGATATTGACGATAAGTCCGCTTTACTTGTTCCTCGAGGGTTTCTACACGTACAGGAAACTTACCTAAAAGTCCAAATGTTTCGCGTTCTTCTTGTGTAAATGCAGTTCCTTTGTTGAGCTTAGGCGTATTGAGGAGCTCGCTGTGCATGAGCGGGGTTTCTATGAATTGAATCTTCCCTTGTTTGTCTCGAATGAGTTTGTACTTAAGCATGGTATTGGTATCCTTCCCAATATGAGTACTGTATTTACTTTATAATATCGAAGCAGTCTTCGCAATGACCTTGATAAGCTGTATCCCTTGACTCTTTGGGATTAAATCAGTTAACGTTTATTTTTTCGTTATTCCCAAGGCCTGATATCAATTCGCTAGACTATTGATATTAGACTGAAGCAAATGGAATGAAAGGAGTTAATATGCTTAGGAAAATGCTTTTTGGATTGCTGATAACGAGCCTCATTAGCAGCTCTGCACTTGCAGGTGGCCCTGAAATTGTCCCCCCTCCAGCACCACACCTGCGTCCGTTTATTGGTATAAACTATATTTATTTACATCAAAACAACACGAATACCACGACCGACTTCATACAAAACTCATTCCTTACCTTTAGCCCTACTGGAGAATTTCCGAATAATTTTTCAGGGTATGAGTTAGAATTTGGTCTGAAATACGGCCAATACATCGCGTTTGCGTGGGGCTATCATGAATTTGGCCGTAAAAGTAAAACAACAGGACCCGCTACACTCACAATCACTGAAAAACCGAAAGGATTTTACTTTGACTTTAGAGGCTACTGGCCGATTCATAACTTCGACCTCATCGGCTTAATAGGCAGCGATATCACATCATGGGGTGGCGCTACCATTACAACGCTTGCGGGAACGTCCACATTAAATCAAGATGACCAAGTTAACATTCATTTTGGTGGCGGTGCAGATTTCTGGTTTACCCCGAATTGGGCTGTTCAAGCTTTATTTAAGTACACACCGACGAGCAGTCAATATGTACGTCATTTCTGGACCATCAGTGCTGGTTTGTATTATATGTTCAACTAGGTGTTGAACGAAAAGGAGAATCAGGATGCGATGCAAATTCTTTAAATCTGTAATCGTTGCAATATCACTGTTTTCAATCAGCACACTTACATTTGCAGATAATGGTGATAGCTCACAAACGAAAGAACCAGAATACCAATTTACTCAACCTTTCAAGTGTGCGGGGACCGAACCATTTTGGTCACTCGACATGAGTGATAAAGAATTCAAATATCACTCACCAGAACCTGTTGACCTGATGATGAACCCCGTTAAACCTCGAGGTGCACAAGGGATGAAAGACAGTTATTTACGTGTGTATGAAACGACAATACAAGATAACAACAAGCCCGTTACCATCATTGTTAAAGATAATCCGAATGGTTGCACAGACGGCATGTCCGATGAAAACCACGGTTATGATGCCATTGTCATTCTACCAGACAGAGTAGTGTCAGGCTGTTGTGATAGGGTTGATGAGAATAAATAATCTAAAGAGCACTTCTAGAAATCACTGTGCATCTGCCGTTACTGGCTTTTTAACTGCGTTGACTGTTTTGGGTTTCTCTTGCTCTGCAACACCATAATATTCTTGCAGTATGTCATGAATTAATTCCTGCATGACGCTGGTCTTTGCAGAGTCGTCAATCATACGACCTTCTTCTTTATATTCTGCATAGCGATCTTCCAACGCTTTTGCGGCAGTGCCCGACGGAAATAGATGCGATAATATTCGGCGCGCTTCTTTGGGTCCGATTTTTTTATACAACTGATTACGAATGTTTACATCTTCAGCGGTCGTATTTAATGCCCATAACTCGACAGGACCTAAAGTAGCCGTTAATAACTGCGTGTTTAAACCGTACTTTGTAGCAAATTGTGCTAAGAACGTAGCACCGCCTTCACGCGGTCCATGCACACGAGTTTTTAAAGCAATTTCTGCCGTACTCGTCAATCCAAATACTTTTGCAGTTTTACGCACGGCTTGTTCCGGACCTGCTTCCATAATAAATACGGAGGTTGCAAATTCGACCATGATTTCATCGAAATCTTCAAGCGATTGGGATAATAATGCCACCTGCACTTTCCATTTACGCCCTTCACGCATATCTTGAATAACTTGATCGCGCACGGCTTGCGCTTTGGCTGTGCGGTGAAATTCGTCGAATACAATGCGCTTGGGATCCTCACGAATTTCAGCAATGCGTGCTTGATGATGATGACGATACGCTTCTGACATATCGGCAACGTTATCATCTGTTAGAAAATAATGACGAGCCAACACATAACGCGCCAGCATGTACATCACAGCCGTTTGACGGTTAGCGGCGTCTCCACCACTACGCGCAACTTCGTCCAGGTCAAGCGCAACAACACGTGCATCACCCAAATCAAATCGCGTTACTTGTGAAATAATAGGATATTCACGCACAGCACTCGAAATCATTCGTGCAAATGCGTGGATTAATGGCTCACCCGTTGGTGCCGTAATTTTTCCGTATAAGTCTTGAATGGCTGGCAAACGACAAATTGCCGCCACATCAGCTAATACTGGCATAGCATGGCGTTGGGCCAATAAGGCTTCGTGTGTAAAGCCCGCCATAAATAGAGCATCGGTGACTTCCCACCAACTCGTTTGTGAATCCTGTACGAAACCAATTTCTTCTAAAATATCATCGATGCTTTCCTCAATACCGATAGCATAAACGTTTGGATTGCCATCATCTGCTTTATTTTTATAAAGCTCATCAACGATTAAACCGGACATATCCGCCACACCGTCATAAGTTTTATCCGACCCAATGGGCGTTGCAAGCAAACTTAAAAAATTCACCAAAAATGCACGCTCTTGTGGTGTTGGGTGGCGACAACCAAGCTGCGTATCAAAAGGGTTGATCGCATAATCAGAGCGCATACGTAAACGATGATACGCCACTAAATGTTTTTTATCGGCAGGTAAGGCATCTTTTAACAATAAAATTAAACCACTACTCGAAGGGCCGATATCAATAATGGAAATGCGAGGCAAGCGTTGAATCCCTGCCGATAAACAAACGGCTAAATTAATCGCATTTGATAATACGGATTTACCCGAACCAGGCCGTGCATAAAATAAATCGATCCATGTTGTTTGATGATGCGAACCTGGATGATAAGGCCAAGGCTTTCCATCGGGTGAACGAAATAAAATTGCACCGTGCTCCCACGGTGATGCGGGGCGAAACAGCGGCAACATATAGAGCACATCGGACAACGGCGCAATCGATGCCGTTGCAACACTTGTACCTGAAACACCCACCATGCTGGACACAACACCTTCATAGGGATCGCCCGACAATTCCGAGACGTCACAAGAACCCCAACCTTCAATGGCTTTCGCCAACATCGAGGCGCGCGCGCGCAATAACCGCACATCACCTTCCGGAGCCCAAGTTGCTGCCGACACACGCAGCTTCACAACAGCATCGTCGGTGTTTAAATTAATATAATTTAATAAGTTCAGCGAATCGTGTATTAAACGATTTTGCGCAGATGTCACACTCAATACCGAAGACAATACCTTGCGAATATTCGTGCCGGCCAATCCATCGCTTTCAAATAAAAATGAGATGCGCCACGGAATACGTGTTTGAAGCGTTCTACCCATCAAACGAGCGAATGTTTGTATATCTTTTGGAAATAAATTGATGAAGACCGATGCATAAATGCGATCACCGACACGGGCCGTGCGCAAATCTACATTTTCTGCGTCACGCGGTAAAATTTGTCGCGCTAGTGAGGGCCACAAAATGTCGGATATCTCACCCGCAGCTTCTTTAGACGCTTTAATAGTGATCTTATCGCCCGGCAAAGAAGGGCGCCAACTGCGATCGGTGAATTCTGGATCAGCACTTTTTCGCATGACATGCACAGCATCGTGCACTTCTAATAATTGGGTGACTAAGCCCCAGTTGTTAAAATCATTCGTCACCGAGCGTATAAAAGAATCATGACTCTCACGTAAATCAGGAATGGCCGCAATTATATTTTGCGTGGATTTAAACGGAGGGATCTTCTGCTTACTGATGACTCTTCTTTTATCCCGAGTTGCGCGCTTTATCTGCTCATTTGTTAATGATTTAAGACGCGTCCATAAAACAATATAAACTTCTTCGTGAGCACAATAATTGCTTAAATGATTAATCCGTTCTTGAAATAAATCGTTTAGTCTCAGACCCAAACGCTTGGCTGTCACCTCAGCAGGATTTAATATTTCACTAATTTCTCCACGCACTTCATCTCTGTTATAGCTGAAATAAACCTGTATGACATGACCCGCTTGAGACATGATGGTTTGCAGCGATTGCTGTAAACCCAGTTGAATTTGATCAAATTCGCCTTTACCAATGAGTGACGTGACCCCTTCTAATCGCAAGACTGATATCAATGAACCATCATGAGCGACTAACACCGTTTCGCTGTCGGCGGTTTGTAATTCACAATAGGCAGCCGTGTTTTGTTTCAGCGATGTGCTCATCCAGGAAAATAAACTTTCGAATATGCCGAAAAATGAGCGAATATATTTAATCATAACTTAATTCTTCCAGCGCGTTTTGCGACCATCTTTTGAGTTGCATCGTAAATCGAGTGATATCCGGTAACAGTCGTAACTTAGGCATTAATTCAGCATTTAATGCTGCCAATTCTTTCACATTAGCATCAATCAATACACGACCATACAATGCTGGGTTGCTAAGCCCCTCTCCGAGTATCTTTTCGATTTGCTGTAAGCGCAGCTTGAAACTGCGATAAATGTTTCGCGCTTGCGATGCTTGTTCTGAGCCATTCACCATGGTACTAAACAAAATATGACAAAGCGCGTTCAGTTCCCCTTGCGTCATTTCGGGCAAATAAATTAATGTCCCACCACCGAAATCACTTTTACCAATGGCCTCTAAAAAGAAACACTGTACGCAGAAACTACACGCAGTCACTAAATTACTGGTGCGATTATTACGGTAGTTGCCATCAAGATTGACGACATCAAGATGTTCTCTCGCCTGAAATCGGCAAAATTGGCAGGTGTTCTCATCCCGCTCAAAGACTTTATTTTGAAAAGTAAGAAAGGCAGGGTCTGCCTTTCTTACCATGAAGAGTCGCCAATTGCCATCCGTTGCTGATAATTTGATATCATGCAAAACCATCGTAGCAACATTACTAACTGCCGATAATACTATGGATTTGCCCACCACCGACTTTAGCAATTTCAGCACCTGATCCGAAGATCGCGCGTTTTGCTGTTGGTAGAACGGATGGGAAAATAATCAATCCCGCGCCAATCAATAATAGTGTAACACCTTGGCTGATGGGTACTTGCGTTGGATTCAGTTTGTGCTGATGGAATTTAAAGAATGAAGCCATCACAAAGCCAACACCTGCAATCAATGAAATATCACTGATCACGGTTGAAATTTCTTTAACAGAAGTATCAACGTTACTGGCAATACTCGACAAAGCTATTCCTTGCGTAACACCGGCTAATGCAGCACCGGCAAATAACACTCCGGCTATTGAGCCCACGATTAATAGTGGTTTCAATATCTTACGGAATAAACTAGTTTTTTTCGTTTGCATGATCGTCAATCTCCGAGTTAACAATACAAGAATAAGACTTTGTTTTCTTACTTGTTTTTACATTAATCTTAGACAATATACCGTCCTAACCTTAAGGAAATATTAAAGAAACCGCTAGAAACTGCTTTTTTTCCATACTTACAGTAAGCCCTGTTGTTCTCAGGTTGGTACCGACCATCCTAAAATTTCCTTCACCAAATCTACCGTACCCAATATGTGGATACATAGCAGCCCCCCAAAAATGTGTATCATCGCCTTGCCTACAGTACCGGGTGGGGAGCCTTCTCGCCCCCCCCGCGAAAATAAAATAATACCTCGTATGAAGGATCCAACTCCAAGCAGGCGAACAAGCATAATAATAGGCGGTATAAGCTGTTCAAACCCTTCCTGGGGTCCTGAGTATCGCAGTGGATTGCTAGTACCCCAAAAGCTTAACAAGCCTGTACGCACCACCAACGGTAAAGACAGTAAGCAGATCCCACCGATCAACGTCAACAATGGCCCAGCCAGCGTCATTTGGTGAGACATGAATGTACGCATCTCACCATAACGCTTTAACCGAAAAAGCCCCGACATGAATAATGACAACCCCATGAGAATTGAAACGGTCTGGACAATGCCCGCTATCGTACCCAGACTGTTCATCAGGGTGGTTGGGTTCATGCGTTTACCTCCTAGGTAAGTTTGTTAAGTTTAGTGATCATTCTCCCCATAGCCGATCACTTTGCCCGAGCTTGTAAGCACCATACCACGATCAGCATCGACCACTTTTACCGTGCCATATTGCGGAATGGTATCACCTACACTAACTGATTCCGATAATCCATCGTTACTCACGATCCAAGCACGCCCTGGCACAACTGCTTTTAAGTGAAAGACTAACGGTGGTGGTGGCGGCGCTGCGTTTTCTACTTTTTTCACAGGCTGTTGATGAGCTTCGGTTGTTAGTTGTTTTATCTGTTGAACTAACATAACCACGGATTGATTGAGCTGTGTCTGTGCCGAGTTTGCTTGACTGAGTTGCGTTCGTAAATCTGAGATTTGATTTTGCAACTGACTGATTTCATTCTGATTCTCTTGCGCACTCTGTTTCAAACTACCCAGTTGGTCCATTAATTCAGTACTTGGTGCTGTCTGAGCAACAGTTTGAGGAGCCTCTGGCTGCACAATAGGTTGTTGCACCGCAGGTTTTGAGGTAGCAATGACTTCGGGCTTGCTATGATGCCCCATGATCTTAAATGCGATTAAGGCCACTATCACCAGAACAACAACAACCGTAACGCGCTTGTTGTTTTGAATAAGGCGAATTATAAAATTCGCGCGACTTTCCGTCTGTGTTTCTTCTTTCTCTTCCTCTGGCGTGGTCTCATCCACATATTCCTCATTGGGGTACTGGTAATCATCATCCGTAGATTTATGTTCATCGTGCTTAGTCATTTTATTTCAATTCCCCCTATGGTTCTTTTATCTAAACTTATGAATTATGGTTTGGTAATGGTTGTGGCAACGTCACATCGCTCATAAATAATATGCCGATACCCGTTCCGCCTGAAATTTTAACGGTGGGCGGAGTGTTAAAGTTTCTGCTCATCACACTTGCATATTGTGTACCCACATTGCCGAGCCCCAATGCAACATACTCACCTGGATTGAGACTTTTATAGGTCGTGTGACAAATGCCAAAGAAACAATCCTGTGTTGCACCTGATTGCAAAATACCTTGCGACAAACCGGACAAAAATGCTGATGCGAACAACGTACCGTAACGCAGTAGATAGTGATTATTTACATAACCAGCCACAGCAGTTCGCGCTGTGTTTGGATCAATCGCTACTGCATTAATCGGAAAGGTATGTGCAAAGTGTGGCACATTAATAACACTGAATTTAACCAACACTTTTTTGTCAACCCGAGTGAAGTTACCGATCAATTTAGCACCTTTTAATTGGCCTGTTACAATGGTTGCTAGAATTGGGCTTTTCTCATCACTATTGATACCTGTATCCAACACGGCAAACATAATGCTTCCTGCTTTGACAACAGGCCCAGATGCTTTTGCGGATTGTGATTTTCCATCACCATTTTCACTAGCGCCTGCACCAACACCCCCCGGACCGGCAACACCCGCTGGTGTTTGCACAGCTTCGGCATAGGTTTGCGTGCTGCTATTACTCCATTCCGCCATTAATTTCTGCGCCTGCAAACTCATTTGCCCTTGCATTTGCTGGACGAGATCACGCTGTTGCTGTTGATTTAATTCCTCTTGTTGCATTTTTTGAATGGCACGCAGACGCGCTTCCGGTGAGTTGCTTCCAATGGAGGGTAGAGACGCACTGCCATTCGTTTGATTTGCGCCACTTTCTGTATTGGTGGTCGGAATATTGTTATTTCTAGCCTGACCTTGCGAAGTCGCTGCGGGTTTTTCTGTCGCATAACCTGATTGTTTTGCAGTATAACCTGCTCGCAAGAGGTCGCCTTTGGTATAGCCCGCTCTTTTCAACTGGTCGGCACTAAAACCTGCATCTTTTAATGCGGATGCTGAAAAACCAGCATCGTGCAGTTCTTTGGCACTAAAGCCTGCGTCTTTTAGTGCCTTCGCACTAAAACCTGCTGCCCTTAATTCACCGGCATTAAATCCCGCAGCCTTTAATGCTGCTGCACTAAAGCCTGCGTCTTTTAGTGCCTTGGCACTAAAACCTGCATCGTGCAGTTCTTTGGCACTGAAGCCTGCATCTTTTAAATCTTTGGCACTAAAGCCCGCTGCTTTTAATGCCGCTGCTGAAAAACCAGCATCCTTCAACTGGGAAGCATTGTATCCCGCCGCTTTCAATTGTGCTGCACTAAAGCCTGCTGCTTTTAATGCAGCAGCAGAAAAGCCAGCATCGTGCAGTTCTTTTGCGCTAAATCCGGCTGCTCTTAATTGCGCCGCCGTGAATCCTGCAGCTTTTAATTCTGCCGCTGTATAACCTGCTGCTTTTAATGCGGCCAAACCACAACCTCTTTCTTTTAATTGAGTTGCAGAAACACCAGCCATTCTCTCTTTCTTTAGCTCTTTAATACTGCAAGAGGTAGAAGAAAGTTCGGCAGCTTTAATTTCACCCGACGAAAAGCCTGCTGCTTTTAACGCCGCTACACCAAAGCCAGCGGCTTTTAAATCCTCAGCACTGAGGCCTGCATCTTTTAATGCAGCCGCACTGAATCCCGCTGCCTTCAATTGTGCCGGTGTAAAGCCCGCGTCTTTTAACGCCTTGGTATTAAAGCCAGCCGCTTTTAATTGTGCCGCTGTAAAACCCGCATTTTTTAGCTGCCCGGCTGAAAAACCGGCATCATGCAGTTGTTTCGCTGTAAAGCCTGCTGCCTTTAATTGCGCAGCGTTGAAGCCCGCATCTTTCAATTGTGCGGCTGTAAAGCCTGCGGCTTTTAACTCAGCGGCAGTGTAACCGGCCGCTTTCAACGCCGCCAAACTACAACCCTTGTCTTTTAACGCTTTAGCAGAAACACCATTAGCGCGTGCTTTCTTCAGTGCTTCCACATCACAGATTTTCGATGCCATGTTAGCCGCTCTAATTTGCGCCGCGGTGAATCCTGCTGTTTGTAACGCTGCATCGCTGAATCCAGCTCCTTTTAACGCTGCCGCAGAAAAGCCTGCTGCTTTTAATTGCGCCGCACTAAATCCTGCCGTTTTTAAATCAGCCGCTGTGAATCCTGCTGCATGCAATTGTGCCGCTGTGAAGCCTGCATCTTTCAATTGTTGTGCAGAAAATCCTGCTGTTTTTAATTCAGCCGCCGTGAATCCTGCTGCTTTCAAAGCTGCAAGTCCGCAACCTTCTTTACGCAGTTCTGTCGCAGTAACACCATCGGCTCTCGCTTTTTTCAACGCGGCAACATCGCAGTTCGTTTTCGTCGTATTGATACCGGCTGCTTGTAATTGTGCGGTTGAGTAGCCGGCTGCCTTTAATTGATTGGGTGCAAATCCGGCTGCCAATAATTGGCCTGCTGTAAATCCAGCCGCCTCTAATTGTGCCGGGCTAAATCCAGCCGCTTTTAAATCAGCAGCGCTAAATCCAGCGGACATGAGTTGATCCAGCGTGTAACCACATTTACGCAAATCAGCGGCTGAATAACCCACATCTTTTAGATCACCCGCAGAATAGCCTGCTAAACGCAATGATGGGCACGAACATGATTGACACAATAATTCCTCTGCCGTCACGCCGGCACTTCGCGCTAATTTTAAATTAGCGACGGTACAACTTGCAGGGTTCGGTTTATACATATAAACCACTTTTTTAATCGGACATTCCAATTTTTTCGGGAGTGGAATGGCTTTAGCAGTATTTTCCTCAAAAGAATCTGGCGAGCCTACAAAGCTTTGACGCGTTATCGTTGGCACAAAGCTCGTTGCATCTCTACGTGCGGCTTTAGCTTCCATTGCATTTTGTATGTTTTGCGATTTCACATAGGCATCGGAAGGATTACCTGCGCCAGGCAATGATTGAATACCCGGTGAACCGGATACAGCAGCGTCACTCTTGAAAGCACTTGTTTTTTCATGGTGATGCCAAATGAGAGCGACAAGAGCCACAATCACAACTAGAGCAACTGCAGCCGTAACGACACGAACTTTAGCGCTTTGGAACAATTTGCCGAAATTTTTCATCTTATTATCTGCCATCTCACAACCCTTCAATCATCAACTTAACTAATTTTCCGCGTGCCGAAGCTAACACCACAGGCGTGCTTTGCAATTCATAAGCATGTGTTCCATCTGCGCTACTCATCGTTGAAATCCATCCCGGCGATAACACGGTTAAACGTGTGCGTAAATATATGTGGCCGTCCAACAACCACCCTTGGCAATCACCGCCCGTAATCGTGAGTGCTTTACTACCTGTTGGAGGCACCCCATCTAATACATTTAATAACTGCGGACTTTCACTCGCAGGCAAGCCACTGAGTACAGGATTGGCATTAGGACCAATACCGGGCACACGCAAATCAACGCGATAATCAACAGCACCTTGACCCGGTAATAACGTAACCATGACCGGTGTATCCAAGCCCTTCAACATAACCGCTAAATTGCCTGATTTATAATGACTGAGCGATTGCACCAATAATGTATTCCCCTTTTTGTTCCACTCGATATTAAAACCTTGTGGGTTACCGAGGTCATATGCCTGAATCGGCCATGGCGCTCCCGTAGAATCTAGAAAAACCAATGACGTCACAAAACCTGCCGACAAACGAATAATCGGCGGCGTTGCGCCCGGCGATAAATTCACTAAGACCGATGTCGAGGTTGGCTTCGGTGGTACACCTGGATCGGTAGCGGCTGCCCGCTGACTTTGATCGAATAGTTTTCTTAATGTTTTAATTTGTTGCGGTGACAACGGCATCATGTTACGCACCGTATTGGCAAACGCTTCATCGCTAACACCTGGGTTTTCTCCTGCTTGAAGTGCTGCTGAGGCTTGTTGTCCGTTACTCGACGCATTCTGCGCTACATTTTGCTCCTTATCTTTATTCAACAAAGAATTAATAACCGTTTGTTGATTCTGTTGGCCATCGTTTTTGTTCGCTGCGCTACTGCCTGTCGGCGTAACATTAGATTTCGGTGCAATTAAATCCTGAATACCATAATAACCATAGGCCACCATATTGACACTGACGACACCCAAGATGATTGCAAATAGTGCGGTAATACTTTTTCTCATCACAACTTTTCTCACTGTTTCATAACTTCATATTTCATATTATTGGCCCGCGCCCCCTCCTAGTGCATCAGGGTTAATGGTCTCTGCAAGGAAATTATTAATCGCCACCCGCTGCGGATAATCTTGAACCGGCATACGAATCACAATGAGGGTGACATTGAGTGGCATATGAATATTATGTCCAGCACTTTCATAGGTGACCAACAAGGGCATCTCGATTTTCCAAGCATAATGTCCATCTACAATTTCTTTTTCGACAACTTGGGGCGCAGCCGTCACAGTGGCATTTGAAACCATTTTCAAATCTGTCAATGTTTTTAAGTTGTTTGAGCTTTTTAAGCTATTCAAAAAGTATTTCCAACCGTCAGGCGTAAAATTATTAGAAGCTCGTTGTAACTGTTCACGCCAGTGCACGTAGTCTAAACTAAATGCTTCGCGCACTGCATTCGTTGCCCACTGAACAATAAAATCATCTGGCACAACAGGGTCAGTCAATTTGTGCAGCACGATAATGCGACCATCGGCGGTGGTCGCAAAATATTGCGGCGCCGGAGGATTGGCCCACTTGTAAAATATCATGAAACCAAGTACGCAATTGATCACTAAAACAATAAGTAACGCCATAATCGCACGACGATAATTATCGCGATAAAACGCATTTCGCAAAATGATTAATTTTAAGCCGTCTTGCGCCATAATGTTTCTCTAACCTATGTTCTTATCGCATTAAAATTATTAATTTGAATTCCCTTCTCCGCATTCAGCACGGGCACACGCAAGATATCCATTGTGATAATAAAGTGTGCCTTACGAGTTTCATTAGCACTCGTGTAGGTCACCAATAAAGGTAGCTGCACTCGCCAACTGTAACGACCATGTACAAGTTCTTCGTCCAAAATAACAACTGGACCACTAACTACAGCGTCCATATAGAGTTTATTTTGTGTCAATGACTTCAAGACACCCGAGCTCTTCATTGCATTCATTAATGCCCCCCACCCACTAGGAGTAAAATAGGACGAGGCTGTTTTTAGCTGGCTTTGATAATTCACAAAGTCTAGGTTGTAACACGCACGCGTCGCGAGTGAGGCCCACTGTAATAAATAACTGTTTGTGACCACCGGCATACTGAGTGAATACAGTGGAACAACAATGCCCGTCGTTGTTGTCGCATAATATCTCGCTTTTGGCGTCGTTAATATCTGATAGGCTAAAATCGCAGAAAATACGATACAAATAACAATCATGACCAGTAAGGCGGATATGGTACGACGGTAGCTATCCCGGTATAGGTTATTTTGTTGTAATGCTAATTGTTCGATATCAGAGTTCATATAATTCTCTACGCATAAGGTACGGTGCTAGGATAAAACCGAAAAGTCACTTCAACACGACGATTAAAATGTCGCCCTACTGCACTGCCATTCCAACCCACTGGGTTCTTTTGATTAAATCCCATCGCGTATTCTAAGCGTGCATCAATACCTCGAGACCATAAATAACTGGCAACCACCTGCGCCTGGCGTGTCGTTAACGCCTGTTCGCGTTTAACGTTGTAACCCCTATTGGTATATCCTGCTATTTGTACATTCACTTTGACATAGGTGTTCATGAGCCTTGCGAGTGTTCGCAGTACCGGTCGGTAACTAGTTTGAATATTCGCAGAATTCGGATTAAATAAATAATCAGACAACAGAACTACACGCATGGTTTGACCGAGCTTAATAACTTGAACGTTATTTTTGCGTAGCTCGTGGATATACGTTTGGCGAATTTGCGCAAGTGTTTTAGGTGCTGGCGGCCTAGGCGGTGTTTTTTTGGCGCAAGCTGTTAAAAATAAACAGGCCCACAATAGTGTAATCAACGCGAATAAACGGTATTGAATATAAACTAATTTACTTCTTTTATGATTTTTCATAGTCATTAACTACCATTAATGAGCTCCTTCTACGTTTTTGGTTTATCTTTGTCTTCGTCTTTCTTCTTTTCTGCGGCTTCCTTTTTCTTCAAAGAAATCGCCTTAATTAAATTTTTCACCGTTCCTGCTAATTCGCCACCTGTCATATCAGGTTTTACCTCCGGTGGATATTGCGTTCCTTTTTCCATATCGCCAATAACTTCAATGGCAACATTCATCGCTTGCTGACCTGTTTTGCCACACAAGCGTTGAATATATTCAACCTGATCGCGCATTGTTCCTCGATCTAATAGCGGCTGCTTGAATTTTTTCAAATCATCAGCGATCACTAATCCTTCCAAATGATCAGACTCCCGCATTGGCATGAAAATGTTAAGATGGTCCGTCTCCATGTTCGAGACTTCTGCAAAAAAATCGGCAGGAATACCACCATCACTTTGGATTTGGAACTTAGACAACACCGCAACTGAGCGTTCGATAGGCGTCATCGATGGATTGCTCTGGAATATTTCAGAAATATCTTCTACTTCTTCATTACTGGCCTCGACATCTGAGATCAATACACCATTGGCTGCAATTTTTTCGAATTGCTCGAAACATTTATTTAATTTAATCACATCGGCATCGGAAGGTTGATCCACTTTAAGAAAGTGATTCAACCGCATCGATTTAACCGGTTGGGGTGATGCATAGAAAAATTTTCCGCGCACAATTTTCGATTTGAAAAAGAAATGCCCTTCCCCTTGGCGCTGTTCTTTGAGATCAAGCAAATCAATACGTGCTCGCTTTTCCACGCGCGCGCCACGTGCGTCTTGGTATGTACCTAATACGCTACCCTGATCCACTTGGAAACTTTCCACATGGGTAACATAAGATTCGCCGGCCGATTTCATAAAGAAGTCCCACGTTTCCGTGGGATCTTCCATTTTCATACAAATTTTTATATTTGTATTGGCACCGATAGACGCAGCTTCTTCTTTTGAAGCTTTTTGAAATGCCGGTAAATCTTGGCCAGCGAAAACGACGGAAAAACCTAGCGAACGAGCCTGTGCCGGGACCACCGCGAAACCTTCCACGGCGTAATAGCCATATTCATCAAGAATGCACAGATATGGTGTGTTGGAGTTTGTGGGTTTCGAATCGATAAGATCCGAATAAGCACCCTCCACATTTTCACCCAAACCCGACGCCATCATTGCTTTCAAAGTCGAAATGATGATTTTTCCTAAATTTGATAATTCATCTGGCGATTTTTCAAGCGCTGGTAACAACACGCATAAAATGCGTCGATTTAAGACGACATCTCGCAAGTCCA
The DNA here is from genome assembly GCF_049348705.1 of Candidiatus Paracoxiella cheracis. Taxonomy (GTDB): domain Bacteria; phylum Pseudomonadota; class Gammaproteobacteria; order Coxiellales; family Coxiellaceae; genus Paracoxiella; species Paracoxiella cheracis. Next base: position 446,103 of record NZ_CP186485.1, on the reverse strand, counting down.
CTTCTGCTAATTTGGTTCGCATGATATGACCGTACGTATCAGCCAACGACGTAAACACGCGCGTTAACTGCATGGTGATAAAACCATGCTGCTCGAGCACCTGCGACACCTGCTTACCTTTTTTCTCTTTATTAAAACCTGGCAGGTTTAATACATAGTTGTTGATGGGCTCCACAACTGTCGGTGGAAAATTTTCGAGACTAACTGCCTCTTGGCCATCACGAACAAATAACTTATCGATTACCATTGTTTCTAGTTTAGATAAATGAAAATAGTTACGAATCGTGTTGGCGTCTAATAAAATGTGGCCGGAGTCACGCATCGCCACTAACACCTTCATCAACGCCTCAACGAAAGTGATCGCACGACCTTTCCACATATCACCGTCGGGCGTGGATGCTGACTTATCCATCATACTCACCACAAGCTGAGCCAACATACTAGAAGAACCATTGGCAAATGGATTCAATGTGTTTGATAAACGCAATTCCTGAGGGCCAATAATATCGCGAGCACCGGTCATGAAGTTAATGAGCAACATGTCGTCTTCGCGCCCCATGGTGCGCACCATCGAGAAGAGCTTAGCAAATAATGAGTTATCGCCCTTACCATCGACATAAATAAAACCACTGGCCTGCAATAATGAATTGTACGCCAATGAAATCATCGCCTCCGTTTTACCACTACCGGTTGAACCGAAAATTAAAACGTGAGTACGCATGTCTTCGTTGCTAAACCAAAGTTCTTCTTTAGTTTTATTATCATTGCCAAAGAAATAAATACCGCTCGCCGTACGTGGTTTATTGCGGGTACCGGGCTTCGGATCGTTATAATCTTTTAAATGTGAGCGCATGGGCAACCGAAACGGCAGCTTTGCTTTACGTGTGTAACAATACGCAAAACACCCAATACCGACCAGCAAAATAACGTCGCTAAAATAACAAAGAAAAAAGGTCACCATCGCGAGAACGACTAGAAATATAGCCACTTGCCGAGGCGTCTTTAAAAAATCAGCAATGCGCATACTCAGCGTGCGCGTATCTCTCAATACCGCCGAGTGAAAGCGTTCATGCTGTTCTTCTAGGCCGCGTGGCTGGTATGCCATTTTTCCTCGTCTCCAACATAAAGAATATCTTTAACCGCTATCTCCAACGCACTGACAGCCTCTTGCACCATCGGCGCTCGTAACGGACGCTGTAATTTTTTTTCAGCTAACCAATGAGCAAATAATCCAGCCACTTCCACAACCGGTGTTTGGCGACCCACACTGTTTAACATGTACCACAGTCGTCGATCGACCGGCTTTAGCCATAAAAATTCTGCTGTGGCTAATACACCATCCATACGCGCAATGCCGAGCATAGAAGCCATCAACGTGCCAATATATGCATGGCGTTTTTCCAGCCATCGAATCACCTTTGAGTTTTGGCATTTTTCGAGCTGCTCTGATACACCGCTAAAATCTAATTTGCCATGCGCAGCCGAGGCTGCAATTTGAGCCAATAAATCATGGGCAATTTGATGGTTACGCTCAGCACGTGCCACGAAAATAACAACTAGCGCTTTTACATGAATCGGCAACGCTTGCACACCTTTCCATAGCGGCCCCATTTGCATCACCATTAATCGTTCCGTCTGACCAATTTTTAATCGCCATTCTTTGTGACGATCTTTATCTTCAACCAATTTTAATAAATCGTTTTCTCTACAAAAATCCAAAGGTAACTTCGCCATTGCCCACGGGCCTTCATTCAAATCTTTTTTTAATAAATTAAGCGAAACAACCGGCGTGATCTGCGGCCAGTTTTCAACTTCACATTTCTTTAAACTTTGCATCGTGTAGGTATGGCGAAATCGCGACGCTCTGTTGTGAAACCACATAAAAGCAGCTAATCCAACTAATACCGCCATCACCGGAAAACGAAACCATCGACCAAAGCTGTCACTAATCGCACCGATCTGTGGGAACGTCACCGTTTTTTTATCCGCCACCGCCATGAAATGTTGCCAATAATCTAATTTCGACGCGGCAATATGCGGCAAACCAAATAAACCTCCGACAAAATTAGCTCCCGCAATAACCCCCTTCACCAGCTCAATTTCATAGTGGCGAATGAAAAAGATAAACGAAACAATAACGCTTTCTTCTAGCCACCACGCAACTAATACACCAATCGTCAACAACACCAACAACCAGAAGAAGTTAGCGGTTTGGTCCGTAGCATTTTGTTGAGATGGGTACATGAATTACTCCGCCAATACCAATTGATGATCAGAAAAATAATATCGCTTCCCTTGATGCACGAATTCAAGGATGTTTTGATCATCGATTGCATCTGGTACCAAATTCACTAGCTCATTACCTAATTTATCTTTGCGAGGTTTTGCATATTCTTCAGAGATAATTTTGGATTTGTCGACGGCGACAATAACATACGCTTCTGATGTTTGAGAAAGCTTTTTACGAACTACTTGGATAACATCTTCTTCTTTTCGATAGACAGGACGACCAATCATGTAGCTTCCTAAAGAGCTCAGTTGATTGGCCCATTTTTTCATGTCATGGCCATTGGCCTGATATAGCGATACATACAATTTAACACAGTTCTCACCAGCCTCAGGGATTACGCTATTTTTTACGCCTTCAACGTCATCGAAATGTTGCCGTAATTCTATTGCATGATCGCGAATTTCTTTTAACGGTTTAATCGTGTTTCGTAAAAATAATGATTCATCCCAATTGCCGCCTTCCAACACATGATCAACCGCTGCAATGATGGCATTGCAAAGCGCGAGGTAATCTTTTTCTTCACGGCGCCCCAATTCATTAAAATTTTCGGCCGCTAACAAAAATTTACCACTTTCTTGATTGATACACTCAATCAAGCGACGCTTAAGTTCCTCATATTTGAGGTCCTTGCGTACAGTGTGTGGAAAACCTAGTGTCATGTGCTAGATCTCATCATGTTCATCGTATGCCCATTAACATGCGCTTCAATCGAGTTCGTCATTTCTCTCAATGCGGCTGTTAAATTATAAACAGCTCCTTGAACTCTATCAGGTGATACTTTGTTTGTATTAGCTGTATTAGCAACCATGGTATGCCCTTAACGTAACGATGTGATTTCTTTACAGGTCATCCATGATTCCTAGCTCAAAAAGAAATAAGGCACTTCATCCGCAGGCCATGGGACAATTCTACGATAGAAAGCTTAAGAGAATATTAAGGACGAGGGTCCGACCATCAAATTCGAGGGTTTAATCATACATCAGCTCATCTAAGGGCACTGCCTCTTTAGATGGACTGCTTTTCACCAATTCATAGAGAACATCGAGAATACAGAACAAGCGAAGGACGTCTGGGGTGAAATCATCGAAGCTAACTTTAACGCCGAGCAGCGATTTTTCCACGTCTTCAAACGTGGCTCCCAGACCATACCCTAAACACAACGACGATAGTTGATCGGCTCGTTTGGTTAAACCGGGTAACAAGCCCGTATCGGCAAAAATTTCATTATAGGAAATTGGGCGGCCCTTCAGTGTGAAGCTAGCACCGATTTGCTTTGTCATGGCAATGAGTTTATTGGCAAGCTTCATTAGCTATCCCACCAGGGAATCGCTATTTTACGTTTACCCGCAATGAGACCACGAAACCAGCGCAAAAAGACATCGATGGTAAAACCATATCGATTTAACAAGGTAAAAAAGAGTGTAGCGACGACTGCAACGACAAAGGTCCAAAGCCGAATATGCAATAAAAACAACAACATTGGGAATGCATTTTTACCGTCCCAAATAAAGAATCGAACTGACCGGGCAGAATCTCGCCAGTGCGCTTTGTCTAGAGATACCATGTGTTTTCTCTGCTAAAGCTAAAAGAGAAGATAGATTAGCATATTTTTTTCTCAAAACAAAAGGTCTAGTGAGCGAAGCATCGGGTGATATTTTTTTAATTATATTTCAACAACTTACTTATTGCCATGTCGCCGTTGAAATCAATGGAAGATTTTTTGGTTTTTAAAACAATTTCTAGAGGAATCCTTAATATTTTCTTAAGGTTTGTGCCTTACAATCTAAGTCGTGTCAGGGAGTGCTGATCGGCGCAAGGGAACTTTGTATCCATAACAACGTTTCTTATCAAATACGAAAAGATTATGAAATTCAAAACCCTTTTGCCTATACTTCTGGCTTTATCCTTAGTGGGCTGCAGCACTCATAAATACCTTACTTACTCGTACATCACAACAAACAGCGCCCCTATCCCTACGGTTAACAAAAACACCCAAGCACAACTGGCTGAAGCCGCCACTTCTGTAGGCCACTCATTACAGCAAATGGACGCCATTCAACTGGCAATCCATCCGAAAGCGAAGCTACCGTCGCCGTTGAATCCAGCCACAATCGGCATGGCACAACAGACTTCGCTCGATTGGACCGGTCCGATCGAACCATTACTTCACAGAATTGCCGAGGCCAGCCATTACAAAGTACGTGTGCTAGGAAAAGAACCTGCGATCCCCGTTATCGTGGCCATTAATGCCAATAATGTGCCGTTAGCGGATATTTTGCGAAACGCTACTTTTCAAGTTGAAAAGAAGGCAAACATTACACTCTATCCATCAACGAGAACGATTGAATTACGATATTATCCGAGTTAAAGCAGTAAACAGTTATGAAAATAAAGCGATATCGTGTAAAACCAGTATTAATGCTCATTGCAGCCGCTGTCGTCACAACGGGTTGCGCAGAGCCTCAAACAATAGTATCAGAATCGATTAGTACTGGAGCGCCGATATCCGCCTCATCTTCATTAGCGCAACTAGGTTACGTACACTTAAATCAATTACCCACCGGTGACGGCAAAGTCAATAATATTCGTTTAGCCGCATTACGCGAAACAGCAACGACACTTGGAGCACAAGGCGCTCTCGCTTGGCGTGCTCAACACATCGATCTCGCTTTAGAAAAACAAGCGAGCTATCTCGATCATATTTTTAACTTTAATCAGCTGTTACTCAAGCATAATGTCTTACCACCGGTTTTGACAGAATCCGATGGGAATCTTAATTTAGCAGACGACAATACCATTCGCATGGCCGATAAAACCTATACCATCGTCTCACCGGCAAGATTCGTCACCACACCACCAACCTGGCGAAATTACATCTGGCTTACCTTCAAAAAACCCGATGTTCCTGACACAACCTTATTGCCTGTCAATCAAGCAGAAGCGAAAATTTGGAACTTCTATTTACAAAAGGGGTGGAAAGAAGGGTTGCAACAAGCCAATGAAATTTTCGCTGCAAACCTTAGTCGACTTAAACGAGACTATTTAGGGATAGTTCTCTATCGTAGACTGTTGGCCGAAGGCATGATTACTTCACCACACGTGTCGAAAGCTGATCTTGGAGTGACAGGCAATGCCGATCAACTTCGCATTAACGATGAAGTCATGCGAATTACAGCTCGCTCAGCGTTACAGCCAAATAGTAATAAATGGAAGCCCATTTTAACCAAGTAAGGTTTGAGGGCGCTACACTGGATAACGAGTATGTCAGATACTGAAAATAATACACTATACCCTCAAGAACCATCGCGTTTCGAACCCAAACATATCGATGACTTATTGGTATGGTGCTATCGTAAGGGCGCCTCTGATATTACTGTTCAAACAGGCTCACCAATCATTGCCGAAGTGTATGGACGTATTTGGAAAATCACACGCCGTGAATTATCCAATGCCGAAGTCAGCGACTTATTGAACGCTATTTACGGCCCAAACGGCACGACACAAATCATGCGCGGACAAGACATCGACACGCATTATGAAGTTCGACCCAACCGCAACGAACGATATCGTCATCGTGTCAATGGAACGGGTTGCCACGTCGATGGGCACGAAGCTATCCAGATAACCATACGAACGATCCCATCGGAACCACCAGCGTTATCGCGCTTAGAATTACCACAAAAAATTGTCGATGCTATTGCGCCCAATGAGGGCGTCATTTACGTGACGGGCGCAACCGGTTCTGGAAAAAGTACGTTGCTTGCTGCCATTATTAAAGAATTAGCAGAACAACCCGAGAGTCATCGCAAGATATTAACATACGAAGCACCGATTGAATTTGTTTATGACTCCCTCGATACACCCACCGCTATCGTCAGCCAATCAGAAATTCCGCGTCACTTGCCGACCTTCGCCGCTGGCGTTCGCAATGCTTTGCGACGAAAACCGCGATTAATTTTGGTTGGAGAGGCGCGTGACCCCGAAACGATTAGCGCTGTTTTAGAGGCCGCCCTGACCGGTCATCCTGTTTATACGACCTTACACAGTAACGGTGTTGCTGAAACCATTCGTCGCTTAGTCGGCAGTTTCCCGAAAGAGGAGCGCATTGGTCGCACAATCGATATTATCGAAACCATGCGCATGGTGATTTGGCAAAGACTCGCACCATCTATTGATGGCAAACGCGTTGCGCTTCGGGAATTTTTAGTGTTTAACGAAAAAATTCGCGATGAATTATTAGAGAGCGATCCCGAGCAAATTACTGCAACGACCCGCCGATTGGTTGAAAAATACGGTCAATCGATGCAGGTTGATGTGGAACGGAAATATCAAGAAGGATTGCTATCTGAGGGAACGTATAAAATTTTATCGGCAAAATCAATCCAACAACAAGCACTATGAAAACATTAAAACCACATCATGCTTTATTAATCTTCACCGTCGCCATTGTCCTGATATTAGGCGTTATCTCCTTGTGGTTTTTTACGCCCTTGGTCCACTCTGCATTTGATATTTATTGGATTTTATTCGCAGGCGTTTTGATTTTAGCGCTCACACCCCTTGGCGGAATACGCACGAGTGCTCCTGATGATGATAATAAAACTCACCCGTCATTTGGATCCTGGATTTTACGAATTGTGATTTTAGAACTTAGCTTAATCGCTATTTTTTACGGGATTTGCCATCTCACTGGGCATGTCTTACCTGTTCTCACAACATCGCAGCCGGGACTATTTAGCACCTCGCTATATTATTTGTTGGTTCATTTAGGTCTATTCCCTTTTACTGCATTTGCGCTCATCGCCTGCGGATTCGGATATCTTAGCTACCGCGATAACCAAGATGCTTATTTCAGCACGGTTTTACATCCCGTTCTGAAATCTAGCGTTGACGATGCAGTTGGCTTAATCACCAACACGAGCGCTCGCGCTGCAACTATGTACGCTTTGTCGAGCACCATTGCGTTTATGAGTTTGCTCATAATCAGCATTTTTATACCTCACAAAACGCTGGTTGCCTTTACAGGTTTCAGCCCGATCCCTTTAGTCACGGTGTTTATTTTGCTGGCGCTTATTTTGAATAAAAAATTTAATCAAAAAATTTATACATTAATAACCAAAAAACAAATGTCACCGATTATTGTGATGCTTGGATTTACACTGCTTTTAGCGGCGGCATTAATAATTCTGATTTTATTTTTTAGCGATCATGGCGGCGCTGCAGTACGAACCCCCGGCTTAATCAAGTCGTTATTGAAACACGGCTGGGCTAATGCATACGATATATTTATTTCAATGTGGTGGATCTCATGGGCACCGATCACCGGTATATTTATCGCAAAAATATCAAGAGGCCACACTATCAGAGAAATTTTATTAGCAACCTTAGCGCTACCACTGCTCATCGGCATTGTTATCTTTTTCATCCACCATTTCCATATCACCCTACACTACCATCGAATCTTTGATGTCACAGGCTTTATTATTCCATCCATTGGATTCCTACTGGTGCTTTCAATCATGGCACCCAAAAATATATTTTCCATAACAATGCAGACATACTTGCCCAAACGCAACAACATCAAACACCGCAGCCAAGACCGATTCATCAGCAAATTATTACAATTCTCGGCATTAATGTTATATTTTTACCTACCGGCAGGTATCACTGTGCTTTGCATTTTGTTTTTTGTATTCATGCTCGTCCTCTCAGTGCTGTTATTGCTTCTGCCCTTCGCGTTGGTAAAAGGAATCCGAGCTAGAGCCAAACCGATTGTTACCGTAAGCGCTAAGAAATAAACCGGCATGGGATAGATCGTGCCATTATGGATAAAACCCATAATCGACACCAATAAAGCTATCAATACATAATAACTCAATCCAAATATAGCCCCTGCCGTACCTAAACAATCTTGATATTTGTTTAAGGCCATAGTTAAAATTCCGGGCAGTACTAACCCTATTAATCCGAATATGATTCCGGCATAAGGTAGCATAATTGCAAAGACGGCTGACACTGGATGATGATAAGGTAATGCAAAATACGCAAAGATTAGCAATACCACACTACTTATAAACGCTATTAAAAATCCTAGCATCATCACCTTGCGCACAGACCACCGGTGATTCAGTAATAGTTTCGTCATCATGGAACCCAACACGCTTGCTGTGGCAATAAATAGCCCCACCTTGCCGTAATTAGCCACATTAAATTTCAATAAATGAATAAAAATAAAAGGCGCTTCTGCATAAAATCCAAATAAAATACCATTGATTGCTGCGACAATCCAAGCAGAGACCAATACTTGCGGATCCGTCAACAATCGCCCAGCGATTTTAGCCATTTCTCCCAAACCACTGACGTGTATGTGTGTAGGTTTTGTTTCGGGTAGGCGTCTCACCGTCAAAATCACTAGTATTACCCCCATGACAACTAGTGTTAAAAAATTTGCTTGCCATTGGAACCAGTGATTAATATATCCACCTATTAGAGGGCCTAATGCCGATACCGATGATAAGGCAATTCCAATGATTGCAAAGGCATGGTGGCGCTGTTCTGCCGAATAGCTTTCTCGCATCATTGTTTGCGTAATGACTGAGCCCACACTTGCGCCAAATGCCTGCACCATGCCCATAGCTAATAGTACCCAAATATGGACTCAATGCGCAAGCGAGGCTTGCAAAAGTATAACAGATGATACCGAGTAGCATACAAGGACGCCGACCAATACGGTCGGAGAGCTGCCCCCAAAACAATACTCCAACAGCAAAACCCATAAAATAGACGCTCAGTGTCCATTGCATTAACGTCCTTGTAGTATGGAGCACGTTCGCAATGTTTGGCAGCGAGGGTGTATAAATAGTTTCGCTTAGCTGCGGAAAGCCCAGTAACAAAATGATAAGAAACAGAGATAACTCTCTCTGCGGATAACGTATTTTCGTCATGACAAAATCTCGAAATATTCGTGTTAACCCAATCCAAGCGAACGCAATCGCCGCTGGATACGATTGGCCCTTCAAATCAGGGCTGAATATTTCAATTTTTTACTTTTGCCTTAACGACAATAATCATCGGACTGTTCCGTTTTTGAATAAGAAGAAGGCTATTACACCGTCTTTAAAATATCAACACAAAGTCTACTCTTCATACATAACATCTGGATTGAGTAAGTGGGTTAAGTACCAATTATAACTTTTTGACCCGCATCTTTGGCAGCACCATCGCCTCCGGAGCCATCGGGTGTAGAGACAATCTGATTAGATTTATTTTCTTTAGCCTTCATATCGCCAACTTCTGTGGCCTTTTCAATACCTCTAGAAGTTTGTGATGCGGCACCACCGATAGTACCCTGAATCTGTTGCGCCATCTGGGCCGCTTGACTTGATTGGGTAGGAACACCGATCCAACGAAGAATGTTGTCTGGCAACACGAAGATTAAGCTGAAGCATTGCGTCGTAATCACATAGACCAATGCTGTAAAGATAATTAATGTCAATGGAAACACCAGCAAGCATAATATGAATCCGGTTATACTATCGGAGTCCAACATCGCTTGCCCCATCAGAGTCCCTGCTGCTGCGAGTACGTCGTCACTACCAGCACCGTGCGGACTGCCTATATAGAATAAGTCTGTGGCAAATCCCGTGAAGGTATGCACCACAATGCGCAGGGCAACATAAGATAGAATCATCGCAGCAATGAGACCAATGACCATTAATACCGGTCGCAAGAACACACCCAGTAATAGCATGAGTGCTTGTTTTGCCTCACCCAAAAAGTCGTGACCTTCGGGGTGCGTTAATCCAAAACACACCAGTGGTGCGGCAACCATCGCTTCAATAACCGCAATAATCCATCCGATGACGCCGAAGGTAAAAATAAGGTAAGGATACATGGGTACATAAAAACCTAGCGTAAATCCAACCCCCCAAAAGCCAGCAGCCAGGATAATCATCAAGGGCTTAAACCAATCAATAATCCCTCTAATTGCTTGCGAAGCATCGTATTCTGCATTACAGACACCCGTTGCGAATAATATGGCAGCTATCAGCCCTAGCCAGCCTAACCAAATGTCACCGGCTAGGTTAATACAATACATACCAACCTTGTGTAAAAACAAGATGGGATCATAACCCATAGAACCGTGCTGGCTCTTGGCACCAAACATCCGAAGTAAATTGACGATATCGCCAACGACCCCTCCTAAAATAGCTGTTGCAAGATGCGTGCCCGCATCACTACTATGCGCACCCCATTCAGGATAGTTGTTACCAGTATCACCTGCGTTTTGTCCAGATTGGTATGCCGCTAATTTATTTAAAATTGAAGGAATATAAGCGTTTGAATCCGAAAGCGCAGCCTTTGCATCCGAAGCGGGATCACCACTTACTGTTATGGGTGTAAATATCGAGGGCACATAATTTTTTAAATTTGATATATCATTATAATGCATCTGTACTTGTGCCAAATCCCAGTAATAACGACCGGCCGTCATCCAGCCATCCCGCTCTGCATCACTGATAAAACTCTTTGCCGAGCCAGCACCACCAACAGCCATTTGCTCCATCGGCACAATTAAATTCGCATAGTTAACCATACCACCGAAGAAGTATTCCGAATTCGTTGCAGCAGGATTGTCACTATTGATACCAACACAAGAAGCGGCACTTGAGTGTTGTGAACAATATTCACGTTTAGCGGCTGGTAATAACGTAGTGATTAACTGACTAAGAGCTTGTTTTGAATATTCACACTGTGCACCAGTAGCGCCTTTTTTACACGATTGCAATACCCAAGACACCGAACCACAGGCATTTGAGTTACTGCCAAATGGATACGAATTACCAATGCCGGGAAAATTAAAGCGCTGATTAGCGTCATCTGTAATCACATCAAATTGGGTACGCGGTTGTCCGGGCGTTACCGTTTGATTGTCATAGCTAGAATACATACAGACTTCACTCGCAAAAATTTGTTGCGCGGGTCCATACCCTTTTCCCGTTTGACCCGTACCCACAATTGCTTTTGCAGTATCATTATTAATAATACTATCCCCGTTACCTGATTGCTCAGGCCGATGCCAAACGGTGCCACCATTGTCAACATATTGTAAACCGTAACGCCACGTCGAATCCGCTAAACCCACGCCTTCAACAACTACTTTCATCACCAGATCTTGCAATAATGAATAGCCAGTAGAGGGATTGGGAATTAATAAGGTAAATCCGACAGCAATTTTTAAAAAGATAAGGGCAACATTTTTATTGGCCCCCATAAAGGAACCTTCTTGCGCAGCACGCAAGACGATCGTGAAGATAGTATAAATAAGCCATAATCCAGCAACGACAATAATGCCTTCATTTAATTTTAAAAATAACTTGCCCAGCATTTGCCCCGACGAACCCTGCAAGACATTCCCCACTGAGCCAAAAACCTGCCCCAAATAATTGATGGATAAATCGGAGTGATTGGTGACCGCGGGATCACTCGTTACATTATCGGCAAACGCTGCTCCTGAAATCGACAATAAAATAATGACAGAAAAAAATCTCTCAAAAAGCGAAGACAGGATTTTTCTCATGATTTTGACCCCTTAAATGTGCTGATAAACCATTCATGGAAAGTGCAACCCAAACGGCGTTGCTTCATTTGGAAATAATTAAAATGTTCGCGAAAGGCATAGGCCCAAAGCAGTAGCGTTAGCATAATGGTAACAAAGCCCGATAACACTAAATGTGACACAAACAAATAAATCGTATATCCAATAAGCAACACGCTAAATCCCAAACAAAAATATACAAGGCGCAATGATAACTGCATGCGCTTTTGTAAATCCGCTTCATTCAAGCCATACCGGCGCATCGCTTCTTCGAACGATTTCGGAGATTTTTGTTGGGAACCTTTCGTGTTGTCGAATAATTTTTTTGTTATATCAGTAATGGCATGTCCATTTCCTTTGATCTGATCCATACCTACCCATCTGACGGGGTTCAGGCCGGAAAAGAACCTCTTTTTCATTGTATTTTTGAAACCCATATGATTACCTTGGATACTCATCGAGGAATATACGCATGTTGCGTTGAGTATCATCGTAGCACCCAATCCTTAAGATAATATTAAGGTTTCATTAAATGGAGCCTGTTTTTTGCAAAAAAAACTTAATTCTAGCTTAAACTCTTGCTCTACCCTGCCCGATTTTAAGGAAATCTTAATACTTCCTTAAGGTTGCTGTTGTATGCTGTAGTGAACATTTAGTGCAACCGTTCCACTGAGGATCCCATGCCAGATCTTAACCATAAAGCTGTCCATCAATTTTGGCGCGATTATAAAGATCCTATCATTTATCGCGTTATCACCTTCATGGAAGGTGTAGAAGATTGGACGATCGATGGCGACCCTACACTCGAAGCGGCTCTTAAAGAATTGGGTGAAGCGCTTGAAGACATCGGTAATATCGATTTGCAACAAGAAGATGCAATGATTCAAATTGCAACACACGTTAAAACTGGGCGCGGACTGCGTTTATTAATGTGCTTGGATACCGCCTATCCCGGAGCGGCTGCCAAAGTCTTAATGCATGCTGAAGAAATAACAAAATCTGACAAAGATATGCCGGGTATTTTCTTGCGACGCAATATTGTTTTCGAACGACTCCGATTGCTTGGCAGAGTCTTTGCAGCCGATCGTTTCAAACTAGTGCTTAAAACATTAGAGGAAAGTGGTTTATGAAGAAATTAAAATGTTTTGTTGTTAGCAGTAGTGCAATCGCCCTTTTAGGGATTGTCTCTGTCACTATTGCCGACAATCCTCCGCCGATAGCGGCTTGCGAAAAATATCTTAGTTATTCTGATTCGCAGTTTGACTCCTGGTTAAAATCCAATACTAAAGATGCTAAAATTGTCTCTGCCGAGTTAGGCGAATGCTTACAAGCAAACTCTTGCAATGCAATAAGCAGTATCGATAACTGTTCTGCAACCTTGGCATCACGAACATTTTTAAGCACTTTTTATGCAAATTATACGGCAGACAACAATAGCCTGGCACCAGCTCCCTCTGGAGAAGGCAATCACGCTGCCAATGCAGCCCCACCACCCTCATCGAGTGGTAACACAAACAACAATACAGCTAATGCTGTCGGCGGCAGTGGCAAATCACCCGCTGCACCGAAATCAACAAGTTCTTCCGTCCACTGGTTTTAAGACAAAAGAGTTTTACCCATGAAAAAATTAATCACAATTATCAAGAAAAAAAGTTTCAAAGTGGGTGTCGCCGTTGCTGGTGTCACACTTATTTCTTTGCCACTCATGTCAACCGCCAATGCTGGCTGGCCATTTATCGGCGGTGATGACGGCAAACAGTCTGGCGATCCTTTTTCTGGATTGGTGACGGCTATTCACCAAGTGGGTAACGAGATGAAAGCACTCGCTACAGCCAGTGCAAAAACTGCTAATGCAATGATGTATCAAATCGATAGCTATTTTTTAAATGCTTCGCAAGTTAACTCCCAAACTGATAACGCAGCTATCCAAGCACGCAACACTGCAGCTAATCTCACAGCAACGCAGATATCTAACTCGTTATTGCAATTTCCTGAGGAAGTGGTTAATCCGAATGAGTTGGACAACCCTGAGCTCACTGCTCTCATCAATAATAATAAAAAAGTGATCCCTAATTTAACGGTTAATACGCCAGCAAGTGATACGCTCTACCTTGATAGTAGTTCAGACTCAATGGCATCAACGTATGGTGTTGCAAAACCAAGCGTCAATTATGACAATTATTTTAATTTCGACTCTTTAATCACACCCGCTGCGTACAGTAATAACCAGAAAAAAGCGGCGGAAGCTTATATTGATTATGCATCACAACAGTACCAATCACTGACTGACGGGATTAATTTTGCTAAATTAAAATCTGAGCTTATTAATTTGAGCCCAACCAAACGTGCTCAGAAGCTACAAACTATCGTTAATGATCCTGTCTACCAAAAATATCAATTGACGATCCGATCGTTGCTAGCGTCTAAATCAGTGGCCCTGAGCAACTTTAATTACCTCATGGCAGAGCGCACACCTGTAAAAGGGTTAGCCCAAAAAGCAGGCATGCCAAACAATCCTAATTTGCCAAAAGGGTATGCAAGCCCATTAGAAGTTGAAAATTATATTGCAAACGAGCGCTTAAATAATCCTGAATGGGCCAAGGCAATGGAAACGGCTTCACCCGCAACGGTGAACCGTGAAGAACTCATGATTTTAGCAGAGATCGAAAGCCAACTTCAGCGCAATCATCTCGATCATGAAAGATTGTTAGCGACTTTGTCCATTATGGCATTACAATCAGCTCAACTTTCTACCACGACGTTGAAGCTAGAAGCGCAAAAGGTTAATGGTATTATTGATCCTTCGCAAAAACAAAACACAGGACAGCCCTAAACACTTACTAATTCGGAGACGGGGTTGACAGTCTCATAATAACGACGTAGCCCCTCTTCGAGCGATAAAAATTCATCGCTATATCCAGCGTTGCGAAGCGCAGTAATATCGGCCTGTGTAAAACTTTGATAGGCACCCTTGAGTTTATCCGGAAAAGGAATGTATTGGATTTCACCGGCACCATGCAGTTGAATTAATGTTTTTGCCAAGTCATTAAAACTGCGCGCCCGACCTGTACCCACATTAAAAATACCCGAAACTCTAGGATTTTCCAGGAACCATAAATTCACCTTCACAATATCATCAACCGAAATAAAATCGCGCAACTGCTCGCCATTGCCATAGCCATCACAGCCTTCAAATAATTTTACAACGCCCGTATCGCGCAATTGATTCATAAAATGATAGGCCACACTCGCCATGCTGCCTTTATGCTGTTCATTTCGCCCATAAACATTAAAATAGCGCAAGCCTACAACTTGTGATTTTAAGCTCGGCAACGTTTTCAACATGTACTGATCAAAAAGCCATTTGGAATAGCCATAAACATTTAAGGGTAATTCTTGTTGAGACGATTCTTTAAATTGATGATCGCCACCATAAACTGCGGCACTCGAGGCATAAATAAAAGGGATTTTATGTCGGCCACAATATTTTAGTAGGTGTTTTGAATAATCATAGTTATTGCGCATCATATAACGACCATCCCACTCGGTCGTCACCGAGCAAGCGCCTTCATGAAAAATAGCATCGATCTTTTTATCGAATGGTTGGTCTGCGATAATACGATGAATAAAATCTTCATAATCTAAATAATCTGAAAACTTAGAAACTGCTAAATTGCGATATTTTCTACCATCGGTTAGATCATCAACGACCAAAATGTCGGTTCGACCTATAGCATTCAAGCCTTTTACAACATTGCTGCCGATAAACCCTGCCGCACCGGTTACTATAATCATACCGTTGTTCCTCTTATTTTCTCGAGCAACCCCGTCGTTGAATATCCCTCCCTGATTTTAACCGTGAGCACCTTCCCGCCATTATTTAACACCGCTTCATGACCTGCAATTTCTTCAACTTTGTAGTCACCACCTTTGACTAAAATGTCAGGCAAGACCTCACCTATTAACCGCTCGGGTGTGTCTTCAGAAAAAGGAACGACCCAATCAACCGAGCGTAACGCGGACAAGACTTCCATGCGTGCTTGGAGTGAATTTAATGGTCGGTCTTCACCTTTGAGCTCTGCGACAGAATCATCGGTATTCACTGCAACGATCAAGCGATCTCCCATGGCTTTTGCTTCTTCAAGATATTGGACGTGACCTGTATGCAAGATATCAAAACAGCCGTTTGTCATAACGACCGTTTCGCCGTGCGCACGGGCATCGGCAACTGCCAATAATAATTCTTTTTCTGATACAATGCCGACCTGTGAGTCGTTTGCTTTTTGTAATTCACGTCGTAATTCAGGGACCGTTACGACAGCGGCACCGAGTTTTCGTACAACAATACCCCCTGCTAAATTTGCAAGAGTCGCCGCTTGAATCATGTCAGTTTGTGCGGCAAGTGAGGCTGCCATGACAGATATGACCGTATCACCAGCACCCGTGACATCGTAAACCTCTCGTGCACGCGCCGGTAAATTCACCGGATCTTGAGCTCCCTGAATTAGAAGCATCCCATCTTTACCGCGCGTAATTAATATCGACTCAATTTGATGTTGCTGCATTAATTCATTTGCTTTTTGAGTTAAGTCTTCATCATTTTGACAAGGACCCGCTACCGCTTCAAATTCTTTAAGGTTTGGTGTGATTAATGTGGCACCAGCATAACGGCTAAAGTCATCGGCTTTTGGATCAACTAAAACCGGAATACCTTGTTCGCGCGCCATGGCAATAAGGGTATTCGCATGACGTAGGGCACCTTTAGCATAATCGGATAGGACGACTACATGGGCATTTGCCAATTGTTGACGAAACGCCTGAATCAAATTTGCATCATCATAGTTTTCGAGTGAGTTTTCAAAGTCGAGTCGGAGCAATTGTTGGTTTTGACCCAACACGCGTAGTTTAGTGACTGTGGAAAAGTTTTTATTTTTTTGGAAGTGACATTCAATGTTTTTGTTGTTGAGCAACGCTTGTAGCTCCGTCGCTTCACTATCCTCACCAACCCACCCCATCAGGGTAACCTGGCTACCCAAAGCAGCAATGTTCAGTGCGACATTAGCAGCCCCCCCCGGCCTCGCCTCTAGCGCGTTAACGCGAACGACGGGAACCGGCGCTTCTGGGGAAATACGCGAGACATTCCCATACCAGTAGCGATCGAGCATCAGGTCGCCATATACAAGGACACGAGTCGTTTCATATGCTGGAATATCTATTTTTTCAATCACTTATGTTTCTCTAGGCCCATGACTAAGTGCTTATTATGAGGGGAAGTCAGAAATGAGGCAAGTCTAGCAGGAACCGACGTTTTCCGCGAGCCCCCCCCATCCTTAGCTGAAGTGCCGCGCTGTCAAATTAAGTACTCAGCGTAGTTGATGATGTTAATATTTTCTTTAAAAGGAAATTCCTTTCCGTTATAGAGCAAATACCCTTGCCGATTCTCATCACAAAATTTCTTCAATGCAGAAACAAATTTCGGATAAAAGGTTGATGTTTTCTTTATTTCAATAAAGTCTTGACTATCCTTTTTATCAACAATCAAATCAATTTCAGTTTTATCACTCGTACGAAAATAATATAGTTCAAAACCGGAAACAGAATGCAGGTTTTTTTTCAAAATTTCTGAAACAACATAATTTTCAAAGATTGCACCATTCATAGGCCCCTTATCATATTGATCAAAAGTTTTTATGCCTGCTAAATAGGAGATCAAGCCCGTATCATAAAAATATATTTTTGGACTCTTAATAATGCGTTTTCCTAAATTATTATAGTAAGCTGGCAATAAAAAAATGATATAAGAGGCTTCTAAAATTGAAAGCCATCTTTTAATCGTTGGCGCAGATACACCCAAATCTTTAGCATAATGCGACAAATCTATTGTTTTTGTAACCTGCGCTGCTAATAGTCGAATAAAACGACTAAAATCACGCATATCACCAATATTGCTCAACACGCGTACATCTTTATTTAAATAGGTTTCTAAATAAGACGCGTACCACAGCTCGGATTCCCGATAATCTCTTATAACCAGCTCTGGATATGCACCTTGATAAATTGATTCTGTTAATAGTGCTTTTGGCATCTCTGCATATTGCAGCGGTAATAACGACATTAAACCAATGCGACCTGCAAGCGATTCGGAAATATTTTTCAGATAAGAAAACTGGCTCGATCCTGTCAAAACAAATTTACCATAGTTCTGCCTATCATTATCGACCGCTACTTTTATGTAATTGAACAGCTTGGGAACGAATTGGACCTCATCAAAAATGACTCGGTCATCATATTGCGCGATGAAGCCCTCAGGATCGGACTCAAAGTAATCGACGTTTCCGATATTGTCGAAGCTGACGTAGCGATAATCCGTAAGCGCATGCTGTAATAGCGTGGACTTGCCGGACTGCCTTGGCCCAGTAAGCCCTAGGACCGGAAAAGATGACAAAAATCGCTGCATGGTTGCTTCTGCGATGCGCTTCAAGTACATAGAGTCAAGACCTTTTTTTCTGTATTTTTAATATTATATGTTAAAATTACAGAAAACTACATTGAATTTTAGCCATTTTATCTGTAATTTTAATATTCAATGTTAAAATTACAGAAATCAGAGGCATTCTTCAGCGGTGGTTTATGGCCAAGATCTGCTAGGTTGCGCTAGAGGCCGTTAATTTGGCCCTGCCGTAACTATCCGAAAAGCGCTCGATATCATCTTCGCCTAAGTATGCACCCACCTGCACCTCAATGAGTTCGAGCGGCAGTTGCGCTTCGTTGCTTAAGCGATGCTTGGTGTTAGCGGGAATAAACGTAGACTCATTCGCTTGTAGTTCAAATGTATCGTCACCATTTACAACCGTTGCTGTGCCTTTAATCACAACCCAGTGTTCTGAACGGTGCTTGTGGCGCTGCAATGAAAGACGCTGCTCTGGATTCACAATAATTTTTTTAACTTTGAAATTTTTACCTTCCGCCAAGGTATGGTAAGAGCCCCAAGGACGATGAACGTTTGAGTGCAGTTGCGCTTCAGGACGGTTATTGGATTTTAATGTCCCGACTAAATGTTTTATTTTCTGGCAATGATCTTTCTTTGCGACTAAAACGGCATCATCGGTTACAACAACAACAACATCGTCAACACCCGCGACTGCCAACAATCCATGATTTGTTCTGAGATAAGAGTTTGTCACTTCTTGGGTCAGCACATCACCGATTTTTACATTAGATTGTTCGTCAGGAATGTGTTCCTGCATTAACGCATCCCACGAGCCGACATCATTCCAAGCAGAGTGCAGTACTGTCATCGCACTCCACTCTGTTTTTTCCATGACGGCATAGTCGATAGAATTTGCAGGGCAATTTTTTAATGCTTTTGCATCGGGGCGCGAAAAATCACCGTCGCCATGAACGTTTTTCATCGCTTTTTCACACGCCATCGCCATTTTGGGTTCATGCTCTTTGAGTTCGCGCAGATAACTTTCTGCTTTGAATGCAAAGATTCCACAGTTCCAATAATAATGGCCGGATTCAATAAATCGCTGCGCGTTCTCACGATTTGGCTTTTCGACAAAATGATCGATTTTATAGACCGAATTTTCGCCCATTTTTTCTGCGATTTTAATATAACCATAAGCGGTTTTAGGTTCTTTCGCTTCTATGCCAAACGAAACTAAGTAATCAGCATTAATCGCATCTTGTGCGTTTACGTAAGACACTAATAGCGCCTCATGATTTTCAACGACGTGATCGGCTGGCATCACCCACAACACTGCATCCGAAAAATGTTGCTGCGCGAAGATCGCGGCGAGCGCAATAGCCGGCGCTGTGTTTTTGGCATCAGGTTCTAAGATAATTGCCGCGGGCTGAATACCGATTTCGCGAAGTTGCTCTGCAACGATAAAGCGATGATCTTCGTGGCAAACAACGATTGGCGCTTGCATGTTAGGAAAAGAAGCTGTTCTTAGTACCGTTGTTTGCAACAGTGTTTCAGTTTCTTTTAGCAAAGGGAAAAATTGCTTTGGATATTCTGAACGCGACAACGGCCACAAACGCGTACCGCTTCCACCGGCTAATATGACAGGAACTGTTGTTGCCATTTATTGGTTCTCTTCGAGCTTAACGTGATCTTTATAAATACTTCTATTTTGCAAGTCGGGCCATTGTTTTTCTTTTTCATAAAATTTGGCATAACGATAAAAAGCACCGTAGCTATGACCCATCGCAATAACAACCCCAGGCCAGCCATCGAGGAAACCACGCTGTAAAAAGTAGTGTTTGATGAAAGTCCATATGGTGTGTGTTACGGCCGCAATCATAGACGATTTACCGTATTTCGCCTCAAGGCGAGTAACGCCTAGCGAGGAATAGCGATTTGCTTTGTGCATCATTTCCGACAAATTCCAAAATGGAATTTGCCAGATAGGATTTTTTAAATAACCAAATGTCTTATAGGTGTGACAAATGTAATTCTCATGAACCGGATCGGCTTCATATTCCAAGCATCCCTTACGAAACAGTTGCGGTTGCCGATAGTCAGGATACCAGCCCGAATGTTTTATCCATCGCCCCATAAAATAATTTTTACGCGGAACATAATAAATATCTTTCGTATTTTTGGACTGGATAATTTTAAGTATTTCATCACGCGCTTCAGGCGTGCATCGCTCATCAGAGTCTAAACTAAATACCCAAGGATGTTGACAGGCTGCAACTGCTTCATTACGCAGTTCGCCAAATCCAACAAATGGCACTTGCACCACTCTTGCGCCTAATTTTAAAGCCAATTCTGTCGTGCCATCTGTGCTATGCGAATCCACAACCACAACTTCATCAGCCCATAACACGCTATTAATAGCGGCTGCAATTTTGTCTACTTGATTATAAGCAATAATATAGGCAGATAGTTTTTCGGGTGTTTCATGCTGCACGAGATATTTTTTAAATACAGCCAAGGTATTAATCGCATCATGTTCTTTTTGTAACTCAGCTCCCGCACGCTTTGCGTTTTCATGATAATGCAAATAGTGATTACGAATGGATTCCACGGCTTTATAAACATATTCTGGCGAAGAATTCTCAAGAACAACACCCGCCTCAAACCGCGTAACAACATCACCCGCCCAGGTGCCCGCTGTGGTGACGACGGGGCAACCTGCATAAAACGCATCTAATGCAACCCCGCTAAATTTATTCGCGTAATCATCCTGCTTATAAAGCAACAGCGCAATCGCCTGATCAAATAAATTCTGGTAAACACCACGATCCAAGGTTTCCGTGTGAGTGTTTAATGCCGGATGAGAGATGGTCTTAAGTTTTGCAATGGCAGCTTTAGTTTCTGTATCATAACGTCCCGAAAAGGGTCGCGACATTTGTACTTCGATCGGCAAAGGATCAGGCTGATCTGATGCATAGTCAATAAAGTCGATGACGCGCGGAAATCCTTTATCCGACCGAGCGGCACCAGCATAAATTATTTTTTCGACCTGTTCAGCCTGATTGGAAGACTTGGACTTTGGTTCATAACCGGGACACGGCACGCACTCGCAATTTGGAAACCCTGCCTGCCTAAAAATCGCCAATAGCTTTTCAGTCGGCGCCATGATAATAAACTCAGGATGAATTTTGGCAGTTTCCTCAAGCAATTTAATTTTTTCAGGCGTCACCTTGAATTGATGAAAATGCAAAAAAATCGTAGGGTGGGAATTCTTTTCCCGAAGCAAACGGGTGAGAAAAATAAAATCGATGCTCCCCGCAGTAGGAATGAATAGGGGATCATCTTTCTGAAGCAAGAACCGTAATCGAAAATACTTCTGTACCTTCGCTAGCTTACGAGAGAAACACGGATGAACATGGCAGATCTCCTCTCGGTATAAATCTTTGCCACGACGGTCCAACCACACATGCAGGTCGAATGCTTTATCCGTATTGGCCCTTACAAGACCAAGCACATAGCCATAGCAATGGCCCGCCTGATCCGCAAGGGTGGGTTCTAAAATGTGAAGCGCTCTTATAGCCATGGTAAATGCTTGCCCCTAAGTATTCTCATTGCTAGACTAGGTGCCTATTCTAATGCGAAATGAACAGAAAATCATGTGTAGAATTCGACACTTAACTCAACTCCTTGTTGTAGCAACAGTTTTTGCACTACCCCTATCAACCACTGCGACAGATTTGCTGTTCCCACTAGCCGGCATCTTAAGCATCTTTAGCGAACATCCCCGTGAAAAGTGGTTAAGGATCAAACAAAACCCCGTCCCTCTCTCAATGCTTGCCTTCTTTCTACTGTATCTCATAGGCACCACTTATACGATTGCACCGGCCCACGACATCACGCACCAATTGATAAAGGGGAGCTCCTTTTTGTTTGCCGCCCTGTTGATCCCAACATTGCTCGATGAACGATGGCGACGATACGCAGTCAACGCTTTTCTATTCGCCATGACGCTTACGCTTTTCTTATCCTATACTAAATACTTTTTTATTCATGACTTATTTCATACTCGATTTGATTACAGCAGCGTCTTTAAAGACCACATTATTCAAAATTTCTTGATGGCCTTTGCGACATTTATTTTCGCCTATCGATGGATTCACAAATATCGATTTCGTTGGGTTTATGGCTTTCTCACCCTAGCAGCCACTTTTAACGTTTTGTTCATGAGCCTTGGCAGAACAGGTTATTTTATTTTTGCTGCCCTGTTGGTTTTTACCTTCGTTCACTACTTCAGATGGAAAGGGATTTTGTACGCCCTAACCACTATCATCCTATTATTTGGACTAGCTTCTTTAACAAATGGATTCAGAGATCGAATGGCTATAGCTGCCAACAATATACAGCAATATTCAAAAGGACACGGGCACAATTCATTGGGTATTCGCATTCAATCTATGAAAAACGCCGCAACTTTATATAAAGAAAAGCCACTGATTGGATATGGCACGGGCAGTTATAAAACGGCCTACGCTACACTTCCAGCAGAAAAAATAAAGACTACAGGCATCATGGTTAATTCCTATAACGCTTACTTAAACACGGCTGTTGAATTGGGGATACCTGGGATTGTGCTTCTGCTCACGATATTTTTCATGCAATGGCGCTATAGCTTTGAGCTACCCGAAGAATGGCGTTATCTCACACAGATATTATTAATAAGTATGATGTTGGGTTGTTTCGCCAATCCGTGGTTACAAGACACCACAGAGCTACATTTATATGTGATATTCATGGCCATTAGTTTTGCAGCCTTACCATTAAATTATTTAACGAAAAAACAATCTGAAGATAACTCCGAAGCCGTCACTTCTGAATAGTCGCTGTTTACAACCCTACTAGATAACTAGCCCCCCCGAAAACACGAAACTCCTCTTGTATTGGGAAGCAATTTAAATGTAAGCTTAAACCCCCAACTACCGGGTTGGAATCTCCTTCCAAATCAATGGATCACCCAAACCCAACTGCCATACGGATATACCGCGCAAACCATACTGTTTCACTAAAGCATATTTAGCAGCAAACGAACGTGCATCTTCAAGATATAAATACTGATACAAACCTTTTCCTTGATTTGAATCAATTGCCGAAGCTGTCATGGTTGTATCATCCCATTTAACTGTTAAATTATACTTCTTGATATAATTCATAGCCTCACTGTGGCTGATTTGATGCTCCTTCCCCTGAAAATCTTGCCCTTTCTTTAAGGTACTCCAAAACCCTGAATAAACCGGAATGCCTAATGAGATTTTTTCAGGTGACACCTCACGAATTGCGATACTAACCAATTCCTTCACCCAAGCGATGGGCGCGATAGGGCCAGGCGTGGTAAGGCTAGTATGACGATCATAAGCCATGAGTGTAATGAAATCTGTCACTGACGCTAAGGCTTTTTCGTCATAGGCACCAGACCAATTAGTCACTAGAAACTTATCGTATTGATTTTTTATTGTAGCCAAACTCGTGCGCGGCACAATGGTCACACTAACCGTATAACCCTTTTTATGAAGCGCATCCGCTGCTAATTTAATAAAATTGGTATAGAGCTGTTTATCAGCGATGTTAATATTTTCAAAATCAAACTGAATGCCATAAAAACTGTTTTTTTGACAAAGCGCGATGAGCGCTTGTATCGCTCGATTGATTGCTGAGGGAGTTGTTAAAAACGTATGTAAATCATCTTGGCTAAAACCTTGATTAATCGCCAGCGGCATTATTTTGACTTTATATTTTCTAGCAATGGACACAACTTGTGGATCGATCGAACCCCATACAACTCCATTTTTTGCTATCTGATAGATTTGCGGGGCGATGATATCGATTTGACTCGCATGTTTTTCAAAGAATTGAATATTGCGCTCGTTAGATAAACTCGCATTAGAAAAAGAATTATCGGTATAAAATAAAATTTGTGATGAATAGGCCGACGTACTGAATACTAAAAAAACGAAAATGCATAATTTTTTTAGGATGGTCATTTTGCTAATCCTTTATCTGTTAATTTAATCCTTAATCAAGAGATCCTTACAATGAATCCATCGCACCAAAGACCAGGTTAGGTTTTAGATCCTGCATACACCTTGAGTGCTTGAATGGGCAATCGCGTTTGAAACAAGGACTGCAATCTAATTTTAGCGATAAAATCTTCACTTTATCCGA
Source organism: Candidiatus Paracoxiella cheracis (assembly GCF_049348705.1). Classification (GTDB taxonomy): domain Bacteria; phylum Pseudomonadota; class Gammaproteobacteria; order Coxiellales; family Coxiellaceae; genus Paracoxiella; species Paracoxiella cheracis. The sequence goes on along the minus strand of NZ_CP186485.1, from coordinate 421,572 downwards.
TAAAGGCGGCGTAAAGTCTGGCGATGTTGAACCATACATGACAACCAATGGGCGCCCCAATGCTGCGGCAATATGCATTAAACCCGAATCATTGGTTACAACCATCGTAGCCACTGATAGCAAATCCACCGCTTCGTTTAATTGAGTTCGCCCCGCTAAATTTACGCAACGATGATCAGTCAACACATCGATGCGATCGGTTACCGTTTTATCCTTTGCCGAACCAAACAGCCAAACTTGCCAGCCTTCACTCAGCTTTTCATTCGCAACTTCTGCATAATATTCTGTGGGCCAACGTTTTGAAGGGCCAAACTCAGCACCCGGGCACAGTGCAAATATCGGCTGCTCTGACTGCCTGAGTTGCAGGTGTTGTAGTGTCTTAGCCACACTCGCAGTCGAAATATTCAATGCTGGCACCTGTGGCTTTTCAGGTAACGATTCATTTTTTTCCAGACCCAGCATCATGAAGCGTTCGACCATGAGGGGTAAACGCGACTTATCGAGCTTTCTGAGGTCATTGAGCACGCCATAGCGCTGCTCACCAACCCAGCCCGTTCGACGCGGAATCCCTGCCCAGAAAGGCACTAAGGCCGATTTAAACGAATTTGGCAGCACGATGGCATGCTCATAGCCACGAGGACGTAATTGCTTGCCCATACGAAGCCGCGATCCAATATGTAACTGACCGTGGCCGAAGGGTGAGTCGATCGATTCATTCACCTCAGGCATACGATCCAGCAGTGGCTTGGTCCAGGGGGGCGCTAAGACATCGAGCCTCATGTCAGGCTGTCGCTGTTTCAATAGCTTAAACAGCGTTTGAGCCATCACCATGTCACCCACCCAGGCAGGGCCTACTACCAGTGTTTTTTTCACGAAACTCGATCTCCCGTGAAGTCCTTGAGAACGTACTCAGCATCACAGTAGGGGCAGGTCACATGACCTTCGCGTTCGATGGGCAAATAAACACGCGGATGCGCATCCCACAGGCGATATTCTGGTAAGGGGCAGCATAATGGCAGCTCATCTTGAGAGACTTCATAAAGTCGTTTCGTACAACCTTGCTTTAGTTCGGCCACTAGAATTTCTCCGCTCAGTATTAACGTTAGGAATTCTAACATAAGAATTAAGATTCAGGCAGCCACCCCCAAAGCCATTAAGGGGCCGTCTAGAAATCGTCTTAAAGACATAACACATTTTATCGATTTCAATTGCTTGCCAATACGAACCCCTTCTCTTTGCCGCAATTGAAAGCCATTCGCCCTAAATCACGAACTTGCCATCTATCCCATCATGCTTCAAAATCCACAGCAAGACTTTACCACTAGGACACCTTGAATATGGCTAAATACGAAATACTAAAAACGGTAACACTCTCACCCTCTCATGCGTATTTACGATCGGAGCGCGAACCCCAAGTGGTTCACTTGGATGATCCTGCACTTGCAGTGATGACCGATTTTACGCAACAACACCCTCACACGATCAGTCCCGATGAGCCGATGGACAATGCATTAAATGAAATGAAGCTCCACGGTGTGCATTTATTATTGGTGGAAAAAAATGAGAGTATCATTGGTGTGATAAGTTCTGAAGATATATTGGGTGAGGTACCAATCACTATCATCCAAGAGAGACGCATCAAGCGCTCACAAGTTTTAGTGAAAATGATTATGACGGGGATCAATAAAATTGCTGCCTTTAATTATAAAGATATCGAGCGAGCAAAAGTCGGTAATATTGTCGTGACGCTGAAAAGCTGACGCACGCATTATGCCCTAGTAACGAGTGATGAAGAAAATGATCAGCAATTACTGCGTGGCATTTTCACAACTTCACACGTCAGCCGACAATTACATAAACACATTGCTGATTCGATTGCAAAAGCGCAATCCGTCTCTGAATTGCAAAAACGTGGGTTTTAGTCTTCAGTCTCTTCGCCGGTTAGTCCTTCAGCTTCGATCATTTCACGAAGCTGCGCAAGTGCATCAATTTGCAACTGGCGAACACGCTCACGTGTTAAACCAACGGCTTTTCCAACAGCCTCTAGTGTACCTTTTTCATGATCGTGCAAACCAAAGCGACGAATAACAACTTCACGATGGCGATCATCCAATTGATTTAACCATCGTTCAATATGGTCATGCAGATCGACGTCTTGAATTAATTTCGCAGGGTCAATGTTGTTGTCATCCGCCAACGTGTCTACTAATGTTTTTTGCCCGTTTTCGGAAACCGGTGTATCCATCGATGTTGCGCCTGGCGCTAAATCCATGACGCGACGGATATCGTTGATCGGTTTATCGATCATGCTAGCAATTTCCTCAGCACTCGGTTTATGATCCAGTTGCTGCGTCAATTTTTTTGCCGCACGTAAATAAATATTTAATTCTTTGATTACATGGATGGGTAAGCGTACCGTTCGGCTTTGATTCATAATGGCGCGCTCGATGGTTTGTCGGATCCACCATGTGGCATACGTCGAAAATCGAAACCCGCGTTCTGGATCGAATTTTTCAACCGCCGTCATTAGCCCTAGGTTGCCCTCTTCAATTAAATCCAAAAACGCTAACCCGCGATTGACATAATGTCGCGCAATTTTCACAACCAACCGCAAATTACATTCGATCATTTTTGCACGCGCCTCTTTATTGCCTTTATGTACTAGGCGCGCTACTTTTAATTCTTCTTTGGGGGTGAGCAATGATTTATAACCAAGCTCACGCAAATAGATTTGTGTGGGATCTGTAGAACGTGTTTCGCGAGCTTTTTTTCGGCGTGACTTTGCATTCGCAGCAGCAAGCTCAGTATCTTCTTTTTTGGATTTAGTGGTCTTGCGGGTTTTTACAAAAATAAAACCGTGATCACCGCCCGATTCAACAGTTCTTTTCCGTCGAGCTCTCGGCTTCGTTTTTTTTGTCGCTGGTTTCTTACGAGAAACTGCCTTTGGAAAAACCTTTTTACGAGAAACAGATTTTTGTTTCGTCGGTTTTTTGGTTTTTCGCGACGACTTCGTTTTAAGCTTTTTAGTGGCCATCGTCATCCTTAACTAGACCGTCTAAATCGCACACAACACTCACGATAAATACTTCAATGGATTCACCGGCTTACCATTACGGCGGATTTCAAAATGCAGCATGACCTTCCCTGAATTATCACGCCCCATCTCGGCAATTTCTTGCCCCGCACGAACTCTTGTACCTTCCTTCACCATGAGCCGTTTATTGAATGCGTATGCGCTTAGATAACTATTGTTGTGCTTTACAATTATAAGATTACCATAACCTCGTACCCCAGCTCCACTATAAACTACAATTCCGTTCGAAGCGGCACGAACAGGTTCACCATATCGACCTGCAATATTGATCCCATTGTTACCAGCCAAGCTGGCACTAAAACGATCAATGATACGACCGGTTGCCGGCCAGACCCAGTGGGTAACAGGTTTAGCAGGCCATTGCGCGACATAGATTCGTTCTTTTGTAGATTTTTTAGATTTTGAAACTGGCTGTGCTTTTTTTCTAGTGACAATGGTTGATTTTTGTTCTTGTTCACGTGGAATAATCGTCATGCGCAATGTTTGACCAGCATGGATTTCATAAGGCGGTTTTAAATGATTCGCTGTTGCCAAGGCACGATAATCCAAACCAAATGCCCAAGCAATGGAATATAACGTATCACCTTTTTTAACACGATAAAGTCCGGAATCGGCACTCGGTTGAGTCCAGGCATTAACGACGGGAGCGTAATTAGATCCGCTCGAGCAAGCCGTCAGCAAACCGATAAAAATAATAAAAAAGAAAAATCGGCAACGAAGTTTAACGTTGAACCTTTTCATTCACTTCTAACCTATTTACCCAGCTCGATAGCTGATCAAATGCTTCGTAATGCGTCAAATCAACACGCAAAGGAGTAATAGACACTTCATGCCGACTTACCGCGTGAAAGTCCGTTCCTGGTCCCGCATCCTGTTCGGCACCAGCAGGGCCGACCCAATAAATGGGGTGACCGCGCGGATCAATTTGTCGAATGGTGGGTTCGGCACGATGACGCGTTCCCAATCGTGTGACTTCATAACCCGCTAATTCATGATAGGGCACATCGGGTACATTCACGTTTAAAATTGTACTGGGTGGTAATTGGTCGGATAAAATGTGTTCCATCAAAGAACGCGCAACTCTTGCAGCCGTTTCAAAATGAATAAATTTTTCACCTGCCAATGAAATGGCTAATGCCGGCAAACCTAAAAATCGTCCTTCCATGGCTGCAGCAACCGTGCCAGAGTACCACACATCATCACCCATGTTGGAACCCTCATTGATGCCTGTAATAACCATATCAGGCATTTCTGACAGCAACCCGGTAATCGCCAAGTGCACACAGTCGGTAGGTGTGCCTTCTACACTGATCATACCGTTTTCTAGGTGTTTAATATGAAGAGGGCTATTTAGGGATAAAGAATTACTCGCACCACTGCGGTTACGATCGGGAGCCACAACATCCACTTCAGCAATGCTTTTTATGGTCTTGGCTAAAATAGCCAACCCTTTAGCATAGACTCCATCATCATTGGATATTAATACACGTACCATACTTATCCCTTTTTTTGAGGGTGTAAGCTTAGCACTTTTAATTACAGAGTTATAGTGGGTGAAGTTTTAGCCGGTATTACTCCGATTGAGGCTGGACAATTTGATAAAAGACCTCACCTTTTTTAATCATGCCTAAATCATTTCGAGCACGTTCTTCAACGGCATCATTACCGTGCTTTAAATCTTTAATATCAGCCATGAGAATAGCGTTGCGTTCTTGTAATTTCTTATTGGCCTGCGCTTGTTTCACAATATTGGTATGCAAGCGATATGCCGTCACGACACCACCTGCAGCAAACCACAATTCATATTGTAACAATATGAATAGCGCAGCTAATATAAGAATGATTGGCTTCATAAAATTGTTCCAGCATACGGTGCTTGCTCTCCTAATTCTTGTTCGATGCGCAATAATCGATTGTATTTGGCAACCCGATCAGAACGGCACAACGAACCCGTTTTAATTTGCCCAGCCGCAGTTGCCACCGCTAAATCGGCAATCGTTGTATCTTCGGTTTCACCCGATCGATGTGAAATAATCACACCATAATTCACACTTTTTGCTAATCCAATGGTAGCAAGTGTTTCGGTCAAGGTCCCAATTTGATTAAGCTTGACCAAAATGGCATTCGCCACTTTTCGATCGATTCCTTCAGCTAAAATAGCAGGATTAGTAACAAAAATATCATCGCCAACCAGTTGCACTGAGTCGCCAACGCGTTGAGTTAATCTAACCCAACCATCCCAGTCATTTTCAGCCAACCCGTCTTCAATAGAAATAATAGGATATTTTTTAACCCAAGCTGCAATTTTATCGATAATTGCATCGCTATCTATTTTTTTATTTTCAAATTGATAACGGTTATCTTTATAAAATTCAGAGCTCGCCATATCAAGCCCAAGATACACATCTTTACCCGGTTGATAACCAGCATCACCGACCGCTTCCAATATAAATTCAAATGCGGCCTCATGATTGGGTAAATCCGGCGCAAAGCCGCCCTCATCACCAACAGAAGTGGCTAAGCCCTGCGCCGCTAAACGTCTTTTTAATGCATGAAATATCTCTGCACCATAACGCAATGCCTCTGAAAAATTTGGCGCACCCACAGGAATGATCATGAATTCTTGTATATCCAAATTATTATCGGCGTGCGCACCACCGTTAATAATATTCATCATGGGCACAGGCATAGTAAATGGACCTTCACCACCTAGATAGCGATATAAAGGTTCATCTGCATCTTTTGCCGCTGCATAAGCAACAGCCATCGACACACCTAACATAGCATTGGCGCCTAAGTTGCTTTTATTTTCAGTGCCGTCTAAATCGATCATGAGCCGATCAATTTCTTCTTGTGAGGCTGGATCTTGCCCTAATAAAAGATCACGAATAGGGCCGTTCACATTGGCGATAGCTTTACGCACACCCTTCCCACCATAACGGGTAGGATCACCGTCACGCAATTCCAACGCCTCTCGCTCACCCGTCGATGCACCGGATGGCACAGCAGCATATCCTTTCGCACCTGAAGATAAAGTCACTTCCACATCTAGAGTGGGATTTCCACGCGAATCTAAAATTTCGCGTGCATCAATGTCCGTAATTGTTGCCATAAGTTTTATTATAACCTGAATTAAATGTTTTTTTTCACTTCTCGATCGAGAACAACCAAAGTTTCCAACAAGGATTTCATTTTGTCGAGGGGCCAAGAGTTAGGGCCGTCGCTTAATGCCTTATCCGGATCTGGATGTGTCTCCATAAACAACCCCGAGATTCCGACAGCCACCGCGGCACGTGCTAAAACAGGAATAAATTCACGCTGCCCACCCGAAGAAGTCCCCTGACCTCCGGGCAACTGAACCGAGTGTGTGGCATCGAAAACAACAGGACACTGTGTGTCTCGCATGACGACCAACGATCGCATATCCGAAATTAAGTTGTTGTATCCAAATGAAACGCCACGCTCACATACCATAATTTGCTGATTACCAGTTGTGATTGCCTTAGAGACAACTTGTTTCATATCCCAAGGGGCTAAAAATTGTCCTTTTTTAATGTTAACCGGCTTACCGCAGGAGGCAACCTGCCGAATAAAGTTAGTTTGTCGACATAAGAAAGCTGGCGTTTGCAATACATCGACCACCGAGGCGACTTCATTCAGGGGTGTGTCTTCATGAACATCCGTCAGCACTGGCACTTTGATTTTCTTTTTAACCGCTTCCAGTATTTTTAAGCCTTTTTCAGCGCCAGGCCCCCGAAAACTTAAGTGCGATGAACGGTTTGCCTTGTCGAAGGAAGACTTAAAAACGAAAGGAATCTTGAGCTTATGTGTGATTTCTTTTAGCTCACCCGCCACATCCATGACGAGTTGCTCACTCTCGATCACACAAGGACCAGCGATTAAAAAGAGAGGCTTATCTAAGCCGACTTCAAAGTTTTTGAGCTTCATAGCGCGACTGTAATGAAAAACAGTTAGAATGACAAGTCCTATTCATGCAGACATTACATTGGACTTTGGATAAATAAAATCCCTTGCCAGTTAGGACAATAATCAAAAAATGTGAGTTTCTAAATCTTAAGCTGTTTTTTGCAGCAATTCGTAGAATTTCTCAGGTGTAAAATTTATTTTATCCAACCATGATTTTACTATCCCAATCAAATCCTCTATTTTTTCAGGGTCTGAGTTTTGCGTCTTTTCTTCAGTCCTCTGAATCGTTTTAATTTTTGAGTTGCTATTTTTGAAAATAGCAGGATGTCGCGTGCGTTTCCCCTGCGTATCACCTTTGGTTCTGCCTTGCGGATTACCGCGTGGTTTGCAGAGATTAGCAGGCGTGCCAACGGTATCAAGCACCGTAGAAAAACCCCGTTGCGTTTGTGAAGGGGTCGCAGTTATTGATGGTTTTTCGTTATCCACTTGGAAGCTCGGCAAATACCGCTCCCATTTTTTCGGTAAAATCGGGGCAAGATTCCTCGCTAGATAAAGTTGCGTATACGCTAATGCTGTCATCCGCCACCAATCTTCTTCGTGCTTAACATCCGGTGTTTGGTATCGGTCAAATAACAGTTTGTCTTTACCAAAACGAAAGTAGTGTTCAATGTCATAGCGTCTATCGTAATAGTGATAGGCTTCTAATACTGTGATTTCATTACGTCGTTCACCAGCGAGTCCTAACCAGAGTGGATTTTTATATAAAGATTTACCGTTAGCATCAACCGCAACCAATTGCACAACAGTAACAGGATGCTCATATCCTTTAAATTGCTTTGAACCACGCAGTAATTGGTCACGCCATATTTTAATCTCCAATTGGTAAGTTTTGCCACTGCGGGTTGTAATGGGTTGCTGCACAATCTCATCGGATTCACGGTGAGTCGTGCTGTCGTTTAGTTTCATCGCATCACCATAGCGTTTTATACTTCCTGAGGTATTATCTTCTATTGATGCGGGCGCGAAAACATTACGGGTACTGTTAAAACGGAAAAGATGTACCCAATTGGGATTTTCGCTAACCAGTTTACGGCAAGCTTCTGTACCATATTTTGAATCAGCCACGCTAACCACCAATTTATGAGTAAGCGCTAAGTCTGCAATACAACGGTTAATTTGCTGCATCCCAACTACATTGCCTTTTTCATCGCTTTTAACGCGCCTCGTATCCAGTGGAACTAACCAATGCTTTTCTTGAGCTGCACCATCATTGGGCAATAGTGATACCGTTGAATATTCATGTCCAATGGTAATCGGTTTGTTACCCGGTGCTGGATTAGGGCTGTAAACCACATGGCGATCTTCAACACAGTGTGCACTTTGACGCGACTGTGGTGTCGTATCCGCAATAATGATCACACGGTCATCGCTATGACTCACATGTTCATATTGTATTTTCATCATGCTATCCCAACAATTTGCTACCGACAAACCATCGCTAATCGCATCGGTAATACTACTGTATTCACGTTCAAAGTATGGCGATTCACATAATTCTATAGGTGTTTTGCAGCGATGGCCATGGCTTGAAAGGGCATCGAGTAAATTCATATTGGCATCGCGTCGCGCGGGGAAGATGTTGTAGAGGAATGTACGGAATTGTTTTAGTTTTTCTGTCGCTAACATCGTTTGTTCCTTATTTTATTTTTTCGAACAAACGTTGTTTACAACGTAAAATTTTTTTTCGGTTTCTATGTCAAGCAATTTTTAATTATTTTTATAAATTTATCCAAAGTCCAATATTATAGAAGCATATGAGTCAATAGTTGACTGAGTTTTTAAAGAACCGTTTTATGTGACGTCTACAGGGGAGCATGTGACATGAGCAGGGCATGAATCAAGTATTCGGATTTGTAGCAAGACAACCAGAAAGTATTTAGAGATGTAGCAGAAAAATTCATTAATATTCAATTAAGTATAAAATTTTGGGCGTGTAGCAGCAATCAAGATTAGTGAGAATGGATAAGACAGCGGGTTCAGATTATTCGGCTATAATCAGGTTGATGTTCATGTATAAAAATGCTAAATTAATACGTCTGTTGTTCTTTATATTAGTAGATACTAATGTTGTTAGTATTAAGTTGCTAGAGAGTCAACATATCATGCGCTTTCAGGCATTTTTTAAAAAAAACCCCTTGTTTCACTATGACGAGCTAGTGGAATATTTATCGTCTTCAGGAGATTTCAATCAAAATACGCTAAAAGCTGCCTTGCAATACCATCTCGCTAAAAAACATCTAGCCCGTATACGACGCGGATATTATCTAGTCACAAACGATTATTTACCGGGCATCTACATAGAAAGCGATTATTTTCTCATTGCAGGCCGTATGACGAATGATGCTGTAATTAGCTATCACACGGCGATGGAATTTCATGCGCTTGCTTATTCGCTTGCTTCGACCGTTTACTTTAATTCAGATGAACGAATTGGCTTATTATTTTCTGAATACGGACAGTATCAGCAACTAAGCCACCCAACCCAACTAAAGCCAGATGATGTATGCTTAGAAACTAAGCTGCATGATCGTATGGGGATGGATATACGAGTCACAACGATTGAACGCACGTTGGTTGACTGTCTTCATCGCCCGGAGTTATCGGGAGGCTGGGAAGAGATATGGCGCTCTTTTGAATCCATTAATTTTTTAGATATTGAGCGGATAATACACTATGCTATACGGCTTGGAAATGCCACGACAATAGCTAAAGTGGGATTTTTTTTAGAACAACACCAAGAACAATTTTCTGTCAAAGAAGAGCAGCTTAACCAGCTTGCTCATCACAAACCCAAATCACGGCACTATATGGAAAAAGCCCATAAAGGCCCGGTAAAAAGTCTGCAACGGTGGAACTTAGTTGTTCCTCTTGCCGTACTCAACAAAATCTGGGAGGAACCAAATAATGATACTCTCTAAGGAGCGATTATTAAAAGAGAAGAAAATCTCTGGATATCGGCAAGAAATTATTGAAAAAGTCATATGGCTCATGGAAATATTAAATGCAATTGCAAATGATAGTTATTTGACGACACGATTAGCCTTAAAAGGCGGTACGGTACTCAATCTTTTTCATTTTGATTTGCCAAGATTATCTGTGGATGCAGATTTAAACTACATAGGCGCTATTGATCGCAGCACAATGTTGGAAGAAAGGCCTGAAGTTGAAAATAGGATCAAACGTTTATTTGAGCGTATGGGGTTAACGATGCTAAGAAACCCAAGGGAACATGCGGGTGGGAAAATGGTTTGGCGTTATCCAAGCTCATTAGGAAATCAGGGCAACATCGAAGTCGATATTAATTTTATGTATCGAGCACCACTGCTGCCAGTTGAACAACGGGATAGTATCACAATGGCAGACAGGCAAGTTACAAATTTACAAATTCTAGATATTCATGAACTGGCTGCTGGTAAATTGACAGCATTGCTAGAGCGTCAAACAGGTAGAGATTTTTTTGATGCAAATGAATTGTTTCAGTACACCAACATAGATAAAAGCAAGCTTCGTATCATCTTCATTTTATATTCAGCAATGTGTTCTAAAAAGGACATGCTAAGTCTAACTAGCGATGGTATTACAGTTGACCACAGAGATTTGAAAAATAAATTAATTCCTGTGATGAAAAATAATTTTTGCGATGGGTTTTCTTCTGTAAAAGAATGGACAACTGTCATTATCAGTAATGTTCGGAAGGAATTTGAAACCTTGTTACCTTACACCCCATCAGAAGCTGAGTTTATTCGGGCTGTTATAAATGGAGTAGGTGTAAAACCTGAACTATTTATTGATGACGAGAGCTTAGTAGATTTTAGTTTAATCAAAAAACATCCTGCGCTTTTATGGGCTAAAAAGAGAACAAGAAAGTAGATGGTTTATGCGATGTGGTTGGGTGGCCTCATTTAGATGCTAATTAACAAATTCAGAAAGAGTTTGATCGAGAGGAATGAAAGTTATATTCACTGGATTTAAAAAATTGTAATAATTTAGCACAATATACAGCTTAAATACCCAAAGTGTAAGCATAGGGGAATTTGAACATGGTGTGAGTGAAATTATGGATGGTACACAAAAAAACAACCCGGCATTTTGCTATGCAACTGAAATGAAGCAGATCTGTAAAAATCTATTTAGAAAGATGGATGTTAATGCATTCTCTTACTCTAAAATTTATAGAGATGGTTCACGAACAGAGCTATGGAGCGATGTTAGTGCATTAGAGCACTCTTTTTTCATAAAGAAGCATATAAAGCAAGTGTACACACCAGATTTATTCGATGGCCAAAAATTTGTTGTCTACGATTATGCGGTCCAATCTTTTCCTAAGAAAACGCGTGATAGAATTGTTAATCAACTTAAAGATCAAAGAGAGCTATTTGATCATGCTAATTGCTTATTCGTTATTGATTACCAGGAGGATTTCACAGAGTATTGCGCGTTTTATACGTCAGTATCCAATCATGCAGCCGTTAACAACTATTTAAATAACAGGGATGATTTAACCAATTTCAGAAGATTTTTTAGATACCGGGCGAAGAAAATCATTGCTGAAGCAGAGCAAAACAAGCTTATTTTACCTTGGCGTGAACTTAATGATTCAAGTATAGTAAACAGCAAAATATCAATCAGCAGTCATCATCGTGGGTTTTCAGTGGTGTTAACTAGAAGGGAAGAGGAGGTAGCCAGCTTGTTGTGTGACGGTATGACAGCAAAAGGAGCAGCAGGTGTTTTATGTGTAACGCCAAAAACTATAGAGAAACACATTGAAAACATTAAAAACAAAACTGGGTGTAATAGAAGGGTTCAACTAATTAATTATTTGAACAAATATTATTATGAAAAATAAAGGATTAATAGTAACTTGCCTTAGTGGCACCGCATTGGAGTGGTTTGATTTTTCATTATTTGGGATTATGTCACCGATACTTGCTGAGTTGTTTTTCCCTAGCGGTAATAAAACAGTATCTTTGTTAAAGGTTTTTATTGTATTTTCAATAGGTTTTTTGGTGAGGCCAATAGCCGCATTTTATTGGGGGTATCTAGGGGATAAGGTTGGCAGGAAGAAAACCATTATCTTGATTGTTGTATTGATGACAATTTCATCAGTTGCTATAGGGTTACTTCCGACTTATGAAAGCATTGGAATAGCTTCTACAGTATTGTTAGTTATGTTCCGATTAATGCAGGGTTTTTCTGCAAGTGGCGAGCATGCAGGCATGCTCGCTTATCTTTATGAATCATCACCAAGAGAAAAAAAATCATTTTTTTCTAGCATTAGTATTGCAGGCGTATTCGTTGGTATGGCGTTAGCCACTCTGTTTAGTTTGTTAGTTCGAGTTGGTTTAAGCAAAGCTGATTTAGTTTCTTGGGGCTGGCGAGTTCCTTTTCTATTTAGTAGTGTATTAGGAGTAGTGGCCTTTATTTTAAGAGTAAAGCTTTTGGAGTCAGATCAATTTAGCGAATACATAAAGTCAAGAAATAGCCTTTCAACTAATCGATGGGCATACACATTACTAGAATCCAAAAAACAGATCATTAAAGGGATTGGAGTTTTTCAATTAGCAGTAGTTATTCCATACGTAATTTTTGTTTATATGGTTGCACATGCTGTTAAGATTTTGGCACTAGATCCAGATAATGTTTACTTATTAACATTTATAAATTTGTTTCTTACAGCGGTGTTAGTAATTTACTTTGGTTTTCTTGGCAGCAAAATTAAGAGTTGGTCTCAACCATTTAGTATAATATGTTTGGGTGTTGGATCGATTTTTCTTTTTCATTGGTTATATGGAGAAAGTTTAGCAAAGTATTTCATAGCCCAGTTGTATTTTGGTTTGGGACTGTTTATTAGTTTGTGTAAATCGCGTCAGTCAGAATTATGAATCAGCCATTGTGTTAACTGATTTTTTAATTTTATCAAAAACTACATTGCGTTCAAATTAATTTCCTCTCTTATGAATTTTAAGTTTTATACAAAATCCGCCAGGCGATCTTCAAACATAAGGGCAAAACGATTCATGGCGGCACCCCAGTCTCGAATCGGCATGGTCCATTTTTTGGCTATATTTTTTAACCCTAAATAGAGTTGTTTTAAAGCGGCATCGTCCGACGGAAAAACTCGTTTATTTTTAATAACTTTTCGGATACTCATGTTCAGTGATTCAATAGCGTTAGTGGTATAAATCACCCTCCGAATTTCTGCCGGATAAGCAAAAAATGGCACAATGCGCTCCCAATGAGTCAACCAACTTTTGGCAATCGAGGGAAATTCAGCATCCCATTTCTCAGAGAAACTCGTCAGCGCCAATTCTGCTTCTTCAACCGTACTGGCCGAATAAATAGCTTTTAAGTCAGCGGCCACTTCTTTTTTCTTTTTCCAACCCACATAGCGCAATGAATTCCGCACCATGTGTACAATGCAAAGCTGTACTTGAGTGTTAGGATACACAGCGCCAATCGCATCAGGAAAGCCCGTTAGCCCGTCAACGCAACAAATCAGGATATCTTCTAGGCCTCGATTTTTTAACTCCGTTAATACATTCAACCAGAATTTAGCGCCCTCATTTTGGCTAATCCAAATACCTAGCAATTCTTTTTGCCCATCGATATTAATTCCTAAAGCCAAATACAATGCCTTATTGATAACCTTTTTATCTTGCTGCACTTTAATCACTAAAGCGTCCAAATACACAATCGGATACACCTTGTCCAACGGACGACTTTGCCAAGCCTTCACTTCTTCAATCACTTCGTTGGTTACTGTAGAAATGAGACTCGAACAAATAGTTGTGCCATACAAATCTTTCAACTGATCTTGAATATCACGGGTAGTCATACCCCGTGCATAAAGACTCATAATTTTGTCATCCAAATCATCAAAGCGGGTTTGATGTTTTGGAATCAATTGCGGTACAAACTCATTGTTACGATCACGAGGAACCTCAATGGTCATCTCGCCATCTGTTGTTTTGATCGTTTTTTGGCTGTGCCCATTGCGGGAATTACCACTATTGTTGCCAGACACTTCGTGTTTTGCATAACCCAGCGCGTCCGTCAGCTCCCCTTCCAGAATACGCTCCGTCAGTGCCTTTTTTAACTCCTTTAACAAACCAGTATCACCGAAAATATCAGATGCGGTCTTGGTATGTTTGAGAAAATATTCCACAACCTGTGGATCTAATTTATTGGTTTTCATTGCCATAGTCAAAGACTCCGTATAATTTTAACGACCTTTCCCTGACTATCGCATTTACACAATCTTATTTACAGACCCCATTTGGAAGCTGGTTTTGTAAATTCCACAGCGCCCTTTTCGCTGCAAGCCCGTAAGCACCATGATTCTTTGCCTCTTCGTAATCATTAAGGCTTAACCCACCTAAAGCATAAACAGGAAAATTAATATTTTCTAATATTTTTGTGAATTTTTCCCATCCAATAGGTATGCCTTTTGGGCTACTGGGTGTTGAAAAAACTGGACATAGAACTGCAAAATCTGCTTTCACTTTCACTGTTTGTCTTACTTGCTCCTCATTATGACAAGCAACAGATAATAAATGCTTATTATCTATAGGCCTTTTATCCAATTTTTGATATTCACTACTAGGCATATGTATTCCATCAGCGTCTAACGTTTCCAATAGAATTTTTTTCCCATTTAAAACAACTTTAGCATCATATGAACGTATAACTGGTATGATTTTTTTTGCCAACTCCACGTAATTCTCAACATTCAAATTTTTTGATCTTAACTGTACTAACCGAATACCGTTATTAAGCGATCTTTCTAAATTGTTTAAATACACACCATAGTCACCATTAAAATCAGGGGTTACTAAATAAAAATGTGGCAACTTAAATTGATCTTTCATTTTTTTACTCCAACACAACCAACCCATTCCTTTCCATCAAGGCAAAATGGTTGGGGAACACCAATTTTCGTGCCACCTATATACTCCATATATTCGATTTGAAAATCATTGCTCTCTAATAGAAATGTTAGCGTTTCTTTATCAAATAACATCAAGCGATTGGGAACTGATGTATTAATTAATTTATGCTTCGAGTATTTGCGCTTGTCTTCTATCTCTCCAGCAAATAGCTTACGTTTTTTTAATTTTTTCTCGTAATCTGGGATAAAGGAAGAGAGTGTCTTGTGATAAGTCGTATAATTCAATATAAATATCTTTCCACCCTTACATACCCAGTGGCTAAGTTTATTGAATCCGTCCAACAACTCTTTTTTCGTCAAAAACGATAGTACATGCGATATAATGACTGCAGAAACAGAGTTTTCCCCCAGCTCTAAGTCATTAGGGAAATGCTTACAAATTATTTTGAGTGAAGATAATGATCTTTTAGGCGCCCTCTTTTTCAGTTCTTCCAAGTGATATGAATCAATATCACATGCTATTACACTTACACCATTCTCAAGGCATGGAATTGTCGTAATTCCATAAGCACAACCAATATCTAACATGGGTTTATTCGGCTTATTTTGAGAGTAGTCTACAAATGCTTGCCCTATCGGGGACATGCTATGCATATAGCCATACAGATTATTCGTTGCTTCTAATCCTAACTTATTGATACGTTCTTGCATAATCAGCCTCCTTTTGGCTCATCGCATGGCTAGCCAAAGCAATAGCACAAGATACAAAAATAGATATAATTGAATACACTATTGGATCCTCAGTGAACTGTATCAATGAAAACAGAACGGGCGATAAACCACCAAAAATAGTTGCAGAAATATTGAAACAAGCTGCTATGCCCGTATATCTAATGCCAATCGAAAAACTTTCTGATAACGACGAGCAAAATGGGCCAACAAGCATCGCTGTAAAAAAACCAAAGGGTCTGTAAATAAGATTGTGTAAATGCGATAGTCAGGGAAAGGTCGTTAAAATTATACGGAGTCTTTGACTATGGCAATGAAAACCAATAAATTAGATCCACAGGTTGTGGAATATTTTCTCAAACATACCAAGACCGCATCTGATATTTTCGGTGATACTGGTTTGTTAAAGGAGTTAAAAAAGGCACTGACGGAGCGTATTCTGGAAGGGGAGCTGACGGACGCGCTGGGTTATGCAAAACACGAAGTGTCTGGCAACAATAGTGGTAATTCCCGCAATGGGCACAGCCAAAAAACGATCAAAACAACAGATGGCGAGATGACCATTGAGGTTCCTCGTGATCGTAACAATGAGTTTGTACCGCAATTGATTCCAAAACATCAAACCCGCTTTGATGATTTGGATGACAAAATTATGAGTCTTTATGCACGGGGTATGACTACCCGTGATATTCAAGATCAGTTGAAAGATTTGTATGGCACAACTATTTGTTCGAGTCTCATTTCTACAGTAACCAACGAAGTGATTGAAGAAGTGAAGGCTTGGCAAAGTCGTCCGTTGGACAAGGTGTATCCGATTGTGTATTTGGACGCTTTAGTGATTAAAGTGCAGCAAGATAAAAAGGTTATCAATAAGGCATTGTATTTGGCTTTAGGAATTAATATCGATGGGCAAAAAGAATTGCTAGGTATTTGGATTAGCCAAAATGAGGGCGCTAAATTCTGGTTGAATGTATTAACGGAGTTAAAAAATCGAGGCCTAGAAGATATCCTGATTTGTTGCGTTGACGGGCTAACGGGCTTTCCTGATGCGATTGGCGCTGTGTATCCTAACACTCAAGTACAGCTTTGCATTGTACACATGGTGCGGAATTCATTGCGCTATGTGGGTTGGAAAAAGAAAAAAGAAGTGGCCGCTGACTTAAAAGCTATTTATTCGGCCAGTACGGTTGAAGAAGCAGAATTGGCGCTGACGAGTTTCTCTGAGAAATGGGATGCTGAATTTCCCTCGATTGCCAAAAGTTGGTTGACTCATTGGGAGCGCATTGTGCCATTTTTTGCTTATCCGGCAGAAATTCGGAGGGTGATTTATACCACTAACGCTATTGAATCACTGAACATGAGTATCCGAAAAGTTATTAAAAATAAACGAGTTTTTCCGTCGGACGATGCCGCTTTAAAACAACTCTATTTAGGGTTAAAAAATATAGCCAAAAAATGGACCATGCCGATTCGAGACTGGGGTGCCGCCATGAATCGTTTTGCCCTTATGTTTGAAGATCGCCTGGCGGATTTTGTATAAAACTTAAAATTCATAAGAGAGGAAATTAATTTGAACGCAATGTAGTTTTTGATAAAATTAAAAAATCAGTTAACACAATGGCTGATTCATAATTCTGACTGACGCGATTTACACAAACTAATAAACAGTCCCTCCAAATTAATTCTAATATCACTCTTAAGAGTATATAGATATCTGATCTGATATCTACAATATTAATCCAACTTTTATGCGCTTCAGTGCTTAAAATTACAACAATGACGATTTAAGCTTACGTAGAGTGAGGCTTTGTTGCCTAACCCCACGCCTTTGTTTGTGTCTCAAAATTTAGGCGCAACGATAACTTGCTGGCATTCCTAGCCGCGTCATTTTATTTAAAACACCACAACCGATCATTGATTCGATTTTTTGCCGTACAAAATCTCGAGCATGTAACGTACTACCCAATATTCTTTTGTAACGTTGAATCGCCAGCTCTGAATAATTCCGATAACCGTATTGTCTTATTCGCTGCCAAGCCATTCGACCCAATGCTTTTATTTCCTGAACATTACCATTGCGTCGTGTATGATTATTTTTATCATAAACAGCATCACTATCAGGCGGAATTATTATAGCGGCTCCTTTAAAGTAATTTGATAATATTTCATAAACAGGATTCTTATCGTAAGCACCATGGGCGGTGACATGGCCCACTTTGCAAGTAAGTTGCTTTGATAACGTTGCAACGCTTTGGCAATCCGCCGTAAAGCGATCCGTTAAATCATTACCATGAATAATATGTTTATTATCAACGGCTATATGCAATTTACGCCAACTCCGTTTGGCTGATAATGTATATGTTTCCTGATGCCATTCACCTCTGCCAAACCGTTTTAACCCAGTGGAGTCAAGGGCGATAGCCACAACGCTTTTATCTGCCGATTCCGTTTTCCTGTAACGAGGCGACTGAATAGTTAAAAGCGCTAACCGTTTTGACAAGCAACTGTAATCCGGTGATTTTATATTAAGGGCTTTCATCTTGAAAATTGAATTCATAAACCCTTGACATTGCCTCAACGCTAAACGAAAAACTTGCCGAATTTCATGGCACGTAATGATCGCAAGATCCGTGAACTTTTGGGGTGCGCCTTTGCCATCATACACACGATCTTTTTCATACCACGAATGAATAATATCATCGGATATCCAGATTTCAATATTGGCACGATTGCGTAATGCATTATTATATTCACGCCAATTGCTCACCTTGTATTTCTGCTTGGGAATCCTCCAACCTTTTTTGTTTGGATATTTATTTGGCATATGAGGCGCCCTCTGCTTAAAAATCGTGGGGTGCTGATTATAATATAGACAGCAAAAAGTACATAGATTGTTCATATTTTAGTTAGGCAACAAAGCCTTACGGCGGATTGCCAAAGCGTTGCAACGTTATCAAAGCAACTTTCTTGCAAAGTGGGCCATGTCAGCGCCGATGGTGCCTACGATAAGAATCCTGTTTATGAAATATTATCAAATTACTTTAAAGGAGCCGCTATAATAATTCCGCCTGATAGTGATGCTGTTTATGATAAAAATAATCATACACAACGTAATGGTAATGTTAAGCAACTAAAAGCATTGGGCCGAATCGCTTGGCAACGAATAAGACAATACGGTTATCGGAATTATTCAGAGTTGGCGATTCAACGCTACAAAAGAATATTGGGTAGTACGTTACATGCTCGAGATTTTGTACGGCAAAAAATCGAATCAATGATCGGTTGTGGTGTGTTAAATAAAATGACACGGCTAGGAATGCCGGCGAGTTATCGTTGCGCCTAAATTTTGAGACACAAACAAAGGCGTGGGGTTAGGCAACAAAGCCCTGTTTATGATAAAAATAATCATACACAACGTAATGGTAATGTTCAGCAAATAAAAGCATTGGGCCGAATGGCCTGGCAAGGAATAAGACAATACGGTTATCGGAATTATTCAGAGTTAGCGATTCAACGCTACAAAAGAATATTGGGTAGTACGTTACATGCTCGAGATTTTGTACGGCAAAAAATCGAATCAATGATCGGTTGTGGTGTGTTAAATAAAATGACACGGCTAGGAATGCCGGCGAGTTATCGTTGCGCCTAAATTTTGCGACACAAACAAAGCCGTGAGGTTAGGCAACAAAGCCGCCTTACATTTTAAGGAACCGTTTTGACAGAACCCAAGAACACGCTTTTTTGGGGTTAGGTACACCCTTAAAACTGCTAAAAAAGTTGGCAGGCCCCTCAAAAATAGGCTTTGAACCGTATTTTTCTGTTTGAGCACTTCCCGATAATTTTTTTGTCAGATCAGCACAAATTTTGCTGCGCTCTGTTAGGTTAAAATAGCGAACTGTAGTTTCAAATTCATGCCTATCCCACATGATCTCTGGGAACTTATCTTTGAGTGCCTCATAAACTACTGTGCGTTGTGATGTGTCGAGAACCTCTAGTACGGTGTTGAGTGAACTCCCATCTTGAATGATGATCGATAATCTATCTTTCATGGTTTCACAAACTGCTGTACGTTGCGCGTTATCGAGCATTTGAAGCATAGCTCCAAGTTCATGCCCATCCCGCATGATCTCTGGGAACTTATCTTTGAGTGCCTCATAAACTACTGTGCGTTGTGATGTGTCGAGAACCTCTAGTACGGTGTTGAGTGAACTCCCATCTTGAATGATGATCGATAATCTATCTTTCATGGTTTCACAAACTGCTGTACGTTGCGCGTTATCGAGCATTTGAAGCATAGCTCCAAGTTCATGCCCATCCCGCATGATCTCTGGGAACTTATCTTTGAGTGCCTCATAAACTACTGTGCGTTGTGATGTGTCGAGAACCTCTAGTACGGTGTTGAGTGAACTCCCATCTTGAATGATGATCGATAATCTATCTTTCATGGTTTCACAAACTGCTGTACGTTGCGCGTTATCGAGCATTTGAAGTATAGCTCCAAGTTCATGCCCATCCCGCATGATCTCTGGGAACTTATCTTTGAGTGCCTCATAAACTACTGTGCGTTGTGATGTGTCGAGAACCTCTAGTACGGTGTTGAGTGAACTCCCATCTTGAATGATGATCGATAATCTATCTTTCATGGTTTCACAAACTGCTGTACGTTGCGCGTTATCGAGCATTTGAAGTATAGCTCCAAGTTCATGCCCATCCCGAATAATCTTTGGTAACTTACCTTTCAGTGCCTCACAAACTACTGTGCGTTGTGATGTGTCGATAGTCTCTAGCATAGATTTAAAGTTATGAGTATTCCAGTTAATTATCGCTAGTCTATCTTTCAGAGCTTCACAAACACTGGTACGTTGTGTTGTATCAAGATCTAGTAATATAGCTTTAAATCCCTCTCCATTCTGTATTATCGGCATGAGTTTACTTTTTAAGCGTTCACACACTGTTAGGCACTGGTGGGCACTGAGAGGTTTCAATAAGTATCCAAATTGATATCCATCTACGATGATCGTCGATAAGCTATCTTGCATGGCTTCGCAAACTGCCGCAATCCTTGTTACATCGAGAACTTGTATCATGGCACGAAATTTATTCAGTGAGTGTCTATTGGAGATAAATCCCTGCAAAGTATTTTTGAGAGATTCTTTTCTTATTAAAATGTCGAATCCATTTAAATAGAATATCGATAAAATATAGTGTTTTTGCTCTTCTTCTATCTTTGCGCTGTTGACTAATCTAGACAGGCAAGAAACATTTATTCTATCTTTATCTAAATGCCGAATATTTCCAAGAAAAATCGTCAAACCTTTGACGACTAATCGAGTTTGCCTTAGGTCTTTTTTGTCTATTTGTAATGCTAAGTCTTCTGCTTGGCCTACACAAACTTGATCCTCTTTTTTGAAATGAAAATATTTTTCTCTCTCAAAATACTCTATTAAAAATGATATGATTTTTGTCCAATCAATATCGATTATAGACCATGATTTTTCATCTATAACAAAGCAGTCATTGTAAGATAGTGTTGGGCGGCAGATAGCCTCTTTAAAGAAGTTTAAAATTTTTTCATAAACTTCTATTTCATAGCCTTCATTTTTTCGACCTAAATACCCCCTTTCAGCAAAAGATGAGATAAATAAGTTTTCTACAATTTTGTAAGGGGTATAGCCCATATTAAAAGATAAAATAATGTTTTTTTCTATCTGATCGTTACTGACATCCCCCCTATAAATATCTTCAATTGCTAAGGAAGAGCGCACTTTTAATCCAATTGTGTTCGCTATTGTATAATATTTTTCATAAGAATGAACATCAGGAGTAGCCGACCTTGCTTTATTTAAAAGATCAATTCGATAGCAATATAATAGTGCAGAAACTGTTTTTGGCGTTACAAAACCTGTAATAAGATCCTGTATGCTATTCATAAACCCTGGAGAGCAGGCTTCAGCCGCCTCTAAAATTTTATTTTTGATTGCTATTTTTTCATCGCCAGAGATGTTGTCACTTTTCAAACGATTATAAATAACCATTAAATATTCAGTTAATTGTTTCTTACTCTTAAATGTTGAATTACTGCCAATGTGTCTATTCAAATTTGTACCGAACATATCAGACATTTCTTCGATGCTGACAGACTGATTGTCTTTTAATTTCTCTAAGACTATTGTTTGAAAATCTAATCTAAAGAAATGTTCTTTGTTCATGCTTGATGGGGTATTAAGTACTGGGAAACCTGGATTCAAAATCAAATCTGTAAAGTTCATAATTAATGTCTCGATGTAGACCCGTTTTACCGGACAGTTTATTATGCCCATCATTCTTCAAGGCTTTGTTGCCTAACTAAAATATGAACAATCTATTTCATTTTTGGTATCTATACTAAAGAATCCACCTTCTTAGAAGGTGGATTTGGTTGGCCCCCTAGAAGGGGGCTGACTTATTCTCAGCACCTGCCAAAAATTAAAACTGTAGTTGATCCTGACTTAATTCTTCCTTTTCCTGAAATTTAACGTATTTCCTAATCATTTCTTGATTCAGCCCCACCGTATCAACACAATATCCTCTAGCCCAAAAATGATTTCCCCAGTAAGGTTTCTTTTTCAGGTTTGGGAATTGGCGAAATACCTGAATAGCCGTTTTTCCTTTTAATACTCCTAACAACTTTGATATCGATTGCTTAGGTGGCATCTTCACCAAAAGATGCACATGGTCAGCTTGAATGTTCAACTCTGTTATTTCACAACCCATCCTACCACAATAAACCTGAAGTGTCTTTTTAATCTCCCGTTTTACTTCACCTTGCAATATCCGGTATCGATATTTAGGAACCCAAACAATGTGATATTCACAACACCAAATCAAACGTGTGATAATCTTTTAAATCTACTCATGGTTTTTACCTCTAAGCTAAGTTATGCGGATAACTCAACTTGAGTACCATGAGTAGACCTAGGTTGACAACGGCTTAGCCTTTGCCCAGGCCACCGCCTAAGGCGGTGGATATATAAAATTGATTATACATAAGGAGCATGATTCCATGGGTAACCCAGCCAAAGCTTCTGGTGAGAACGCTCTTCCCTACCTTGAGGAATTGCTGAATCGCTACGAAACGGTTTTACACCAACACCTTCTCGAAAATCCGGATTTATATCAATGAATCGAGCAACACAAAGAAGCCCCGAATAAAGTGGATCCGCCCGCACCTCTATCAGCATTGAATAGTGCTGATACTCCCATCGATCCACTTCTAAAGTCACCCAATGACACTTTACTACAAGGACCGTTGCGCGGCAAAGGGTTTTGTAAAATCTGAGTCTATGGTGTATTTTATCTGTCAATTTAATGAACTATTGAGTGAGACTACCGTTATGAATTGTCCGCATTGTGATTCGAGTGCTACAAAGGGTTTAAAAAAGCTAACGTCTTTAGGGTATAAACAGTTTGTTTGCAGGGATTGTGGTAAGGAATTTAATCAACGCAGTGTCACAGCGTTGAACTTTATCATGTATCCAACGGATGTGGTTAGGATGGTAGTTCAGTATTATTATCAGTTTAAAGTCAGTCTCCACGATGTAGTTGCGTTAATGGTGATGCGGGGTTTTCATGTAACGCATCAAACAGTTCATAATTGGGTGCATCGTTTTGGTCCGGCGCTTGGAATGAAATTACGGGCAGGCTTTGTTGCCTAACCTCACGGCTTTGTCTGTGTCGCAAAATTTAGGCGCAACGATAACTCGCCGGCATTCCTAGCCGTGTCATTTTATTTAACACACCACAACCGATCATTGATTCGATTTTTTGCCGTACAAAATCTCGAGCATGTAACGTACTACCCAATATTCTTTTGTAGCGTTGAATCGCCAACTCTGAATAATTCCGATAACCGTATTGTCTTATTCGTTGCCAAGCCATTCGGCCCAATGCTTTTAGTTGCTTAACATTACCATTACGTTGTGTATGATTATTTTTATCATAAACAGCATCACTATCAGGCGGAATTATTATAGCGGCTCCTTTAAAGTAATTTGATAATATTTCATAAACAGGATTCTTATCGTAGGCACCATCGGCGCTGACATGGCCCATTTTGCAAGTAAGTTGCTTTGATAACGTTGCAACGCTTTGGCAATCCGCCGTAAAGCGATCCGTTAAATCATTACCATGAATAATATGTTTATTATCAACGGCTATATGCAATTTACGCCAACTCCGTTTGGCTGATAATGTATATTTTTCCTGATGCCATTCACCTCTGCCAAACCGTTTTAACCCAGTGGAGTCAAGGGCGATAGCCACAACGCTTTTAGGCTTTGTTGCCTAACTAAAACATGAACAATCTATGTAATTTTTGCTGTCTATATTATAATCAGCACCCCAGGGTTTTCAAGCAGAAGGCGGTTCATATGCCAAATAAATATCCAAACAAAAAAGGCTGGACGATTCCCAAGCAGAAATACAAGGTGAGCAATTGGCGTGAATATAATAATGCATTACGCAATCGTGCCAATATTGAAATCTGGATATCCGATGATATTATTCATTCGTGGTATGAAAAAGATCGTGTGTATGATGGCAAAGGCGCACCCCAAAAGTTCACGGATCTTGCGATCATTACCTGCCATGAAATTCGGCAAGTTTTTCGTTTAGCGTTGAGGCAATGTCAAGGGTTTATGAATTCAATTTTCAAGATGAAAGCCCTTAATATAAAATCACCGGATTACAGTTGCTTGTCAAAACGGTTAGCGCTTTTAACTATTCAGTCGCCTCGTTACAGGAAAACGGAATCGGCAGATAAAAGCGTGGCTTTGTTGCCTAACTAAAATATGAACAATCTATGTACTTTTTGCTGTCTATATTATAACCAGCACCCCACGATTTTTAAGCAGAGGGCGCCTCATATGCCAAATAAATATCCAAACAAAAAAGGTTGGACGATTCCCAAGCAGAAATACAAGGTGAGCCATTGGCGTGAATATAATCAATTTTATATATCCACCGCCTTAGGCGGTGGATATATAAAATTGATTATAAATTTATCCAAAGTCCAATTTACAGCCCCCCCCTAGAGGGTTATATTTGCTTAATATAGGAGCAGTATTTCCGTCTTCGATAACCAAATTTTTACGCTGCTTTTTAAAATTAAAAATTGATTGCTTCGAGTTAAAACATTTTTTGCGTTCATAGCTAGCTTTGTTCATATTTTCAATACAAGAAGGGAGTTTTTCTTTAATAGCAAGTAAAGCAGTGTTTATGTTATTTAAAATCACTGCTGTTCTTTCAGCGTCTAATTTTTCAGTGCTTTCTTCAATTTTCTTGATTGCTCGAAGATCAGCAAAGCAAGCCAGACTTATATTTTTTTGTAGGTCTTGGGGATCAGTATGAACAATATTGTTCATACATTCATCGTACAAACTACGAACTGGCGCATATATTTTTTTGTAATCACTTCTTAATGCAGCAGGTATCCTATCGTCTTCACATTTCGTGGAGGAATGGAGTACTGTGATAAAAGGACGCAAAATGGAATGCACACCTTTAAGACAGACTGGGCTGGGGTCATTATCAATTTCTACCAGTTTGCTTAAATCCTCTATAGCTTTGTCTAATTTTTGAGGAAGTTCCCTGATTTCAACTAAATTTTCAAAAAAAAATGCATTAAGACTTTCCGGGCTCATAGTTATCTTGTCTGCCGTGTTTTCCATATTTTTTACCTTCTGCCGTCTCTTCGACACATCATGGCTCGTGTCAAAAATCATTGAGTATTATAGCTGGCGAGAAACAAAAATTTTTATCCCTAACCGAATAGACATGCAAATTTCAAAGAATTTTAACAATGCACAACTGATTGTTTTATTCAGAAACAAAATTAAGCCTTTAGTTTCACTAGAAACTTAATTTTGGCTACAAAAAATTAATCCTTTATGAAAAAAGCAACGAACTCTAGGGTATCTTTCTGCACAAAAATTAACTTGTGCTTATTTTTTGAATAATATCCGATAATAGTAAATTATCGGAGAATGTTGATAGAATAAACAAGAAAGAAATAGAAGAGCTATTTTTGAACAAAAAATAACCGTTTGAGCGAAAAGGAACTGTTTGTGCAAATAAATAACAAAAAGGACGTTATTGCTTGTCATTCTGCTGCTGATGATTTGGAGGACGTGTATTACGAACCGGATGTCATCGATCAACAAGCCTCGATGAGTGAGAGTACGCGTCTGGCGTACTATTCTGATCTTCAGGACTTCCTGACAAAAACGGGGAGGGCACTGCCAACGGATGTTGAATGGGTGTTGCAGTATCTCGACACCTGTACCGATCAGGTGAATCCTCGTACTTTGCGACGACGACTCAGCATGATCCGAAAATGGCATCAACTCCATCGTATGCCAGACCCCACCCATGATCTTTCCATTAATTGGACTTTGGATAAATTTATAAAAATAATTAAAAATTGCTTGACATAGAAACCGAAAAAAAATTTTACGTTGTAAACAACGTTTGTTCGAAAAAATAAAATAAGGAACAAACGATGTTAGCGACAGAAAAACTAAAACAATTCCGTACATTCCTCTACAACATCTTCCCCGCGCGACGCGATGCCAATATGAATTTACTCGATGCCCTTTCAAGCCATGGCCATCGCTGCAAAACACCCATAGAATTATGTGAATCGCCATACTTTGAACGTGAATACAGTAGTATTACCGATGCGATTAGCGATGGTTTGTCGGTAGCAAATTGTTGGGATAGCATGATGAAAATACAATATGAACATGTGAGTCATAGCGATGACCGTGTGATCATTATTGCGGATACGACACCACAGTCGCGTCAAAGTGCACACTGTGTTGAAGATCGCCATGTGGTTTACAGCCCTAATCCAGCACCGGGTAACAAACCGATTACCATTGGACATGAATATTCAACGGTATCACTATTGCCCAATGATGGTGCAGCTCAAGAAAAGCATTGGTTAGTTCCACTGGATACGAGGCGCGTTAAAAGCGATGAAAAAGGCAATGTAGTTGGGATGCAGCAAATTAACCGTTGTATTGCAGACTTAGCGCTTACTCATAAATTGGTGGTTAGCGTGGCTGATTCAAAATATGGTACAGAAGCTTGCCGTAAACTGGTTAGCGAAAATCCCAATTGGGTACATCTTTTCCGTTTTAACAGTACCCGTAATGTTTTCGCGCCCGCATCAATAGAAGATAATACCTCAGGAAGTATAAAACGCTATGGTGATGCGATGAAACTAAACGACAGCACGACTCACCGTGAATCCGATGAGATTGTGCAGCAACCCATTACAACCCGCAGTGGCAAAACTTACCAATTGGAGATTAAAATATGGCGTGACCAATTACTGCGTGGTTCAAAGCAATTTAAAGGATATGAGCATCCTGTTACTGTTGTGCAATTGGTTGCGGTTGATGCTAACGGTAAATCTTTATATAAAAATCCACTCTGGTTAGGACTCGCTGGTGAACGACGTAATGAAATCACAGCATTAGAAGCCTATCACTATTACGATAGACGCTATGACATTGAACACTACTTTCGTTTTGGTAAAGACAAACTGTTATTTGACCGATACCAAACACCGGATGTTAAGCACGAAGAAGATTGGTGGCGGATGACAGCATTAGCGTATACGCAACTTTATCTAGCGAGGAATCTTGCCCCGATTTTACCGAAAAAATGGGAGCGGTATTTGCCGAGCTTCCAAGTGGATAACGAAAAACCATCAATAACTGCGACCCCTTCACAAACGCAACGGGGTTTTTCTACGGTGCTTGATACCGTTGGCACGCCTGCTAATCTCTGCAAACCACGCGGTAATCCGCAAGGCAGAACCAAAGGTGATACGCAGGGGAAACGCACGCGACATCCTGCTATTTTCAAAAATAGCAACTCAAAAATTAAAACGATTCAGAGGACTGAAGAAAAGACGCAAAACTCAGACCCTGAAAAAATAGAGGATTTGATTGGGATAGTAAAATCATGGTTGGATAAAATAAATTTTACACCTGAGAAATTCTACGAATTGCTGCAAAAAACAGCTTAAGATTTAGAAACTCACATTTTTTGATTATTGTCCTAACTGGCAAGGGATTTTATTTATCCAAAGTCCAACATTAAAGAAAAAATCACCGCAATCGCACGAACACACGGCACACCGAAAGTGAAAGCGAAAGCCCTGCGTTTGCCCGCGCTGTTGCAGTTAATTGGATATTTAGAGACGCACTCGTCCTTACTATATATAAGGCATAAAGCACTCTTATTGATAGGCTACTTTGGTGCGTTTCGTCGGTCTGAGTTGGTGAACCTGGTATGGGAGTCTATCGATTTTGTACCCGAAGGGATGACGATTCAACTGCCGCGCAGCAAAACCGATCAAAGTGGGGAGGGGTTTGTGTGCGCCATTCCCTTTGGCCCTGATCACTACTGCCCTGTGCGCGCCCTTTTGGAGTGGCGCGATGCGTCAGGAAAGTACGAAGGGTATCTTTTTCGTCAGATCACGAATCAAGGCAAGGTTCTTGAGTCACCTATCTCGTCACACCATTGGAACAGCGAATTAAAACGCCTGGCCCATAACGCTAAGTTGCCCAATGCCGATCAGATTACCAGCCACTCCTTGAGACGCGGTTCTACGACTGAAGCCGCTTGCCGTGGTGCGCCATTAATCACATTAAAGCAACACGGTCGTTGGCGATCGGGTAATTCAGTTTTAGAATACATCGAAGAGGGCAGGCGGTTTAAAGATAGTGCTGCTCAGTTATTATTTGATTTTTAAAGAACCTGTCAATCAGCATTCAAACAGGATTCTCTGCAATTTGATGCCTCGGACGTGAGCTTAATCCGAAGAAATCCAAATTTTTGGAATTTCCCTGTAATTTAATGTTCCCTTAACTATTTTTTATGCCGCTTCCGACATATCATTTTGCAGCGTCAAAAAGAGATTTCAATTTTTCAGGATAAGGCGATGCCGACATGGCAAGATATCAAGACGATAGACACCTATTATCAAGCAAGCAAAGGACCTTTTCGTCAATTTTTTAGAACACGCTCTGAATTCATGCGATGGTTAAGCGTATTGATACAATCGCATGCACCAACAGATCCCCTGACGCAAGAAGATAAGTTTCAGTTGCTACAAAAAATTGTAGTTTATCCCCTAAAGCAGCAAGCTAAGCTGTCTTTCGAGATGGCTATCCGAGTCATGGCACTCTGTATTGCCGGTGAAAAGAACGTCCTCGTGTTTAACGCACTGAAAGTGCTTCATCAAGCAAATCTATTTAATTGGGATGTTTTTGCGCGGATTAGCGCCGATCAAAATGCGTCTGCTTTTGCCGAGGGAATTTTAGGTTCGAAGGAGATCAATGGTAATGCTTGCATTTATTTTTTGTTGGGACAATGGTATGAGCGCGATGGAGCAGGGATTTCTAGCGATTATTCTCGTGCGCTGCGTTTTTATGATCAAGCGGCCGATTTAAAGCATATTCCTGCTTTAATCCATCTCGGTCATTTTTACCAAAGCGATCACCCGGGTATTCCAACAAATGATGAAAAATCATTTCATTATTATTTGCGTGCCGCGAATCTAGGCAGCGAACAAGCCTGGCCTATGTTAATACGATTAGCCAAAGACAATGACGCACGCTGGCACCACTTATCACAAAGCCCCTATAGTTATTTTTTTGAGAAAGAGAGAGTGGCGCTTTTACCTGAAAATACTTCAACACTGTCGTTACAGCATTAGGGATAAACATGCGGGATTTATATGAAGCGTTAGGGATTACAGCCGACTCAACTCAAGAAGCCATTAAACGCGCGTATCGAAATCAGGCACGCCTTTTTCATCCGGATGTCGGTGGAAGCCACGAGCGCATGACGGTAATCAATCAAGCGTACGCCACATTATCGAACCCTGAAGCACGTCGTCAGTTTGATCAGAGGCGCGCGTTTTTTCAGGATGAGTAGACAGCAGCTACTACAAATGACACTACCCATGAACGCCTCAGTGCTTCAGGTGTTCCGTACTCTCAAGCTTTTAAAGCACAACACACTACCTTCGTCCAGCAGTTTTCACAAAAACCGCTCACAGCGCTTGCCGCGCGCCATCATTTTAATCCGTTAGGACCTAACCGTTATCAGCGAACGGTACTAGTGCCGCTTTTTAACACGTTAGCGGCCCACTTAAAAGGAGAAACATCGAGTGTTTCTGGAGAATGTTTGTCAGCGGTCTTGAATATCCTCTCAGACAATCCATCGGGTGAGCAGGATTACCAATTGTTATTAAATGTGATTTATCGGATTGCGCAGTATGCGGTGAGTGTGACGGTACTACCGATGCCGCTACTCAATTTATTTCAACACAAACACTTTCGTCTTTTATTTCAAGATGCGTTACACGACTATTGGTGCGATAACACCTTTATCTTGGATAAAAATATCTTACAGACATTTGATGGACGTGCGCGTACCCACGCTTTTTTAGAGCAGTTAAAAACCACTCTGATAAATCAGAGCACAAACATCAATGACGGATTAAAAAATTTGGTTCTTTAAAAACTCAGTCAACTATTGACTCATATGCTTCTATAATAGAGTTATTCAGAAAGCTTGTTGGAATAATTGATTGAAGGTTTGAAATTTAGATAGAATTGTCCTGAGATTTTTATTTTTTTCTCTAAAAAACTGCTGTATTTCTTCAAAGACTGTACAAAACCGTAATGCGCAAAATATATTCTTGAATCCCTTCATCACACGCATACGTGATTTGATGCCTCGATGGGATTGCTCAATACGATTATTCAAATAGTTATTATCCCGATGGTCGGTATACTCACCAAAGACAGCTTGGATCGCAGGATAAAGGGCGGGCTCTTTATCAGTCGTGATTTGCTCAGGATAAATGCCACTCGTTTTAGCCGCCTGCTTGAAGAAGTTTTCTGCGGCCTGCTGATCTCGTACATCACTTAAATAGACATCGATCAAATCGCCCTTTTCATCAATCGCCCTGTAAAAATAACACCAACGGCCTTCAATACGTAAATAAGTACAATCGACGTGCCAACGGTCATTGGATTTTTGATACCGGCGTGCCCGTAATCTCATCCCAAGCGCCGGACCAAAACGATGCACCCAATTATGAACCGTTTGATGCGTTACATGAAAACCCCGCATCACCATTAACGCAACTACATCGTGGAGACTGACTTTAAACTGATAATAATACTGAACTACCGTCCTAACCACATCCGTTGGATACATGATAAAGTTCAACGCTGTGCCACTGCGTTGATTAAATTGCTTACCACAATCACTGCAAACAAACTGTTTATACCCTAAAGACGTCAGCTTTTTTAAACCCTTTGTAACACTTGAATCACAATGCGGACAATTCATACCGGTAGTCTCACTCAATCGTTCATTAAATGGACGAACAAAATACAGCATAGACTGAGATTTTACAAAACCGATTATTGCCATCCCTGTCAATAATCGACTCGCAATACGCGACAACTTAAATAACCGCGGACGTCCTCCTCACCCGCGCTCCGCGACCTCACGGCTCGACTACGCACGGGCTCTCAACTGACTCGACGCCTCGTAAAGATTTTTTGCAGTCGCTTACGCTCGGCAAAAAATCCCAGCCTGCCGCGGAATACGCGCCTTCGCTTCGCTCTCCATGGCGCGCATCGTATGAGAACCTTTACATTGAATAGAGAGATTTTTTCTTCCCCACATTGTATGCCCGGACATTGTATACGCGCGCTGGTGGATTACATCACGGTTGGCTGTATAATTACAAAGATTTGAAAGTGCTTTTAAGTCTAGATCCACCACAGCCCGAAGTTCACCTTCAGTATACCCTGAAAACTTACTCATTAGCTCGATACGTTTCTCTTTATTTTTTATCTTGTTGCAAAATTCAGGATGCAGCAGGTTAGCAAACAACCGATAAACATCAATCTTTGTTCCATTACAGGAGAGCAGCGACTTTCTCGTGCTCTCACCCGGTGTATGTTTGTTTGTGAAATCGCAATGCGATTTTTTAAAATTAGAATACGTTGAATACAGCACATCTAAAGGGGTTGTTTTATCGTTCGCACAATCTATAAGCTCGTGAAACGCTTTTTTAAAATCACAATACATTTCATGAACAGATTTTTTATATTCATTCATTTGATTGGTCCTTTTTTTCTGTACGGTTTGTTATGCGGCATTCTTCAGCTCCAATTCAACATCCGTCGCTGAAATAAATCTAACAAAAATTCATTAAGCATTTATGGAGCAAGCGTATAATCTGAATTAGTCAGCCATCCAACAACTCTGTCTTGTTTTTCAGTCGAGATAGATATAGTTACAAAAAAAAATTAATACTTTATGAAAAAAAAACAAACTCTAGGGTATCTTTCTGTACAAAAATTAACTTTTGCTTATTTTCTGAGCAATCTCCGATAATGTCCCATTATCGTAACCTATTTTTCCGTGCATTTTTGGGGTGCTCACCCGGTTTTGTAAAATCTCAGTCTATGCTGTATTTTGTTCGTCCATTTAATGAACGATTGAGTGAGACTACCGGTATGAATTGTCCGCATTGTGATTCAAGTGTTACAAAGGGTTTAAAAAAGCTGACGTCTTTAGGGTATAAACAGTTTGTTTGCAGTGATTGTGGTAAGCAATTTAATCAACGCAGTGGCACAGCGTTGAACTTTATCATGTATCCAACGGATGTGGTTAGGACGGTAGTTCAGTATTATTATCAGTTTAAAGTCAGTCTCCACGATGTAGTTGCGTTAATGGTGATGCGGGGTTTTCATGTAACGCATCAAACGGTTCATAATTGGGTGCATCGTTTTGGTCCGGCGCTTGGGATGAGATTACGGGCACGCCGGTATCAAAAATCCAATGACCGTTGGCACGTCGATTGTACTTATTTAACCTGAGTTCTGTATAAGAAAAGGAATAAGTGAATGAAATAATTGAAAAAAAGACCGGAACCGCTAAAATTTAGCTCCAAAATTACAGCTAAATAATGTAACAGGAGTTAATCATGTTGGCACCGGTCACGGAGATTTTTTGTGATATGGATGATTTTTGCAAGGATTATTTGAAAGGTCAATCAAAGTATTTGCTACCGAACCCAGACAGAAAACGAGATCGAGCGATGCAAATGAGCTTGTCTGAAATTGGCACCATCATTGTGTTGTTTCAAATGAGTCACTATCGCACATTTAAGGATTTTTATTGTGGATGTGTTTTACAAGACATGAAGAAGTATTTTCCTACGGCGCTGAGTTACACACGTTTTGTCGCCTGCCAATCAGCAGCGCTAATGATGCTCGCCGCCTATTTGCTTTCGAGAAAGGGCAAACACACGGGATTGTATTATATTGACTCAACTACACTACGCGTATGCCACAATAAACGAATTTATCGAAACAAGGTTTTCAAAGGCATTGCTAAACGCAGTAAAAGCACAATGGGCTGGGTTTACGGCTTTAAACTACATATTGTGATTAATCATCAAGGGGAATTAATCCGTTTTTGTTTAACGAAAGGGAACGTGGATGATCGCGCTGTTGTTAGAAAATTAATGGCTAATTTAAAGGGGTTGGGCGCTGGCGATAAAGGGTATCTTGGAAAAGATCTTGCGGACGATTTGGCAAAACACGATTTAAAATTTGTGACAAAAGTCCGTAAAAATATGAAGAACAAAATGCTTTCTGCATTTGAAAAGTTTTTCCTAAAACAACGTGGCATCGTAGAAACGATTATCGATCAGTTGAAAAACTTGTATCATGTTGAGCATTCGCGTCATCGTAGTCCGATTAATTTTTTAGTCAATACCCTTGCAGCGCTAATTGCCTATTCTTGGCGACCAAACAAACCAGGAATAAAAACCAACAATATAAAGAATAATTTATACGCAGTTATCCAGAACTGAGGTTATTTACGTATTGAAGGCCGTTGGTGTTATTTTTACAGGGCGATTGATGAAAAGGGCGATTTGATCGATGTCTATTTAAGTGATGTACGAGATCAGCAGGCCGCAGAAAACTTCTTCAAGCAGGCGGCTAAAACGAGTGGCATTTATCCTGAGCAAATCACGACTGATAAAGAGCCCGCCCTTTATCCTGCGATCCAAGCTGTCTTTGGTGAGTATACCGACCATCGGGATAATAACTATTTGAATAATCGTATTGAGCAATCCCATCGAGGCATCAAATCACGTATGCGTGTGATGAAGGGATTCAAGAATATATTTTGCGCATTACGGTTTTGTACAGTCTTTGAAGAAATACAGCAGTTTTTTAGAGAAAAAAATAAAAATCTCAGGACAATTCTATCTAAATTTCAAACCTTCAATCAATTATTCCAACAAGCTTTCTGAATAACTCTATTATAGAAGCATATGAGTCAATAGTTGACTGAGTTTTTAAAGAACCTCACAGGCTATGACCACGCCATGTGGGTTTTAGTCGTCGTTAGCGCCCTGGGTTTGCTGACGGGGTTGCTGTTACGTCGAAAAAACAATTCTTAAGGCCATCTCTTGAAATCTATTTTCAGCTAATTAAATAGCATTTCAATTGTGGCAAAGAGAAGGGGGCCGTGTTTTCGGGCGTTAGTGCCAGGATCGCACTAAGCAGCTACGGATGGCGCCTCCCGAAAACACGGCCCTCTTCTCGTATTGGCAAGCAATTGAAATCGATAAAATTGTTTTATAGTTTTAAAACAATTTCAAGAGATGCTCTTAATCCCTTCCTCTTCCGAGGGTGCTCTGGTATAATGAATTCCCGTTTTTAGTTGAAAACGGGAATTCCCATGACACGTTATATTTTTATCACTGGCGGTGTGGTTTCTTCATTAGGAAAAGGCATCACTTCGGCTTCGTTGGGCGCTATTCTGGAAGCAGAAGGCCTTAATGTTACTCTTATAAAACTCGATCCCTACATTAATGTTGACCCGGGCACGATGAGTCCCTTTCAGCATGGTGAGGTGTTTGTGACCGAAGACGGTGCTGAAACCGATTTAGACCTCGGTCATTACGAGCGTTTTGTCCGTGCCACCATGTCGAAGAAAAATAATTTTACGACAGGGCGCGTTTATGCGGATGTGATTCGTAAAGAACGCCATGGTGATTATTTGGGGGCAACGGTGCAGGTCATTCCGCACATTACGGACGAAATAAAACACAAAATTAAAGAAGGTGCTGATGATGTCGATGTGGCACTGGTTGAAATTGGTGGTACCGTTGGTGACATTGAGTCACTGCCGTTTTTAGAAGCGATTCGTCAAATGCGTATTGAACTGGGTGCGCAGCAGGCGTTATTTATTCATCTGACATTAGTGCCCTATATTGCTGCATCGGGCGAGATCAAAACAAAGCCTACACAGCATTCTGTTAAAGAATTGCGTTCAATAGGTATCCAGCCTGACATTTTGGTGTGTCGTTCGGTGCGGCCGTTACCGGAAACAGAGCGTTCTAAAATTGCATTATTCACAAACGTCGCCGTTCCTGACGTAATTTCTTTATTAGATGCTGAGAGTATTTATGAAATCCCAATTATTTTGCATCAGCAAGGTTTAGATAATCGTGTTTGTGAAAAATTAGGTTTGCCGTTGGTGAAACCTGACTTAAGTGACTGGCAACAAGTCGTTGAGTCTCATAAAAATCCACAACATGAAGTCAAAATTGCCATGGTGGGTAAATATATTAATTTAGAGGATTCGTACAAATCATTAAGTGAAGCCTTAATTCATGCGGGCATTAAAAGAAATGCGCGGGTCAATATTGAATATATTGATTCGGAAGCCCTTGAATTGCACGGCCAAGATTTATTAAAAGGGGTGGATGCAATACTAGTGCCAGGTGGTTTTGGCGTGCGCGGCATCGAAGGGAAAATACTTGCTGCACGATATGCGCGAGAAAATGGTATCCCTTATTTGGGTATTTGCTTAGGGATGCAAATAGCGATTATTGAATATGCACGACATAAAGCGAATCTGATCAATGCTAATAGCACGGAATTTGATCCAGACACACCCTATCCGATCATTGCACTAGTGAGCGAATGGGTGGAAGAAGATGGCCAAGTGCAAAAGCGCAAAAAAGGCGACGACTTAGGGGGTACAATGCGTTTAGGCGGTCAACCTTGCCGATTAAAGTCGGGCAGTATTGCGCATAAATTATATGACAAAGACACGGTAGTTGAACGACATCGTCATCGGTATGAGGTTAATAATGAATTGATCGGTCGGCTGGAAAAAGCGGGGCTTGTGGTATCTGGACGATCAATCGATGGACGTTTGGTGGAGATGATGGAGCTGCCCGATCACCCTTGGTTTTTAGGCTGTCAGTTCCATCCAGAATTTACTTCGGCACCGCGGGAGGGGCATCCGCTATTTACAGGCTTTATAAAGGCCGCTCTTGCGCAGGCTAAAGTGAAATCGGTGCTGTCGAGTCATTAGCATTTGGCTTAAAATGGGCTATATTTATAGGATGAGAAACGGGAGGGAACCATGAGACTATTGAAATCACTGCTTCAATCACTTGTGCTCGTTGTGAGTTTTCTTGCGTTGATAACCACTTATGCAGGATTAGAGCCTGCTACGCAATTGGCATTTCAATCCAAGAACATTCCGGGCATTGGTAAGGTGTATCAAATTGCTACCATGGAAGGGTCTATTTACATAGCAGCGGGCAAGCCTACGATATCCGGCTTGAGACAGCTTAGAAAACTCAAAATAAAAACGTATATTAATTTATTGCCACAAAACGAAGCGTTATCTTTTGACGAAGCTACTACAGCGAAAAAATTGGGTATGAAATACATTCATATTCCGGTGGATTTGGCTAACTTTAATGTTGAGACAATTAAGCAGTTTAATAAAGCTATTTATCCGCCTAAAGGCTATCCCATTTTTATTCATTGCAAAACGGGTAATCGAGCTGCGATGATGATAGCGTTTAACAACATCACCGAATTTCATGCCGCTCCAAAAGCTGCAATCGATGAGGCTAAAAATTATGGACTTACAAGCCCTGAAGTCGCGCGCTTTATCGAAAAGACAGTGAAGCAGTTTAACCTAGGAAAAACTAATAGCTAATCAGTGCGTCTGTAATTTGGACTTTGGATAAATTTATAAAAATAATTAAAAATTGCTTGACATAGAAACCGAAAAAAAATTTTACGTTGTAAACAACGTTTGTTCGAAAAAATAAAATAAGGAACAAACGATGTTAGCGACAGAAAAACTAAAACAATTCCGTACATTCCTCTACAACATCTTCCCCGCGCGACGCGATGCCAATATGAATTTACTCGATGCCCTTTCAAGCCATGGCCATCGCTGCAAAACACCTATAGAATTATGTGAATCGCCATACTTTGAACGTGAATACAGTAGTATTACCGATGCGATTAGCGATGGTTTGTCGGTAGCAAATTGTTGGGATAGCATGATGAAAATACAATATGAACATGTGAGTCATAGCGATGACCGTGTGATCATTATTGCGGATACGACACCACAGTCGCGTCAAAGTGCACACTGTGTTGAAGATCGCCATGTGGTTTACAGCCCTAATCCAGCACCGGGTAACAAACCGATTACCATTGGACATGAATATTCAACGGTATCACTATTGCCCAATGATTTGGACTTTGGATAAATTTATAAAAATAATTAAAAATTGCTTGACATAGAAACCGAAAAAAAATTTTACGTTGTAAACAACGTTTGTTCGAAAAAATAAAATAAGGAACAAACGATGTTAGCGACAGAAAAACTAAAACAATTCCGTACATTCCTCTACAACATCTTCCCCGCGCGACGCGATGCCAATATGAATTTACTCGATGCCCTTTCAAGCCATGGCCATCGCTGCAAAACACCCATAGAATTATGTGAATCGCCATACTTTGAACGTGAATACAGTAGTATTACCGATGCGATTAGCGATGGTTTGTCGGTAGCAAATTGTTGGGATAGCATGATGAAAATACAATATGAACATGTGAGTCATAGCGATGACCGTGTGATCATTATTGCGGATACGACACCACAGTCGCGTCAAAGTGCACACTGTGTTGAAGATCGCCATGTGGTTTACAGCCCTAATCCAGCACCGGGTAACAAACCGATTACCATTGGACATGAATATTCAACGGTATCACTATTGCCCAATGATGGTGCAGCTCAAGAAAAGCATTGGTTAGTTCCACTGGATACGAGGCGCGTTAAAAGCGATGAAAAAGGCAATGTAGTTGGGATGCAGCAAATTAACCGTTGTATTGCAGACTTAGCGCTTACTCATAAATTGGTGGTTAGCGTGGCTGATTCAAAATATGGTACAGAAGCTTGCCGTAAACTGGTTAGCGAAAATCCCAATTGGGTACATCTTTTCCGTTTTAACAGTACCCGTAATGTTTTCGCGCCCGCATCAATAGAAGATAATACCTCAGGAAGTATAAAACGCTATGGTGATGCGATGAAACTAAACGACAGCACGACTCACCGTGAATCCGATGAGATTGTGCAGCAACCCATTACAACCCGCAGTGGCAAAACTTACCAATTGGAGATTAAAATATGGCGTGACCAATTACTGCGTGGTTCAAAGCAATTTAAAGGATATGAGCATCCTGTTACTGTTGTGCAATTGGTTGCGGTTGATGCTAACGGTAAATCTTTATATAAAAATCCACTCTGGTTAGGACTCGCTGGTGAACGACGTAATGAAATCACAGCATTAGAAGCCTATCACTATTACGATAGACGCTATGACATTGAACACTACTTTCGTTTTGGTAAAGACAAACTGTTATTTGACCGATACCAAACACCGGATGTTAAGCACGAAGAAGATTGGTGGCGGATGACAGCATTAGCGTATACGCAACTTTATCTAGCGAGGAATCTTGCCCCGATTTTACCGAAAAAATGGGAGCGGTATTTGCCGAGCTTCCAAGTGGATAACGAAAAACCATCAATAACTGCGACCCCTTCACAAACGCAACGGGGTTTTTCTACGGTGCTTGATACCGTTGGCACGCCTGCTAATCTCTGCAAACCACGCGGTAATCCGCAAGGCAGAACCAAAGGTGATACGCAGGGGAAACGCACGCGACATCCTGCTATTTTCAAAAATAGCAACTCAAAAATTAAAACGATTCAGAGGACTGAAGAAAAGACGCAAAACTCAGACCCTGAAAAAATAGAGGATTTGATTGGGATAGTAAAATCATGGTTGGATAAAATAAATTTTACACCTGAGAAATTCTACGAATTGCTGCAAAAAACAGCTTAAGATTTAGAAACTCACATTTTTTGATTATTGTCCTAACTGGCAAGGGATTTTATTTATCCAAAGTCCAATATAATAGAGTTATTCAGAAAGCTTGTTGGAATAATTGATTGAAAGTTTGAAATTTAGATAGAATTGTCCTGAGATTTTTATTTTTTTCTCTAAAAAACTGCTGTATTTCTTCAAAGACTGTACAAAACCGTAATGCGCAAAATATATTCTTGAATCCCTTCATCACACGCATACGTGATTTGATGCCTCGATGGGATTGCTCAATACGATTATTCAAAT
The DNA here is from genome assembly GCF_049348705.1 of Candidiatus Paracoxiella cheracis. Taxonomy (GTDB): domain Bacteria; phylum Pseudomonadota; class Gammaproteobacteria; order Coxiellales; family Coxiellaceae; genus Paracoxiella; species Paracoxiella cheracis. The sequence continues at coordinate 382,254 of NZ_CP186485.1, read as the reverse complement.
AGTTATTATCCCGATGGTCGGTATACTCACCAAAGACAGCTTGGATCGCAGGATAAAGGGCGGGCTCTTTATCAGTCGTGATTTGCTCAGGATAAATGCCACTCGTTTTAGCCGCCTGCTTGAAGAAGTTTTCTGCGGCCTGCTGATCTCGTACATCACTTAAATAGACATCGATCAAATCGCCCTTTTCATCAATCGCCCTGTAAAAATAACACCAACGGCCTTCAATACGTAAATAAGTACAATCGACGTGCCAACGGTCATTGGATTTTTGATACCGGCGTGCCCGTAATCTCATCCCAAGCGCCGGACCAAAACGATGCACCCAATTATGAACCGTTTGATGCGTTACATGAAAACCCCGCATCACCATTAACGCAACTACATCGTGGAGACTGACTTTAAACTGATAATAATACTGAACTACCGTCCTAACCACATCCGTTGGATACATGATAAAGTTCAACGCTGTGCCACTGCGTTGATTAAATTGCTTACCACAATCACTGCAAACAAACTGTTTATACCCTAAAGACGTCAGCTTTTTTAAACCCTTTGTAACACTTGAATCACAATGCGGACAATTCATACCGGTAGTCTCACTCAATCGTTCATTAAATGGACGAACAAAATACAGCATAGACTGAGATTTTACAAAACCGCATTTCAATTGCGGCAGAGAGGTTGGGGTTACTGTTTTGCGGGCTTAAGTACCATGGACGTACTTAGCAGCCAAGGAGGGCGATTCCCGAAAAGCAGTAACCCCAATCGCGTAAGCCAAGCAATTGAAATTCAAAGCATGACGAGGCTCGTTTTTCGCGGAAAATCACCCACAAACGGCGCTCCACATACCGAGGGCGCGTACTTACCAATAAAAACTCGTGAATAACTCCATACTTAATAGTAAAATACCCGCAAATGAACGCACACCAACACAATCACCATGACCACCACCATCAGCATGGTCGCAGCGCCTCTCACAAGGTACTCATGCTTGCCATTGTGCTAACCTTAGGCTTTGCTGGCATTGAGGCCATCGGTGGCTGGTGGGCTAGATCACTTACCCTACTAGGGGATGCTGGCCACATGGCCTCCGACTCGGTTACCCTCACCATTGCAGCCATCGCAGCCTGGGTAGCACTAAGACCCCCTTCAAGTAAGCATACTTACGGTCTCGGTCGGGCCGAAGTACTCGCAGCTTGGGTCAGCAGTGTCATCATGCTCGTTATTTCTGTGGCAGTTGTTGTCGAAGCCATTCGTCGACTTCATACACCAATGCAGGTCAACGGTATTCCCGTTATGGTCATCGCTGCAATCGGCGTTGCCATTAATCTCTTAGTCGCATGGCTGCTAACACGCAGCGAACGAACCTTAAACGTTCAAGCAGCACTTCTTCATGTCTTAGGTGACCTACTGGGTTCACTTGCGGCCTTCACATCGGGTGTTATTATTTATTTTACAGGCTGGCTGCGTATCGATCCTATCTTATCCATTTTCATCGGTATCCTTATCATGATATCGAGTTTACGCTTGTTGCGCGAAACGATGACAGTATTAATGGAAGGCGTGCCTCAACATCTCAACATTCGCCAAGTGTCTCAGCACCTCTCACAACTGGATGGAGTAAAAGCAATTCACGATCTTCACATTTGGACATTATCTTCTGGTAAAATAGCACTTTCGGCTCATGTGGATGTCAAAAACATCACGATGTGGGAAAACGTATTTTCTGAGATGAAAATGGTTTTGAAATCAGAATACAATATTAATCATATTACCTTACAACCCGAACAAAACATTACGGACTGTGAGGCATGCACGAATCGGAATCTTTCTTGATGGAGCATAACAATGAGTAACGTTAAAAGTCCTATCGATTGGCAGGAATTGCTAACACTTACCAACAACAACCCAGAACTTGCAAAGGAATTATTAGGCATGTTCGCCAATGAATTACCCACCATGCGTGATGCAATTAATGCGGCTCACCAAAAACAAGACTATACTCTGCTACAAGAACTCATCCACAAACTGCACGGTTCTTGTTGTTATACGGGCGTGACTCAACTCAAAGCACTTGCCGCCGAATTAGAAGACACCTTGAAACTGCAGCAGCATGGATCGATAAGCGATTTAATGAAACGACTTAATCACGAAATTAACACGGTACTAACCACAATCCAAAACCAACACTACTTACATGAATAAAACTTTTGAATCTAATATTGATCCCAACGAAATTGCCAAGTTCGATGCCATGGCCAAAGAATGGTGGGATCCCGAAGGCAAAATGAAGCCGCTTCATTTGCTTAATCCTTTGCGTTTGCAATACGTTAGTACTCACGCCTCGTTAAACAGCAAAATCGTTCTCGACGTGGGTTGCGGCGGTGGTATTTTATCGGAAGCCATGAGTAAAGAAGGCGCTACAGTGACCGGCATTGACCTCAGCCCTGAGGTGTTAAAGGTGGCAAAAACGCACGCCCAACAACAATCGCTTAGCATTCACTATGAACGCATCAGCGTCGAAGCTTTAGCGAAAAAACATCCACAATCATTCGATGTCGTCACTTGTATGGAACTATTGGAACATGTTCCCGATCCAAGCAGTGTCATTCAAGCGTGTTCTGATTTAGTAAAGCCGGGTGGGAGTGTGTTTTTCTCGACAATCAATCGCAATTTAAAAGCTTATTTTTTGGCAATTATCGGCGCAGAATATCTTTTAAATATGCTACCGAAAGGCACACATGAATACGACAAACTCATCCGCCCTTCTGAATTATCGCGCTGGGCGCAACAAGCATCATTGCAACTCAAAGATGTAACCGGTATTCGCTATCAACCATTCAACAGCCAGTTTGAGTTATGCCAAGATGTATCCGTCAATTATTTAGCTTGTTTTGAGAAAACAGATAACGATCATGCCAACACGCAACATTAATTCACTCTTTTTTGATCTCGATGGTACCTTACTCGATACGGCACCCGACCTTGCCGCGGCATTAAACCAAGTGCTTACTCACCATGATCGCCCAACGTTACCTTTAAAAGTAATACGCCCGGCGGTGGCAGAAGGTACGCGTGGTATTTTAAAACAGGGCTTTCCCATCGACGAAAATGATGAACAATTTGATTTATTAAAAGAAGAATTTTTAGAAACGTATGAACAAATCATGACGCGTGAGACAAAATTTTTTGACGGCATGGAACAAGTACTCGATTACTTGGATGACAATGCCCTTCCTTGGGGCATCGTCACTAATAAGCCGGGCTGGTTAGCTAAGCCTTTGCTTTCGCATTTTAATTTAGATAATCGCTATACCTGCTTGGTCGCTGGTGACACACTCGCAAAGCGCAAACCTGACCCTGAACCGCTGTATCACGCTTGCTATTTAACCGGCACGGATCCCGAGCATTCGCTCTATGTCGGCGATGCACTCGGTGATGTGCGTGCTGCAAAAACCGCTGGCATGTACATTATCGTTGCGACATACGGTTATCTCCGCCCCGATTATCAACCCCATTTATGGCAAGCCGATGGGTTGATTGATTCACCTTTAGAAATCATTGATTGGCTAAATCAGTAATTCTAAAATCCATGATGAAGTAAAAATGCCTTCCTGCGGCTGAAAATTCTGAACTTCAAAGGAAGCGCCAGCAAGGTTTTTATCTGCTACATTAGTTGGGAGCCATTTTTTTTAAAGTCATCTTGGTGCTCTTTCGTCTCTTCAGGTTCATTAGAAGGTTTTGGTGGAGAGAAAATGAGTCGAAGGCAACCTTTCGCCATTATATGTGCATTCTGTAGTTGCAACATACTGTTTCGGATCAATCTGGATGTTGGACTTTGGATAAATTTATAAAAATAATTAAAAATTGCTTGACATAGAAACCGAAAAAAAATTTTACGTTGTAAACAACGTTTGTTCGAAAAAATAAAATAAGGAACAAACGATGTTAGCGACGGAAAAACTAAAACAATTCCGTACATTCCTCTACAACATCTTCCCCGCGCGACGCGATGCCAATATGAATTTACTCGATGCCCTTTCAAGCCATGGCCATCGCTGCAAAACACCTATAGAATTATGTGAATCGCCATACTTTGAACGTGAATACAGTAGTATTACCGATGCGATTAGCGATGGTTTGTCGGTAGCAAATTGTTGGGATAGCATGATGAAAATACAATATGAACATGTGAGTCATAGCGATGACCGTGTGATCATTATTGCGGATACGACACCACAGTCGCGTCAAAGTGCACACTGTGTTGAAGATCGCCATGTGGTTTACAGCCCTAATCCAGCACCGGGTAACAAACCGATTACCATTGGACATGAATATTCAACGGTATCACTATTGCCCAATGATGGTGCAGCTCAAGAAAAGCATTGGTTAGTTCCACTGGATACGAGGCGCGTTAAAAGCGATGAAAAAGGCAATGTAGTTGGGATGCAGCAAATTAACCGTTGTATTGCAGACTTAGCGCTTACTCATAAATTGGTGGTTAGCGTGGCTGATTCAAAATATGGTACAGAAGCTTGCCGTAAACTGGTTAGCGAAAATCCCAATTGGGTACATCTTTTCCGTTTTAACAGTACCCGTAATGTTTTCGCGCCCGCATCAATAGAAGATAATACCTCAGGAAGTATAAAACGCTATGGTGATGCGATGAAACTAAACGACAGCACGACTCACCGTGAATCCGATGAGATTGTGCAGCAAACCATTACAACCCGCAGTGGCAAAACTTACCAATTGGAGATTAAAATATGGCGTGACCAATTACTGCGTGGTTCAAAGCAATTTAAAGGATATGAGCATCCTGTTACTGTTGTGCAATTGGTTGCGGTTGATGCTAACGGTAAATCTTTATATAAAAATCCACTCTGGTTAGGACTCGCTGGTGAACGACGTAATGAAATCACAGCATTAGAAGCCTATCACTATTACGATAGACGCTATGACATTGAACACTACTTTCGTTTTGGTAAAGACAAACTGTTATTTGACCGATACCAAACACCGGATGTTAAGCACGAAGAAGATTGGTGGCGGATGACAGCATTAGCGTATACGCAACTTTATCTAGCGAGGAATCTTGCCCCGATTTTACCGAAAAAATGGGAGCGGTATTTGCCGAGCTTCCAAGTGGATAACGAAAAACCATCAATAACTGCGACCCCTTCACAAACGCAACGGGGTTTTTCTACGGTGCTTGATACCGTTGGCACGCCTGCTAATCTCTGCAAACCACGCGGTAATCCGCAAGGCAGAACCAAAGGTGATACGCAGGGGAAACGCACGCGACATCCTGCTATTTTCAAAAATAGCAACTCAAAAATTAAAACGATTCAGAGGACTGAAGAAAAGACGCAAAACTCAGACCCTGAAAAAATAGAGGATTTGATTGGGATAGTAAAATCATGGTTGGATAAAATAAATTTTACACCTGAGAAATTCTACGAATTGCTGCAAAAAACAGCTTAAGATTTAGAAACTCACATTTTTTGATTATTGTCCTAACTGGCAAGGGATTTTATTTATCCAAAGTCCAATGGATGAGATAGCCTATTAGAAGCGTCTTCTGTATTAAATCATGGGAAAGTGGAACCAATTATTTGATTCACCGTTTTCCATAATTCAATCCTCATTTATTGTAAAGTGTTTTCATTCAATTTAATTTCATGCGTTATGAATATAAATCTTAAATTGGAATCGGTAGGGCTTTAGCAATCCATGCATTTGTTTTTCTAGTTTATTAGCACGATTTTTTAAAAAATTACTGACCTAGACGCAGAATATATTAAGTAATCATTAAGAGTCTCTTTAGAAATTATTTACGCTGTGGAAAAAAACTTACAACTTTGGACCAAGGTAAACAGTTACAAATAATCCATTTGTGAGGTAAACTTCCCTACACTACAAACAATTTATGATAACTTACAAACATGATTCATACTGATACATACTTTAGAGTGCGAGAATAATTGTGTCCGATAACTTCAAACACACTGACAATATCACTGCGCTACCAAGCCATGTTGATTGTAAAAACAAAAGTGGCCCCTACGCTGTTAATGCTACGACAACTCAAAAATCGCGAGAAGACTTGAAATTGGCAAAAGAATGCAATGAGAATGAAGCAAAGACACTCAAATGTAAACCTTCAGACTTGATCTGACACTCCTGGTCAGTTAGAGTAAAATTTAATTGACCAACCTTAAACAACCAACACGAGGAGTGTCATTATGACCAGTGTATCCGAAAAGATTATCAAACCCAAATTAGGTTTACTAGAGCTGTCTAAACAATTGGGAAATGTTTCACAAGCCTGTAAGGTTATGGGTTATTCACGCGACAGTTTTTACCGTTTCAAAACACTTTATGAAAATGGTGGCGAAGAAGCACTCCATGATATGAGTAAGAAGAAACCGAATGAAAAAAATAGAGTGCCGCTACATGTAGAAGAAGGGGTAATTGCTTTGGCTATTGAAAACCCAGCGTTAGGTCAGGCACGTGCGGCCAATGAATTACTGGCGCGAGGCATTATCGTATCGAGCAGCGGAGTTCGTTCGGTGTGGCTACGTAATGATCTAGAGACTTTTAAGAAGCGACTAAAAGCGCTTGAAGCGAAATCGGCGCAAGACGGTATGTTATTAACGGAAGAACAATGACAAGCATTAGAAAAATCAAAACGAGAAAAAGAAGCGCACGGCGAGATTGAAACAGAACACCCAGGTTATTTAGGTTCTCAGGATACGTATTATGTTGGCACGATGAAGGGCGTTGGCCGTATTTATGAGCAGACTTTTGTCGATACCTATAGCAGAATCGCTTTTGCGAAGTTATACACGGAGAAAACAGCGATGACGGCAGCTCATTTATTAAATGAACGTGTATTGCCATGGTTTAATGAGCAAGGTATCCGATTGCTGCGTATGCTCACGGATCGCGGGACGGAATATTGTGGAAAAATTGAGAACCACGCCTATCAACTTTATTTAGCAGTTGAAGACATTGACCATTCGAAAACACGCGCACGTTCTCCGCAGACCAATGGTATTTGTGAACGTTTTCATAAAACGATTAAACAAGAATTTTATGATGTTGCTTTTCGAAAAAAAATATATCGTTCCCTAGAAGAATTACAACAAGACGTTGATGCGTGGATCAAAACATATAATGAGGTCAGGCCCCATTCCGGCGAGCGTTGTTATGGAAAAACACCCATGCAAACTTTTCTTGATGCAAAGCATTTGGCACAAGAAAAAGAATTAGATAAACTATGTAAAACTATTCCAAGCGTGTCGCCAGATGAATTGAATAAGGCGCACAGTAATCACGACACGCAACTGGTAGAGGAGTAATTAGAATCCGATTTATCGGACAGAAAATATGTCCGATAAATCTCAACTGTCAGATCAAGTCGAGAGTTCTACAACTCAAACTTTATTTGCAAAACTGATCTTCCCTCACTTTACCGGACACATTTTTTTTCGATTTTACGCAGCACATTCAAGCGCAACAGGGGTCTTGTAGTCAATAGCTGAATGCATTCTTCTGTGATTGTAATAGCCTTCAATATACTGAAAAAGACTTTGCCTTGCTTCAGCGCGTGTTGTGTAATCATTCACATGCACAAGTTCCGTTTTTAGGGTATGGAAAAAACTTTCTGCAATGGCATTATCCCAACAATTAGCCTTTCTGCTCATTGAACCAATCAGCTTGTTTTGCTTGATGATTTCCCTATATTTTTTCGAACAATATTGACTGCCCCGATCAGAGTGTATAATCACTTGCTTTGGATATTTTCGTTTGAATAACGCCATCAATAACGCATCACACACTAAATCTTGTTTCATGCTTTTATTCATTGACGAGCCAATAACCGAACGTGAATGCACATCGATAACCACCGCTAAATACAACCAACCTTCACGGGTTGGAATGTACGTCAGATCACTCACCCATTTTTGATTGATCGCCGTTCTCGTGAAATCTCTCTTTAAAATATTCTCAAAAATAGCCTTGTTGTGACCCGAGTCTGTGGTTATTTTAAATCTACGCTTGGCAAGTGCTTTTAAGCCCATGGAGCGCATACGCCGCTCAAGGTTGTGTCGCAAATCTCGAAGCCGGTGTGTATAATTGATGGCTTATAGTGAATTATCTACGTAGAAGGATGTGATATGATCAATTTCAAATGGCGCCATTTTGAGAAGGGGATTATTTTGATGGCGGTGCGCTGGTATTTAGCTTACGCGCTGAGCTACCGAAATATTGAAGAACTCATGCTAGAAAGAGGAGTCAATGTAGATCACTCCACAATAAATCGTTGGGTTATTAAATACGCGCCCTTATTGGAAGCAGAATTCCGGAAAAAACATAAATCTCCTGTCGGTGGTAGTTGGAGAATGCACGAAACCTACATCAAAGTAAAAGGCGATTGGCATTATTTATATCGCGCTGTTGATAAAGAGGGTAATACGATCGACTTTTTACTATCGAAACAACGCGATAAACAAGCGGCGAAACGCTTTTTCAAGAAAGCGATCGGGACTCATGGGCTACCAAAGAAAGTTACCATTGATAAAAGTGGATCAAATAAATCAGCCTTAAAATCGATTAATTTAATATTGACATTATTATCGATGATTTGTGGAGTTTTCATAACTATTTTTGTTCGTGACATAAAATATTTAAATAATATTGTGGAGCAAGATCATCGCAGCATTAAAAGAATTATAAAACCGATGATGGGATTTAAATCGTTTGATACAGCTGAGGCAACTTTAGCTGGGATTGAATTACATCACATGCTCCAAAAAGGTCAGTATAAAAATGCTGCTAATATGGCTGTGTTTGAACAATTCTATGCACTCGCAGCCTAATTGCGACCAGGAAAAATGCGCATAAGCAATATTGTATTTACGTGAATTAATTGCGACAGAGCCGAATTAAATAGTACCCTTTAGCCGGCGTGGCTATCTCTTTATTACATAAAAGGCGCACCAACATTCGTCTGGCAGCCTTGTTAGTTATCCCAAGATCGTCTTGCATCTGCCCAATAGTAAAGGCAGTGCTACCCCGCCCAGTAAGTTGATCGATATATGCTTTTGCTTTATACGCCATAACGTAAAGTTTTTTTTAAGCCCCTTAAAAAGGGGCTTTTAATAAAAGTTATGCCTATTTTAAACTGGGGTTTTGCCTAAGTCAAACAAACCTTAATCTTCTTTCATTTGCAAAAAGAGTCGAAAAAAGGCTCTTTTTGCAAATGAAAGATCTTAAAAAGCAACCGATCTTTTATGAATAATTGGTTTAATAAAATTATTTGTGATATCATTGTGATTGCATGATAATATCAATATGAAATCATTTAGATTGCTTTTCAATAGCGCTATGATATCATAATGCTATTGCATTTATAGCAATAAAAGAGGGCAAGCGTGTCGCGATGCTCGTGATAGATTATTGCCATCCCTGTCAATACTCGACTCGCAATACGCGACAACTTAAATAGCCGCGGACGTCCTCGTCGCCCGCGCTCCGCGACCTCACGGCTCGACTACGCACGGGCTCTCAAATGACTTGACGGCTCGTAAAGATTTTTTGCAGTCGCTTACGCTCGGCAAAAAATCCGAGCCTACCGCGGAATACGCGCCTTCGCTTCGCTCTCCATGGCGCGCATCGATAGCTTATGATTATTTTAATAGGCGGTGAGAAGGGCGGCCCTGGGAAGACAACCATTGCCACTAATCTTGCAGCAATGAGAACCAGAAAATCTAATGATTTGCTTTTAATCGACACGGACAAGCAACCCACCGCAAGCTATTGGTGCTCTTTACGTGAAGACCATCAAGTTGAGCCTAGAGTAGCTAGTATTCAAAAATTTGATAAGGCTGTTCGCACAGAAACGCTGGAGGGCTTTGTTGCCTAACCTCACGGCTTTGTCTGTGTCGCAAAATTTAGGCGCAACGATAACTCGCCGGCATTCCTAGCCGTGTCATTTTATTTAACACACCACAACCGATCATTGATTCGATTTTTTGCCGTACAAAATCTCGAGCATGTAACGTACTACCCAATATTCTTTTGTAGCGTTGAATCGCCAACTCTGAATAATTCCGATAACCGTATTGTCTTATTCGTTGCCAAGCCATTCGGCCCAATGCTTTTAGTTGCTTAACATTACCATTACGTTGTGTATGATTATTTTTATCATAAACAGCATCACTATCAGGCGGCATTATTATAGCGGCTCCTTTAAAGTAATTTGATAATATTTCATAAACAGGATTCTTATCGTAGGCACCATCGGCGCTGACATGGCCCACTTTGCAAGTAAGTTGCTTTGATAACGTTGCAACGCTTTGGCAATCCGCCGTAAAGCGATCCGTTAAATCATTACCATGAATAATATGTTTATTATCAACGGCTATATGCAATTTACGCCAACTCCGTTTGGCTGATAATGTATATGTTTCCTGATGCCATTCACCTCTGCCAAACCGTTTTAACCCAGTGGAGTCAAGGGCGATAGCCACAACGCTTTTATCTGCCGATTCCGTTTTCCTGTAACGAGGCGACTGAATAGTTAAAAGCGCTAACCGTTTTGACAAGCAACTGTAATCCGGTGATTTTATATTAAGGGCTTTCATCTTGAAAATTGAATTCATAAACCCTTGACATTGCCTCAACGCTAAACGAAAAACTTGCCGAATTTCATGGCACGTAATGATCGCAAGATCCGTGAACTTTTGGGGTGCGCCTTTGCCATCATACACACGATCTTTTTCATACCACGAATGAATAATATCATCGGATATCCAGATTTCAATATTGGCACGATTGCGTAATGCATTATTATATTCACGCCAATTGCTCACCTTGTATTTCTGCTTGGGAATCGTCCAGCCTTTTTTGTTTGGATATTTATTTGGCATATGAACCGCCTTCTGCTTGAAAATCCTGGGGTGCTGATTATAATATAGACAGCAAAAATTACATAGATTGTTCATGTTTTAGTTAGGCAACAAAGCCTCACCTCTCCATGGCGCGCATCGTATGTACAGTAGAGAGTTTTATTTACAGACCCGGATAAAACAATGCCAAGCTTTGCATTAGAGTGCCGACTTGCTATAACTTACGTTGTAAAATGCAACGAGGCTTCCCAGCGCTATTCCAGCAATCACGTCGCTTACAAAATGGTAATACAACCCTATTTGGCCCAAAATAGTACAGAATGCCAACAAGCTCCACAACCATCGCAACTTAGGAAATAAAAACCACATGCTAATCGAAAAAGAAAAAATAAACGTCGTATGTCCTGATGGAAATGATGCATATGCATTACTTAGTTTAAACCAGGCAAATCCATAAACGTGATTACTAATAAGTGAAGGGTTATTACAAGTAAAAGTAGCAGGCCAGTATCGACTAAAAACATTTTTTAAAATATCCTTTAAAAAAATAGCGATCACGATTGAATTACATACAACGATAAATTTTTTGTCAAATTTTTTTATATTAAAAACAGTCAGTTTAATAAAAAAATAAATGTAGTACAAAAATATAATTGCCGTAATAAATAATGGTATGTCATTCGCAAATATTTTTAATATCCAAAAACTTCGTGAATGATGTGCTACAAGAAACCATACAAGCTGACGATCTATAAAAAAATAACTTAAAACGATTAATGCTGTGCTGACAAATAATAAAAATAGTATTTTTAATGAAGTTTTTATTGGAAAAATCCTCGTCACTTTATGCAGTAAAAGAAAATTATCAAAAAACACTTGGGAATAGTTATCCCAAGCGGCTTTGGTACCTAACTAAAAATATGAACAATCTATTGCATTTTTGTTGTCTATATCTATCATTATACCTCTCTCGAAACTAAAAATTGAGTTTTTGGAACTTAATAAAAACAATCAATTATGCCGCTAAAATTGTTCAAAATTTGATTTTCTCAGGAAGGCCATTATAATTCAGTGCCCCACGATTTTCAAGCAGGGGTTCCGCACAAATCCCCCATAAATTGCACGAAGAAATTTTCGGTTTTGTAAAATTCCAGTCTGTAGAACTCTCGACTTGATCTGACAGTTGAGATTTATCGGACATATTTTCTGTCCGATAGATCGGAGGCTTTGTTGCCTAACCTCACGGCTTTGTCTGTGTCGCAAAATTTAGGCGCAACGATAACTCGCCGGCATTCCTAGCCGTGTCATTTTATTTAACACACCACAACCGATCATTGATTCGATTTTTTGCCGTACAAAATCTCGAGCATGTAACGTACTACCCAATATTCTTTTGTAGCGTTGAATCGCCAACTCTGAATAATTCCGATAACCGTATTGTCTTATTCGTTGCCAAGCCATTCGGCCCAATGCTTTTAGTTGCTTAACATTACCATTACGTTGTGTATGATTATTTTTATCATAAACAGCATCACTATCAGGCGGCATTATTATAGCGGCTCCTTTAAAGTAATTTGATAATATTTCATAAACAGGATTCTTATCGTAGGCACCATCGGCGCTGACATGGCCCACTTTGCAAGTAAGTTGCTTTGATAACGTTGCAACGCTTTGGCAATCCGCCGTAAAGCGATCCGTTAAATCATTACCATGAATAATATGTTTATTATCAACGGCTATATGCAATTTACGCCAACTCCGTTTGGCTGATAATGTATATGTTTCCTGATGCCATTCACCTCTGCCAAACCGTTTTAACCCAGTGGAGTCAAGGGCGATAGCCACAACGCTTTTATCTGCCGATTCCGTTTTCCTGTAACGAGGCGACTGAATAGTTAAAAGCGCTAACCGTTTTGACAAGCAACTGTAATCCGGTGATTTTATATTAAGGGCTTTCATCTTGAAAATTGAATTCATAAACCCTTGACATTGCCTCAACGCTAAACGAAAAACTTGCCGAATTTCATGGCAGGTAATGATCGCAAGATCCGTGAACTTTTGGGGTGCGCCTTTGCCATCATACACACGATCTTTTTCATACCACGAATGAATAATATCATCGGATATCCAGATTTCAATATTGGCACGATTGCGTAATGCATTATTATATTCACGCCAATTGCTCACCTTGTATTTCTGCTTGGGAATCGTCCAGCCTTTTTTGTTTGGATATTTATTTGGCATATGAACCGCCTTCTGCTTGAAAACCCTGGGGTGCTGATTATAATATAGACAGCAAAAATTACATAGATTGTTCATGTTTTAGTTAGGCAACAAAGCCTAATTGATATAAATCCGGATTGTCGAGACGGTGTTGGTGTAAAACCGTTTCGTAGCGATTCAGCAATTCCTCAAGGTAGGAAAGAGCGTTCTCACCGGAAGCTTTGGCTGGGTTACCCATGGAATGATGCTCCTTATATATAAAATTTAATCAGGATATGTGTGAAAAATGGCCATTTTAGCGCGACGAAAAATTTGAGTCCACCGTGTAACCTATTGAAATATCAACTTCCGTAATTTGATGCGTCAGGCCAGAATGCCAGCAAGTTATCATTGCGCCTAAATTTTGCGACACAAATAAAGGCGTGAGGCTAGGCAACAAAGCCTTTTACTTAGACGACAAACCTATTTATCTCAGGAAATTAGATTGACTTCATGCCATGCAACTTTCTCACATAATTTATCCATGACATTTTCCATGAAATTTTTAATATAAGATTGCTCTGCATGTATAGCTAAAGCCTCTGCATTGATAAATTTTTCAATCATAATCAAAACACGTTGGTTTGATTTATCTATAGCTAATTCATATAACAAACACCCATCTTCTGATCGTGTTGGATTGATTAATTTCATCAATGCAGAGATAAGTTCATCAGTGCAGTTTGGCTTTGCTGTAAAATAGGACAAATAGTAAATAGGCATATCTCTTTCCGCGGTCATAATTTTCCTCTTTGCATAAATGAGCCGAAAATCTTGCTATCGAAATCGCTGCATGGACTTATTTTATAAACTCTCTCTTTGAAGAGGTCTGTCTACAAGCTAGTCAATATAAATTTCCCAAAAACGCCAAGCGTGTAGCGACGCCCGTGATAGATTATTGCCATCTCTTTCAATAATCGACAACTTAAAATAACCCCGGACGTCGTCGTCACTCCCACTCCGAGACCTCAGGGGCTTTGTTGCCGAACTAAAATGTGAACAATCTATTTCATTTTTGCTGACGATATTATAATAAGAGCCCAACGATTTTCAAGCAGATCGCGCCTAATATGCGAAATGGTTTTGTAAAATCTCAGTCCATGGTGTATTTGTGTGTCCATTTGGCTTTGTTGCCTAATCTCACGGCTTTGTTTGTGTCGCAAAATTTAGGCGCAATGATAACTTGCTGGCATTCCTAACCGTGTCATTTTATTTAAAATACCGAAACCGATCATTGATTCGATTTTTTGCCGCACAAAATCTCGAGCATGTAGTAACGTACTACCCAATATTTTTTTGTAGAGTTGAATCGCTAACTCTGAATAATTCCGATAATCGTATTGTCTTATTCGTTGCCAGGCTTTGTTGCCTAACTAAAATATGAACAATCTATCGATGCGCGCGATGGAGAGCGAAGCGAAGGGGCGTATTCTGGGGTAGGCTGGGATTTTTTGCCGAGCGTAAGCGACTGCAAAAAATCTTTACGAGGCGTCGAGTCAGTTGAGAGCCCGTGCGTAGTCGATTATTGACAGGGATGGCAATAATCTATCACGAGCATCGCGACACGCTTGGTAATTTTTTCTGTCTATATTATAATCAACACCCTACGATTTTCAAGCAGAGGGCGCCTCATATACCAAATAAATATCCAAACAAAAAAGGTTGGACGATTCCCAAGCAGAAATACAAGGTGAGCAATTGGCGTAAATATAACCTGAGTTCTGGATAAGAAAAGGAATAAGTGAATGAAATAATTGAAAAAAAGACCGGAACCGCTAAAATTTAGCTCCAAAATTACAGCTAAATAATTTAACAGGAGTTAATCATGTTGGCACCGGTCACGGAGATTTTTTGTGATATGGATGATTTTTGCAAGGATTATTTGAAAGGTCAATCAAAGTATTTCCTACCGAACCCAGACAGAAAACGAGATCGAGCGATGCAAATGAGCTTGTCTGAAATTGGCACCATCATTGTGTTGTTTCAAATGAGTCACTATCGCACATTTAAGGATTTTTATTGTGGATGTGTTTTACAAGAGGCTTTGTTGCCTAACCTCACGGCTTTGTCTGTGTCGCAAAATTTAGGCGCAACGATAACTCGCCGGCATTCCTAGCCGTGTCATTTTATTTAACACACCACAACCGATCATTGATTCGATTTTTTGCCGTACAAAATCTCGAGCATGTAACGTACTACCCAATATTCTTTTGTAGCGTTGAATCGCCAACTCTGAATAATTCCGATAACCGTATTGTCTTATTCGTTGCCAAGCCATTCGGCCCAATGCTTTTAGTTGCTTAACATTACCATTACGTTGTGTATGATTATTTTTATCATAAACAGCATCACTATCAGGCGGCATTATTATAGCGGCTCCTTTAAAGTAATTTGATAATATTTCATAAACAGGATTCTTATCGTAGGCACCATCGGCGCTGACATGGCCCACTTTGCAAGTAAGTTGCTTTGATAACGTTGCAACGCTTTGGCAATCCGCCGTAAAGCGATCCGTTAAATCATTACCATGAATAATATGTTTATTATCAACGGCTATATGCAATTTACGCCAACTCCGTTTGGCTGATAATGTATATGTTTCCTGATGCCATTCACCTCTGCCAAACCGTTTTAACCCAGTGGAGTCAAGGGCGATAGCCACAACGCTTTTATCTGCCGATTCCGTTTTCCTGTAACGAGGCGACTGAATAGTTAAAAGCGCTAACCGTTTTGACAAGCAACTGTAATCCGGTGATTTTATATTAAGGGCTTTCATCTTGAAAATTGAATTCATAAACCCTTGACATTGCCTCAACGCTAAACGAAAAACTTGCCGAATTTCATGGCACGTAATGATCGCAAGATCCGTGAACTTTTGGGGTGCGCCTTTGCCATCATACACACGATCTTTTTCATACCACGAATGAATAATATCATCGGATATCCAGATTTCAATATTGGCACGATTGCGTAATGCATTATTATATTCACGCCAATTGCTCACCTTGTATTTCTGCTTGGGAATCGTCCAGCCTTTTTTGTTTGGATATTTATTTGGCATATGAACCGCCTTCTGCTTGAAAATCCTGGGGTGCTGATTATAATATAGACAGCAAAAATTACATAGATTGTTCATGTTTTAGTTAGGCAACAAAGCCTGCCAAAGCCAACGTTGATTCTGTTTATTTCGAACAAAACTCCACATTTCATCCAGCTCCGCTTCTTCAACTTGTACAACATTAACAGTAACAGACGCACCAAGTGATTCTTTTTCCTTTAAAAGTCGTGTATTGACGCTCTCCAAACCTTCACCCTTTTTTTAATTCACCAATAACAGTGTTAATGCTAATACGTAAAACGCGTGCAGTATCTCTGACGCCACTACCATTCATTGCCATATCAACTATTTTATCTTTAACACCAGGGGCACGAGCATTATGTGTGTAATCTAGAAGAAATGTATTTTTCTCACAAGCATTATTTTTACATTGAAACCTTTGCTTTCCTGTACTGCTGACGCCAAATTTTACAACCTCATGTAAACAGCAGCAGGGGCAAGCAACATTGATTCTTGCCATTCATGCAATCCTTATCCTAATGATTTTCTGAAATACCAAAATATATCACATCAACAAAAATGAGGCACTACCAAACATTTTATCGATTTCAATTGCTTGCCCATACGAGAAGAGACCCGTGTTTCATGAATTTCAAGCGAGCTATTCTTATCCTATTGAATAATTTATTCTTTTTTTAAATAGACCCATAGCTTGATGGGAGTATATAATACGGGGTCGGCAAGTTTGACGATGTTTTTAATGTCATGAGTATCAAAGAATTTCATCCCTACAGCATAGACCCTACCGTTGAGCGTGAGCCCGATTCAGCAGGCCTGAATCGAGAGCCAATCGTTGAACCCGGTTCGTTACATCAAACTCAGGCCTTCGAGGTTAATGTCGCGATCAATCCGTTGATCGCCGCAGGAGCGCCACTATTGACAGTCGCTTCTCAGTTACGCGAACAATCAACGGCTCCAAACCTTTATGCATTACACACCAAGCTATGCCATGAAATCAAAGCCTTTGAAAACAAAGCACGTTCGCTTCATTATCACTCCACCATCATTCTTGCTGCGCGTTATTTCCTATGTGCGTTAATCGATGAGACGATTCTCACGTCAACATGGGGTGAAAATAGCCCCTGGCGAGAGCAAAATTTGTTAAGGGCATTCCAACGTGAAACTTGGGGCGGCGAACGATTCTTTGTGATCTTAGAACGCATCAGCGAAGACCCAGAGCCCCATCTTGATCTTTTAGAGCTGGGATATTTATGCTTAAGTTTAGGATATGAAGGTAAATATCGTCACAAATCACGCGGTCATCATGAGCTGGGACAACTGATCGATAAACTTTACTATTTAATTCGCGATGAGCGTGGCGAATTCTCAAAACAGCTATTAATCGCTCCCGCAAGCAAGGTAAGCCACAAAAAATCGCGACGTCCGTTATTATCAATCTGGCTAGCAGTAGGTATTGTCGTCGTGGGACTCACAGCGAGTTATATACCCTATTGGGTGCATTTAAACAAATTGGCAAAACCTTTATACAAAGTTTTAATAGGCGTGCAAAATAAAAATGAATAAATTACCATCAACACTGCTGAAATATATTATCGCAAGCGTGGCTTTTATCCTATTAATCTGGGCACTGGGCCCATATCTTGCTATTAATGGTAAAATTCCCTTCCATTCACCATTGGCGCGCCTTGTTCCAACAGTTTTATTAGCATTTATTTGGATTGCCTACGGGCTCATTGTGTTAATTCATAAAAAACTCTCTAAAACACCGTCCGCAATTTCACTCACGCCACTTGCTGATAATTTTATTCAGCTAACACGTGAAGCACTCCATTCAATGAGGCGCTCAAGAGCACCTTGGGTATTAATGCTTGGCAAGGAAAAATCAGGAAAAACGACACTTCTGTCCAATACCGAAATTGACTTTCAAGTTAAAAGTGCTCAAGCGGTTGATTGGTGGGTGAGCAATACAGGTGTGTTTATCGATCCTGTAGGAAATCTATGCCTCCCGGATAGTACGGACACTCAAGAACGCTGGCTACAGTTTCTCAAATATTTGAGAAGCAAACGTGGGAAACATACATTTGATGCTGTGATCCTCACCGTTGACCTAACAACCTTGGCAAACGACGATGCGCTTGAAAAACTTGTTAGCCGTCTTGTCGAGCAAGTTGCCTTTATTTCACAATACAATCGCGCTACTAATATCACGTTGGTGATCACACAATGTGATCGCATGCGCGGCTTCCAAGAATTTTTTGCAGACCTCGGCCCTGAAGAACGCCAGCAAGGGTTGGGGTTTATATTATCAGACAGCCTCAACACACCCCTTCGTGAACTCTATCAAGAACGCTTTAATGCTTTTATCAGCCGCATTAGCGATCGTTTAATTTGGCGATTACATCACGAACAAAATTTATCGCGACGTTCCCGTATTAAAGATTTTCCTTTACAGCTTGAGAAACTGAGAACTGCGATTGAAAAACTTATCGATAAACTACCATTGAACTCAAAAATACATGTCAAAGGAATTTATTTCACGAGCAGCATACAAACAGGGAATATTATTAATTTACTCGCCGAACCCATTAGCGAAAACTTTCAGTTACTTGACGCAAAAGCTGTCCATCACACCACGCGACAAAAACCCTACTTTATTCAAGCTCTGTTAAATAAACTCATCTTCGACAGCAATGAACAAATCGCTCCTTCTCCCAAAATCTGGAAGCGTTGGATCGGCTATCCTGCTGCGCTTGTAATCCTATCAGCAGGTGTTTTCTTCTGGCATCACGCCTATCGAAAAAATATCATGGCACTCAATACCGTTACTACAACGCTAACCAAATTGAGTGCTAACACCACATGGTTCGTTCGTATCAACAACTTACAAAAAGCATTATTAACACTAAACCAACATTCTACGAATTATTATCGCTGGTTTGGCTTCGATCAAGCCGCAAAATTACAAGAACAAATTCGTGCAACATACCAGCACCTTATCCGCACTGATTTTGTTTTATATCTTGATCAGCTCTTAACAAAAAAAATTCAAACTAGTATCAATCAAGACCATTCAGATCTATACAACTCATTACAAGTCTATTTAATGTTGGTTAAATCAAGTCATACAAATTCACAAATGATTAAAAATTGGTTTGGGAATTTGTGGACTGACGAATTTCAACAAAATAAAAATAGACAGCAACAACTCATGGAACACCTGAACTACCTGCTCACGTTGAAAGACCTCTCTTGGCCTGCAGATTATGATTTGATTAGTCAAGCGCAATCTGTGCTACAAAAGCAACCACTCGCACAAACAGCATTTCTAGCGCTGAAAAGTGAGTACAAAGATAAACTTATTCCCTTGTTAGCAGACGAATCTATTCGCAATTTGAATGTATCGCATCTCTTGATCCCCGCCATTTATAACAGAAAAAATTTTAAGAAGATTTATAACGAGCAAATTCCACGCATCGCCAGCAATATTGAAAAAGGCAACTGGGTCATCGGCAACATGAACACAACTGCAGCCGAACAAACTCAATATGCTAATTTGACAGAACAGGTTCAGGCCATCTACTTAAAAAAATATACTCAAGAATGGCAAACGATATTATCGAGCATTCAGTTAGCGAAACCTCAACATTTAGCCCAAGCCCTTACTGAAATTCGCATGCTCCAAGATCCCAACTCACCAATATGGAAATTGCTTAACGATGTTATCAAGAACACCATTGCCCCTAGCAATGTTCCAGATACAGCTCAAAGCAATAATTTGGGTAGCTTAATTGCGTTTTTACATAAGAACGACAATTACCAAGCTACGCAAGTTGCCCTGCAAGATTTACATAATTACATCGCGAAGATCGCGGTATCATCATCCATCACAAAAGCTGCTTATAATACGGCTGTCGATCGCATGCAAAATAACGGCAATAACGATCCCATCACCACACTATTACAAGTAAGCAAACAATTACCCACGCCAATTAATCAGTGGCTAAAAAATCTCGCTGATGGATCGTGGGAAAGCATACTCGATAGTTCGCGCCAGTATCTTTCAAACGTTTGGGCATCAAGCGTGGTGCCTGAATATAATAGCCATATTATAAATCGATTCCCGATTTTTAAAGACAGCAAACAAGATATTTCCATTAAAGATTTTAATCATTTCTTTGGTCCAGGCGGCACAATGGAATCATTTTTTAATGATTATCTCAAAACGTTTGTGAATACGGATAAAGCGTATTGGACCTTGAAATCACTTGACGGACAACACCTAAATATTCCACAACAAGCTCTCGATATGTTGATCCGCGCCTCCATAATTCAAAAAATATTTTATAGCGATAATCCAGATTCACCCATGATTCGATTCAATTTAACGCCTATGAATTTATCGCCCAATATTAGCCGTTTTGAAATTAACATCGGCGGCCAAATGCTCAGTTTTGAACCCGGGATTAAAAAATCGAGTCACTTATCTTGGCCAGGTAAGGACGGAGATTTCATAACGATGCGCTTTAATACAATTAGCGCAAACTCACCGACCACAACGTTTACAGGCCCATGGGCATGGCTGCATCTTATCAATCAATCGACAATAGAAAGTACGAATAACCCGGAAGAATATCAAGTTACTTTTACGTTAAAGGACAATAAAGCACGTTACCAACTCGTCGCCGACAGTCCAGTCAACCCCTATCAAACGGAAATCGTATCGGCATTCCGTGCACCGGATACGTTGTAGGACACCTCTTGAGATTGTTTTGAACCTATAAAACATTTTAGAGATGACCCTATAGTCAAATCAACAAAACTTACAATTTGTTACAAACCCTTACGATACACACATCTGAGTGTTACAAGCCCTCGTTAAAATACTCATCACTACACCAGTTTTGATGACTACGAGGGAATTCAAAAAATGACTACAATCGCTGCTGTTACTTGGAATATGGCAAATCGGAAGCCTAGGAAAGAAGACATTTTGTCTTTAATTCAGAAAGGCAATCTATCCGACGCAGACATTATCATCGTGGCGTCTCAAGAAGAAGCATGCTCTAAAAATCATCCATTAGCAGATGGATTGCACATTCGGTTAGGAAAGGACTTCAAGCCAATTTCTAAACAACGCCATACAACCTTTACCACAGCGCCTGGTCAAGTATCTCTTACTTTGTTGGCACATAAGAAGTCCTCGTGTCAGGTTGTTAACAAGGATAGTTTTTTTCATCGTAACGGCAAGCCTAAACCTTTTCCCAATAAGGGCGGCCACACTCTGAGGTTTACGGTGGATGGAAAAATAATTGGAGTGGCGGGAGTACATTTAGAGTCTAAATGCGACGGCCCTCGCTTTAAGGAAACAAAAAAATTAGTCTCCCGTGTGTATTCATCCGAAGACGATGTGATCCCTGTCACAAGCTATAAAGATCTGGAAGGCAAGAGCACTGATCTGTCTTTGTTCGTAGGCGATTTAAATTATCGAGATATCCATACACAAGAAGAAAACGGCGATGCAGGGCTCGACCCCTTTTCAATAGAGCCATCTCCTGCTAGACATTTTAAATTGCATGGTTTTACTGAGGAGGCCCCCACCCTAGGCTGGACTTATGCCGGTAAAAACAAGTCTGTCTCAGGAAATACCGAGTCTTCACCCTATGCCATCGATCATCGTCGTACAGTCGGAGGAAATAAACAACAACATTACTGCAAAGGCGGTCGACTCGACCGTATGTTATGGAAAGGTGATGTGAAACCCGAAACGGAAATCATCGAAGGCACAAGCACCAGCGATCATAAACCGGTAGTTAGCATATTTAAGCTCAACAACGATAACCTCAATGATTTTGAGCGCGTGAAACGTTGGGTGGCTAATTCATTAAAGTACCTTGCTTCTCCTGAAGTAATCGAACGAATAAAAAAAACACCAGATGATGAGTCGGGTAAAACATTTATTACTAAAACCTATAACTACTACAAAGTTGTAAAAGCGTTGTATCTCGAAAGTGAATCATTACGAATCCAATCTCTGAACGATGAGGCAACAGTATTTAAAAAAACGGCTGATAACTTGAAGACACTAGGTGATGATTTTTTTTCAACGCGTAACCCTGACTCGACTAGCTTAAATGACGAAAATATTTATAACAGTACCCGTACTGAATCAGATAATATATTGAATACTGCCCTAGGAAATAAAGTCATCGCTACGCACCGAAGTTTGTTATTCAAGTTTGTAAATTTCATCGCTAGAATTTTTGGCGGAACAGTTTATACAACTACACAGAGAACAGTATCGAATGTCAAAAACATGCTAAGCATGGGTGTTTTTAGTCCTTCAAAGAACCCAAAAACTCGAGAAAATAGCTCAACTCCAAAACATAGCGATAGCGTAATAAATACAACACCCTCAGCCGCCTGAAATAGTAGCTAGTCACTAAGCAGCAAGATTTATTACTCCAATCTGAACAAATATTGCACAATATGAGGTCAAGATTGAATCACTATACTATAGTTCTTTGCATAGAGGGTGGATCTGTGCAAAATATAACTTTTGCTGTCGAATGACAAGATCCACAAATTGAGGATTTGGAAGGGACGTCTTCTCATTTGATCAGTGCGTGGAGGCGAACTATGAAGTTCTTATCAATCATAATGATAGTGATGGCCTCATTAGGCGTAAGCCAACTGGCTCAAGCACAAAAGTTTTATTATGACAATAAGGCTGTCTGCGAGCCAGATGAAATTTGTTATCAAGACAAAGCCTTAGAGCCATTACTTCCAGAAAATAAAGTGATGCGTGAATCTGACGAAACAGCGCTGCAAGGTGTCGATGTGGCTGAAAACATGTCTAGTCTACCGCGACGCATTGCGCCCCAAGGGGAACGTGTATTCGTTTTTAGCCCGCGACTGCTTCGCTGGGCCGCTTATGATGCGCAAGGATACCGAGTAGCTGGTGGTAAAGCCAATGGTGGCGCTAATTACTGTGCTAGTTTGGGACGACCCTGTCGAACACCCACAGGAGCATTTCGTGTTGGGCGCAGAGGATCAGCCGACTGTGTATCCAATAGATTCCCGCTACCATCAGGCGGTGCACCGATGCCTTATTGCATGTTCTTTAGCGGTGGCAACGCGATCCACGGATCGCCCTACATCTCTAATAACAATACGAGTCACGGTTGCATTCGTGTCCATACAGGCGCTGCTAGATGGTTGCATCGTTATTTCATGCATCCAGGTACGAAAGTCATTGTGTTATCTTATTAATTGTAAGGCTTAGCAACCTCATCCAGTGGATTAGGGCCATTTAGGTCCTAATCCATTTTTTGAATCATAGAAAATCAAGGCCGCCAGAAAAAATTTCACAGCACCCTTATTTGCAGCAAAAAATAAAGGATAAATAGTAGTGACAAAACGATCAACATTGCGTTGATCTCATGGCGCTTGCGGCAGATGATTTTAAGTAGTGTATAACTAATTATTCCTGCCCCCACACCATTTGCAATGGACAGTGTGTAAGGAATCACAAGCACGGTAACTAAGCTTGGAATTGATTCTGTATAATCTTTCCAATTGATGCTAGTGACATTTCGAATCATCAAGCAACCCACGAATAATAAGGCGGGTGCTGTGGCAAAACTCGGAATTGTTGCTGCCAATGGCGACAAAAATAAGGCGATAAGAAAGAATCCTGCTACAACAAACGCAGTCAACCCCGTACGTCCACCAACACTGATACCCGTTGCGCTTTCTAAATAAGGGCTGGTGCTCGATGTACCCATTACCGCACCACATACGGTTGCAAGACTATCAGCCAACAACCCACGACCGATGCGTTTTTGAGCATCCTCTTTATCCAATAATTTAGCCTCATTTAAAAGACCAACCAAGGTTCCAGTGCAGTCAAATAAGGTAACGAACAAAAAGCAAAAATAATTGAAACACCTTTCAAGGACAGCAAATGACTAAATTGAAAATGAAATAAAGTTGGAGTGATGCTCGGCGGCAAAGAAAATATCCCATGAAAATGGGAAAGGCCAAAAATTAAGCCTAATATCGTTGTGACGAGTATACCCGCCAAAATAGCGCCAGGAATTTTATAATAAGAACAGGTAGCAATCGTGATTAATCCCAAAAAAAATAATAGTATTTTCAAGCCCACATGCGCAGTATGAATACTTTCGTACAAACCCGGAATCGTTACACCCACATTATGCAGTGCAATTAACGCGATAAATAATCCCAAGCCGGTCGTAATTGCCATATTTAATGCTTTAGGAATTGCAGCAATAATATACCGGCGTAACGGAGTCAGTGAAATTAAGAAAAATAATATCCCCGCGATAAAAACTGCACCCAATGCTTCCTGCCAAGCAAACCCTAATCCATGCACGATCACATAGGTAAAATACACATTCAGCGCCATACCGGGCGCTACTGCTATAGGGTAATTTGCTAACCATCCCATCAAAATACAAGCAAGTGCCGACACAATACACGTCACAACAAAAACTGATCCATAGTTCATGCCTGTCATGCTAAGCAAGCTAGGATTAACAAAAATAATATAAGACATGGTGAGAAAGGTGGTGAGTCCCGCAAGATAGTCACGACGGTTTTTTAGATGAGATGTAACACGCTTGGTAAAATCGTGTATCTTTGAGGCTTCAGATCTAGTCGTTTTGTTCACGGAGAACTTCTCCATCGTGCCATAGACAACTTCCTTTCCGCTCCAACATTCTTAAAAATTCTTGATGCGCATGCAACTCTTCCTTATCCGCAGCAATGACCTGAAGCGGTGCGCGGTCTGATGCAATTCGACGAATACGTGTGGGCTGCATGGTTTCAACCGTTCTTTCACCTTCAAATAACTGGGTTTGCCCACCCGTCATTAATAAATAAACTTGAGCCAACAATTCCGCGTCTAATAATGCGCCGTGAAAATCGCGATTGGAGTTGTCAACATTATAACGTCGACATAAAGCATCTAAACTATTGTGTTGGCCAGGGTGTTTGCGACGCGCTATTGCTAATGAATCGACAATGCCGCAATATTTCGTAATCAACGGAAATTGACTATCCACCAACTTAAATTCGTGATTCAAAAAACCCACATCAAACGGTGCATTGTGAATAATGAGTTCTGCACCCTTTAGATAAGTCAACAGTTCATCTTTAATATCTTTAAATAAAGGCTTATCGGCTAAAAAATCGTCTGTAATGCCGTGAATTTCGGCAGCTTGGCGCTCGACACTACGCTGTGGATTAATATAAAAATGCAAATAATTTCCCGTTAATCGACGGTTAATCATTTCCAGACAACCGACTTCGATAATTCGGTGACCTTGTTCAGGCGATAGACCTGTTGTTTCTGTATCTAAAACGATTTGACGCATATGTTATTTCATCTCATCAATGCCGCGATTAGCTAATTCATCGGCAATTTCATTCTCCCGATGACCGCTATGCCCTTTCACCCAATGCCAAGAAACTTCATGTTTTTCAGCCTCGCGTTCTAGCTCTTGCCATAAATCCATATTTTTTACAGGTTTTTTATTACTCGTTTTCCAACCACGCTGCTTCCATCTCGGCATCCATTCGGTAATCCCCCGACGGACATATTCTGAATCCGTTGTTATCATGACGCGACAGGGTCTTGTCAATGCGGCCAATCCTTTGATGGCTGCCATTAATTCCATACGATTATTGGTTGTTTCTTTTTCCCCACCATACAAACGCCGTTCATGATTGTTATACCGCAACAGTACGCCCCATCCGCCCGGCCCTGGATTGCCACGACACGCACCATCACTAAAAATTTCTACGGCTATCTTTGTCATGTTGATCCTTTTTACATACGTGTTGTCGGCTCGACGACTCGTCTTACCACCGCGCGTTTTTTCCACCAGAATTGTCTCTGTTTCAGTGGTTCATACACTTGTTTTGTGGCTGTAATTAAATAAACACCGCCTAGTGTCGGAAAACACAATTGACCAAGTGTTTCAGTTAATGCGGTTGTTCGTCGACTTCGTGATTTACCACGGGGTGATCGAAAGCATAACGTTTTATTCACATCGATGCTATAGTCATAGCCACGCAACCACTGTTTGATATGCGCACGTGACCAAAACTTTCCGTTCCATGGACACTCTTTTTTTCGACTAAACATTTTCAGCAACCCCCAATAACCCCACGGATTGAATCCCAGAATGATTAATTGTCCACCTGGAGCTAAGGATTGGTAGACTTCTTCCAATAATCGCACGGGATATTCAGCAAATTCAAACACGTGAATCAATAACACTACATTGAGGCTGTCTGGAAGAATTGGTAACTCCCGAAGGTTTGCATGAATTTGAGGATGATAAATGTCCGAAGACGGTTCTGTCACTAATTGAACGCGATGTAAGATGGGGCTATCAGCAGAATGCTGTAAATCATGGGTGCCACCAATTTGCATTAGATGATCACCATAAGATTTTTTCAAAATATTGGCGACTTCTGACCGCTCCATATCCAACAACCATGACCCCGGAATCTCTTGATACCATGAATCCGTCAGAACGTTTGTGGTCGTCATTCGCATATGTACTTAGCTTACTTTATACTGGAGTAATTCATTCATGGAGTCATTAGTGTCACACAACATTATCGCCATCCCTGCTCTCAATGATAACTATATCTGGATGATAGTGCACCCTAGAACACAACAAGCCATGATCGTCGATCCCGGTGAAGCCACCCCCGTATTACAAGTGCTCAAGGAATATAACATCAACCTAGCAGCGATTTTGATCACTCATCATCATTGGGATCATACGAATGGAATTGAAGAAATTATCGCCAGCCATAAAGCTCCAGTTTATGCTCCACTTAAAGATAATGTAGCCAACAGTGATCATCCCATTAAAGGCGGCAATGAAGTTGAAATCCCTACGATGGAACTCAAATTCCAAGTGATCGATATCCCAGGACACACTGTAGGACACGTTGCCTACCAAAGGCATCAGTGGGCGTTTACCGGCGATACATTATTTACGGGTGGATGCGGCCGAATATTTGAAGGAACTCCGGATGAGCTCTATCATTCATTATGCAGCCTTGCAGAACTACCCCTTGAAACACATGTTTATTGCGGTCATGAGTATACAGCGGCGAATCTACGCTTTGCTGAGCTTGTGGATCCAAATAATCTCATTCTCCAAAAACGCATCATAGAGACCGATCGATTGCGCTCCCGAGGTTTGCCGACCGTGCCATCGACCATCGCTTTGGAACTTCAAACAAACCCGTTTTTACGCTGTCATCTGCCTGAGATACAGGCAGCCGTCGGGAACTACTGTGGGGAACCCTTAGCAGATACCGTGGCTGTGTTCGCTGCATTACGTCGTTTGAAAGAGGCTTTGTTGCCTAACCTCACGGCTTTGTCTGTGTCGCAAAATTTAGGCGCAACGATAACTCGCCGGCATTCCTAGCCGTGTCATTTTATTTAACACACCACAACCGATCATTGATTCGATTTTTTGCCGTACAAAATCTCGAGCATGTAACGTACTACCCAATATTCTTTTGTAGCGTTGAATCGCCAACTCTGAATAATTCCGATAACCGTATTGTCTTATTCGTTGCCAAGCCATTCGGCCCAATGCTTTTAGTTGCTTAACATTACCATTACGTTGTGTATGATTATTTTTATCATAAACAGCATCACTATCAGGCGGCATTATTATAGCGGCTCCTTTAAAGTAATTTGATAATATTTCATAAACAGGATTCTTATCGTAGGCACCATCGGCGCTGACATGGCCCACTTTGCAAGTAAGTTGCTTTGATAACGTTGCAACGCTTTGGCAATCCGCCGTAAAGCGATCCGTTAAATCATTACCATGAATAATATGTTTATTATCAACGGCTATATGCAATTTACGCCAACTCCGTTTGGCTGATAATGTATATGTTTCCTGATGCCATTCACCTCTGCCAAACCGTTTTAACCCAGTGGAGTCAAGGGCGATAGCCACAACGCTTTTATCTGCCGATTCCGTTTTCCTGTAACGAGGCGACTGAATAGTTAAAAGCGCTAACCGTTTTGACAAGCAACTGTAATCCGGTGATTTTATATTAAGGGCTTTCATCTTGAAAATTGAATTCATAAACCCTTGACATTGCCTCAACGCTAAACGAAAAACTTGCCGAATTTCATGGCACGTAATGATCGCAAGATCCGTGAACTTTTGGGGTGCGCCTTTGCCATCATACACACGATCTTTTTCATACCACGAATGAATAATATCATCGGATATCCAGATTTCAATATTGGCACGATTGCGTAATGCATTATTATATTCACGCCAATTGCTCACCTTGTATTTCTGCTTGGGAATCGTCCAGCCTTTTTTGTTTGGATATTTATTTGGCATATGAACCGCCTTCTGCTTGAAAATCCTGGGGTGCTGATTATAATATAGACAGCAAAAATTACATAGATTGTTCATGTTTTAGTTAGGCAACAAAGCCATCTTCAATTATCGCAACCTACTTTTCCGTGCGATTTGGGGATACTCACACCTGGTTGCGAGTCTCTCTGTCAGGCTGTGTCTTAATTATCAACAAGTTACCATTTAAAGGTAAAAAAGTGGTTGCAACTACTGACCGTTACGGTAATGTGCTATCTCCCTATACGACCGCCCCTGGTAATAAAAATGAATCCCCATTGTTCATCCAGGCATTAACACATTTGAAATTAATGATGAAACAAAAAAGAAGTTGAAATCCCCTTCAAAATATCCAACATTACAACAAACTTTTTGAAGCAATCTCATAAATGTCTTTTGAACCCTTGGGGGTTTCAACGATTCGTTTGAGTTGCTCCTTTATCAGCGACTGACGCTTTTTATCCATTTTTTTCCAGCGCGTTAGTGGCTGCAACATGCGCGCTGCCACCTGTGGATTAGCAGGATCAATTGCCAAAACCTGATCGCCAATGAAGCGATAACCCTCACCATTTTCAGCATGAAAACAAACCACATTCATACCAAAAGCACCGATGAGTGCATAAACGTTATTGGGATTGCGAATATTAAATGCCGGATGCTTCATTAATTGTTTCACTTTACCTAGCGTATCGGGTCGTGTCGATGATGCTTGCAACGTTAGCCATTTATTAATCACTAACGGCTGATCTTTCCATTTTTTATAAAACTCATCAAGCGCAGCATCGCGTTCTTTACAGTCTTCATTGATAAGTGCACCCAAAGCACCTACGGTATCCGTCATATTATCGCAAGTGGAAAATTGCTCATAGGCTGTTTTTAGATAATGACCCTTATCGGCAAGCACCAAATAGTTTAAGCAAATATTTTTGAGGCTGCGTTTACCCATGTCCACAGGATTATATTCATAATAAGGTAATTGATGCTCTGCAAAACATGTTGAAAAATCTTGCGCTAATGCTTTTGCTAATGACTCTCTAACAAAGTCACGAGCTTTATGAACTGCTCTCACATCACCAACCTCCATTTGTTGTAGCAAGTAATTTTCGGTGGGTAACATCAAGAGCGTTGCAGAAAAACGATGATCATCGTGCTGACTGGTTAATAGTTTTTGAAATACTTTAATTAACCGCTCATCGATTACAAAGGGTTTACCCGCTTGATAATCAGCCACTAGTTTCAGAATCAATCGTTTTTCAAAATTTTGACCTGCCTCCCATTTAGCAAACGGATCCGTATCACAATTGAGTAACCACAATAATTCTTCATCCGTGTAGGGATAATTCAAAATAACTGGGGCGGAAAAGTCACGCAATAACGACGGAATGGGTTTGCTTTCAACATGAATAAAGCGAAAGGTTTCAACCGGTTTTTTAAGCTCCAAAACGCGCGTACCCCTACTCGCATGAGGCTCACCCTCTAACTGTGTAGGGAGTTCCTGACAATCGGGCCCGATTAAACCCATCGCCAAAGGCAAGTGAAACGGCTCCTTTTGGGATTGCCCTGGTGTTGGCGGACACGATTGTTTGACCGTCAAAGTAAATGTTTTGTGCTTTTCGTCATAATCACCCACAACATCCAACACAGGCGTTCCAGCTTGATCATACCAACGCTTAAATTGGGTTAAGTCCTTACCGGAAGCATCTTCCATCGCTTTAATAAAATCTTCTGTGGTGACCGCTTGGCCATCGTGCCGTGTAAAGTACAGATTCATACCTTCACGAAATAATTTTTTACCCAATAAAGTTCGCACCATTCGAATCACTTCAGAACCTTTGCGATACACGGTATTGGTATAGAAATTA
Organism: Candidiatus Paracoxiella cheracis; assembly: GCF_049348705.1. Classification (GTDB taxonomy): domain Bacteria; phylum Pseudomonadota; class Gammaproteobacteria; order Coxiellales; family Coxiellaceae; genus Paracoxiella; species Paracoxiella cheracis. The sequence goes on along the minus strand of NZ_CP186485.1, from coordinate 351,695 downwards.
TTGATTTCAATATAGGAGCGCGGGCGAATAGGATGCGACATGGGGCCTGCGTCCTCAGGAAATTGCACGTTTCTCAAATAATTCACACTATCAATTCGCGCAACACCCGGCGATGTTAAGTCTTCAGTAAATGTAGAGTCTCGAAATACCGTCAACCCCTCTTTTAGTGTTATCTGAAACCAATCACGACAGGTGACCCGATTGCCTGACCAGTTATGAAAATACTCATGCCCGATAACATCTAAAATCGCAACGTAATCGGTATCGGTGGCTGTTTTTGAATTCGCCAACACATATTTTGTGTTAAAAATATTGAGTCCTTTATTTTCCATGGCACCCATATTGAAGTCACTGACCGCCACGATCATATAAATATCTAAATCGTACTCCCGTCCGTAAGTTTCCTCATCCCATTTCATCGCTAATTTTAAAGCTTCTAACGCATATCCCCCTTGATCGGCGAACCCTTTCTCGAGATAGAGTCGCAAATCGATCTCGCGCCCGGACATTGTTATGAATTTATCGCGTAATAAATCAAAGTCACCCGCAACCAGCGCAAATAAATAAGATGACTTTAAGGAGGGATCTTCCCAGTGCACCCAGTGACGATTATTATCTAACTCTTTTTCTTCAATCAAATTGCCGTTGGACAACAACATGGGATATTTTGTTTTATCGGCAGTAATTGTTGTCGTGAATCGTGACATGACATCGGGCCGGTCAAGATAATATGTAATGCGTCGAAAACCATGAGATTCACATTGAGTACAGAAATTATTGCGAGATTTATATAAGCCGCTTAATGCCGTGTTTTCCTGCGGTTTAATAACGACTTCAGTTTCTAATTTAAATTGATCGGGAACATGATGAATGGTTAATGAAGTCTTATCGACTTTATACTCAGAAGATGACAATGCTTTCCCATCGATACTCACCGATTTAAGCACCATTTCCTCGCCATTTAACACCAAGGGTGCGTTGACTGAGTCAACGACTGGGTTACGATGCATCGCCAATATCGATTTAACACGTGTTTCCTCTTCTTGCAAATCTACATTAAGGTGTACGGTGTCGATTAAAAAATCGGTAGGCCTATAATCTTCTAAATAAATAGTCTCTGGCTGAGATGTCATCGGTTACCCCAAGTTTCCAAGTTCATTGAAGAAACCGATGATTGTAGCGCAAATTATAAAAAGAAGCCAACGCTTTGAAAATATTAAATATTTATATTGATTCCTATCAAGTTTACCTAGCGAGCTTTTAAAAATTGAATTAATCACCAATCTGCACATCAAGTGCCCTAAAGTTAGATAAGGCTAATCTAGTAAATCATTGATTTGATGGCTATCGGCATTTCAGCATAGAGTATGGGATTGAAAAATTTATAAAATAATGCACATTATCCTCTTGTGAACCGAAGTGCTAATGTTATAATGGTTGACCTTACGGTTTGTTGGAAAATTTTCCACAAGCCACGTCAGAAATCCCTAACTGAATTAGGAGTAAAACGTTGGAAGGAATCGCAACTACAATGGAAACTGACACTCTCACTCAAGAGACTGAGGTCAAACAGGCTACTATAGGCCAATCATTTGCTGCCAGCGTGCAACAGTCCCTACAAAACTACTTTGCGCAACTGGATGGTGAAGAACCTGCTAATCTTTACAGCATGGTGTTGGCTCAAATGGAAGTGCCATTACTTAAAATGGTAATGCGTTACACTAGTGGTAACCAAAGTAAGGCCGCCAAAATTTTAGGAATTAGCCGCGGAACATTACGTAAAAAACTCGCGATTTATCAAATCGATTAAGTGCAATGTCGACTAGCAAGCCGATTAAACGTGCATTAATCAGCACTTCAGACAAATCAGGCTTAGTCGAATTCGCAAACCAACTAGTCGATCTAGGCGTTGAAATAATTGCGACAGGTGGTACCGCATCGCTACTCGCAGAAAATACTATTTCGATAACTGAAGTCGCGGATTATACGGGCTTTCCTGAAATCATGGATGGACGAGTTAAATCACTTCATCCAAAAATTCATGGAGGATTGCTGGGTCGTCGTGGCATTGATGATAAGGTCATGGCACAACACGGAATCCTCCCTATTGATTTAGTCGTCGTCAATCTCTATCCATTTCAGCAAACTATTTACGATCCCGAGTGCACCCTTGAAAAGGCGCTTGAACACATCGACGTGGGCGGCCCCACCATGCTACGGGCAGCCGCAAAAAACTTTCCTGATGTTACAGTCATAGTCGATCCACAAGATTACCAATGGATCCTTGAAGAAATGCAATCGCACGAGGGTTCAACGACCTTTAAAACACGACAGACGCTCGCGCAAAAAACATTTTCTCACCTGGCTAATTACGATAAAGCCATCGCTGAATATTTAGCAAAGGATGACAAGCCACTGTCCAGCGAGTTATTTCCCAAAGATTTTGAACCACATTATCAAAAGAAAACAGAATTGCGTTATGGTGAAAATCCTCATCAACAAGCGGCGTTTTATCGTAGTATACCGTCACAACCCAACAGTTTGGCACAAGCTAAACAATGGCAAGGCAAAGAACTTTCGTTTAATAATTTAATGGACACTGATTGCGCCTTAGCTTGCGCACGAATTTTTTCATCACAAATACCCTGTTGCGTCATTGTAAAGCACGCCACACCTTGCGGTGCTGCACAAGGACACAATCAACTCGATGCATATAATAAAGCTTACGCCACAGACCCTACTTCTGCATTTGGAGGGATTATTGCCTTTAATACACCACTTGAAGCAGAAACGGCAGAAAAAATAATCTCACAACAATTTGTTGAAGTATTAATTGCGCCTAGCATTACAAATGACGCGTTCATTTACCTGCGCACCAAACCCAATATTCGTGTATTGACCTGTGGTCAATTGACTCACCCAATTCATTCATTTACATTACATTCAATTTCTGGCGGATTGTTAATACAGCAATCAGACACCCAGCCGTTAAATCCAAATGAGTTACGTATCGTCAGCCGACGAGAGCCCACTCACTCCGAGTTAGGAAATTTATTATTCGCTTGGGACGTTGTGAAGTTCGTGAAATCCAATGCCATCGTTTATGCAAAAGATCGCGCAACGTTAGGTATCGGCAGCGGGCAAACCAGCCGTATTTTTGCTGCTAAAATTGCAGCCTTAAAAGCCAAAGAAGCTAACCTCTCATTAGAAGGCAGCGTCATGGCATCGGATGCCTTTTTCCCGTTTTCAGATAGCATCGAGCTAGCAGGTAGTCTTGGTGTGACTGCTGTAATCCAACCTGGTGGCTCTAAACGCGATGCCGAAGTGATTGCAGCAGCCGATAGCGCTAATATAGCGATGGTATTCACCAATATGCGACACTTCCGGCATTGAGGCATTCACACCAAAAGAGTAATGAACAGATATGAACATTTTAATCATTGGTAACGGCGGTCGTGAACACGCTATTGCATGGCAAGTTGCACAGGCACCTACTGTGGAGAAAGTCTGGGTTGCTCCTGGCAATGCTGGAACGGCAACCGAATTTAAAACTCATAATGTTCCTATCAGCCCAACCGATACCGAGGCGTTAGTTCGTTTTGCTCATGACAAGAATATCGATCTAACCATTGTGGGCCCCGAAGCGCCGCTCGCTACTGGCGTTGTCGATGCATTTACAAAACACGGTTTAAAATGTTTTGGCCCCACCCAGCAAGCGGCACAATTAGAAACTTCCAAGGCTTACTGCAAACATTTTCTGCGTGAGCATCATATTCCAACTGCACAGTATGCGGTATTCCAAGATAAAAAGGATGCTCTTGACTATATTAAAACCCAATCATTTCCTCTGGTCATCAAGGCCAGCGGTTTGGCCGCGGGCAAAGGTGTCATTATTGCTAACGATAAAGAAGAAGCTCAAGCCGCTATTCTAGCGATGCTAGAAGGTAACGCTTTTGGTCACGCTGGCCACGAAATTGTGATCGAAGAGTTTTTAACCGGTGAAGAGCTTAGCTTCATCGTGATGGCCGATGGCGAACACATTCTTCCTTTAGCGACCTCTCAAGACCACAAGCGTCGTGATGACGGCGACCAAGGGCCCAACACCGGCGGAATGGGTGCCTATTCTCCCGTTCCTCGCATGAACGAAGCACTCAACACTAAAATTATGCGAGAAGTGATTGAGCCAACCATTACCGCTTTACGCTTACATGGCTCACCCTATACAGGCTTTTTATATGCTGGCTTGATGATCTCGCCAAACGGTGAGCCCAAGGTATTAGAATTTAATTGCCGTTTGGGTGATCCCGAAACCCAACCATTGATGATGCGACTAAAATCAAACTTGACCGAACTTTGCATGGCTGCTTTAGCGGGACAATTAAATCAGGTATCCGTTGTGTGGGACCCGCGGCCTGCGCTTGCGGTCGTGATGGCGTCCGGTGGCTATCCCGATGCCTATCACAAAGGCGATATCATTACGGGGCTTGAAGAAAGCGGCGACCCTGATATTAAAGTTTTTCATGCCGGCACAGCCTTCAAAGATCAGAGCGTCGTTACCAGTGGCGGTCGCGTTTTAGCGGTAACCGCATTAGGTGATAATCTTTTGGAAGCGCAAGAGAAAGCTTATCAACGTGCTCGATTAATCCACTGGCCAAATTGTTTTTACCGAACGGACATTGGTTATCGTGCTATTGAACAGAGTCAATAATCGTTAATGTTTTATTCAAATACGCATCTCGAGTAGCACTACGCCTCACTTTCCCACTGGTCGTTTTAGGCAACGTTTTAGATTTAATCAGCACAATATCGTGAACTTTTATGGCTTTGTTGCCTAACCCCACGCCTTTGTTTGTGTCTCAAAATGGCTTTGTTGCCTAACTAAAATATGAACAATCTATGTACTTTTTGCTGTCTATATTATAATCAGCACCCCACGATTTTTAAGCAGAGGGCGCCTCATATGCCAAATAAATATCCAAACAAAAAAGGTTGGAGGATTCCCAAGCAGAAATACAAGGTGAGCAATTGGCGTGAATATAATAATGCATTACGCAATCGTGCCAATATTGAAATCTGGATATCCGATGATATTATTCATTCATGGTATGAAAAAGATCGTGTGTATGATGGCAAGGGTGCACCCAAAAAGTTTACGGACGTTGCCATCATTACGTGCCATGAAATTCGGCAAGTTTTTCGTTTAGCGTTGAGGCAATGTCAAGGGTTTATGAATTCAATTTTCAAGATGAAAGCACTTAATATAAAATCACCGGATTACAGTTGTTTGTCAAAACGGTTAGCGCTTTTAACTATTCAGTCACCTCGTTACAGAAAAACGGAATCGGCAGATAAAAGCGTTGTGGCTATCGCCCTTGACTCCACTGGGTTAAAACGGTTTGGCAGAGGTGAATGGCATCAAGAAAAATATAAATTATCAGCCAAACGGAGTTGGCGTAAATTGCATATAGCCGTTGATAATAAACATATTATTCATGGTAATGATTTAACGGATCGCTTTACGGCGGATTGCCAAAGCGTTGCAACGTTATCAAAGCAACTTACTTGCAAAGTGGGCCATGTCACCGCCGATGGTGCTTACGATAAGAATCCTGTTTATGAAATATTATCAAATTACTTTAAAGGAGCCGCTATAATAATTCCGCCTGATAGTGATGCTGTTTATGATAAAAATAATCATACACGACGCAATGGTAATGTTCAGGAAATAAAAGCATTGGGTCGAATGGCTTGGCAGCGAATAAGACAATACGGTTATCGGAATTATTCAGAGCTGGCGATTCAACGTTACAAAAGAATATTGGGTAGTACGTTACATGCTCGAGATTTTGTACGGCAAAAAATCGAATCAATGATCGGTTGTGGTGTTTTAAATAAAATGACGCGGCTAGGAATGCCAGCAAGTTATCGTTGCGCCTAAATTTTGAGACACAAACAAAGGCGTGGGTCTGTAAATAAGATTGTGTAAATGCGATAGTCAGGGAAAGGTCGTTAAAATTATACGGAGTCTTTGACTATGGCAATGAAAACCAATAAATTAGATCCACAGGTTGTGGAATATTTTCTCAAACATACCAAGACCGCATCTGATATTTTCGGTGATACTGGTTTGTTAAAGGAGTTAAAAAAGGCACTGACGGAGCGTATTCTGGAAGGGGAGCTGACGGACGCGCTGGGTTATGCAAAACACGAAGTGTCTGGCAACAATAGTGGTAATTCCCGCAATGGGCACAGCCAAAAAACGATCAAAACAACAGATGGCGAGATGACCATTGAGGTTCCTCGTGATCGTAACAATGAGTTTGTACCGCAATTGATTCCAAAACATCAAACCCGCTTTGATGATTTGGATGACAAAATTATGAGTCTTTATGCACGGGGTATGACTACCCGTGATATTCAAGATCAGTTGAAAGATTTGTATGGCACAACTATTTGTTCGAGTCTCATTTCTACAGTAACCAACGAAGTGATTGAAGAAGTGAAGGCTTGGCAAAGTCGTCCGTTGGACAAGGTGTATCCGATTGTGTATTTGGACGCTTTAGTGATTAAAGTGCAGCAAGATAAAAAGGTTATCAATAAGGCATTGTATTTGGCTTTAGGAATTAATATCGATGGGCAAAAAGAATTGCTAGGTATTTGGATTAGCCAAAATGAGGGCGCTAAATTCTGGTTGAATGTATTAACGGAGTTAAAAAATCGAGGCCTAGAAGATATCCTGATTTGTTGCGTTGACGGGCTAACGGGCTTTCCTGATGCGATTGGCGCTGTGTATCCTAACACTCAAGTACAGCTTTGCATTGTACACATGGTGCGGAATTCATTGCGCTATGTGGGTTGGAAAAAGAAAAAAGAAGTGGCCGCTGACTTAAAAGCTATTTATTCGGCCAGTACGGTTGAAGAAGCAGAATTGGCGCTGACGAGTTTCTCTGAGAAATGGGATGCTGAATTTCCCTCGATTGCCAAAAGTTGGTTGACTCATTGGGAGCGCATTGTGCCATTTTTTGCTTATCCGGCAGAAATTCGGAGGGTGATTTATACCACTAACGCTATTGAATCACTGAACATGAGTATCCGAAAAGTTATTAAAAATAAACGAGTTTTTCCGTCGGACGATGCCGCTTTAAAACAACTCTATTTAGGGTTAAAAAATATAGCCAAAAAATGGACCATGCCGATTCGAGACTGGGGTGCCGCCATGAATCGTTTTGCCCTTATGTTTGAAGATCGCCTGGCGGATTTTGTATAAAACTTAAAATTCATAAGAGAGGAAATTAATTTGAACGCAATGTAGTTTTTGATAAAATTAAAAAATCAGTTAACACAATGGCTGATTCATAATTCTGACTGACGCGATTTACACAAACTAATAAACAGTCCCAAAGGCGTGGGGTTAGGCAACAAAGCCCCGCCGTAAAGCGATCCGTTAAATCATTACCATGAATAATATGTTTATTATCAACGGCTATATGTAATTTACGCCAACTCCGTTTGGCTGATAATTTATATTTTTCCTGATGCCATTCACCTCTGCCAAACCGTTTTAACCCAGTGGAGTCAAGGGCGATAGCCACAACGCTTTTATCTGCCGATTCCGTTTTTCTGTAACGAGGTGACTGAATAGTTAAAAGCGCTAACCGTTTTGACAAACAACTGTAATCCGGTGATTTTATATTAAGTGCTTTCATCTTGAAAATTGAATTCATAAACCCTTGACATTGCCTCAACGCTAAACGAAAAACTTGCCGAATTTCATGGCACGTAATGATGGCAACGTCCGTAAACTTTTTGGGTGCACCCTTGCCATCATACACACGATCTTTTTCATACCACGAATGAATAATATCATCGGATATCCAGATTTCAATATTGGCACGATTGCGTAATGCATTATTATATTCACGCCAATTGCTCACCTTGTATTTCTGCTTGGGAATCGTCCAGCCTTTTTTGTTTGGATATTTATTTGGCATATGAGCCGCCCTCTGCTTGAAAATCGTTGGACGCTGATTATAATATAAACATCAAAAATGAAATAGATTGTTCATTTTTTAGTTAGGCAACAAAGCCAACCAGTATCACCGAAAATATCAGATGCGGTCTTGGTATGTTTGAGAAAATATTCCACAACCTGTGGATCTAATTTATTGGTTTTCATTGCCATAGTCAAAGACTCCGTATAATTTTAACGACCTTTCCCTGACTATCGCATTTACACAATCTTCTTTACAGACCCTATAGCTCATAAATAACTTAACTTCAGAGAAACCATTATTGCGACACACTGTTCCCTCCGGCTATTTTATCATAACTGAATCAGATCGAATAAAAGATCAACCCCCTACGCTTACAAAACAACTCTGTTGCTCAAGCAAAAATATCAGCGGCATCATGATGCATGCCCAATCATAGAAACCTCTGGTTGGCCTTCAATAACGCGATAGAGTAATGAATACCCTACACGCCAACGATGTCCGGATGATGTGACTAATGAAACTGTTTTATGGTTTAATCGTTCCACACAACCAATAACCTCCTCGCCACTACGATCAAACCCGACCCAATCACCAACTTTCAATTCATTTTTATTAAGGCCTTTTGTTGGGCTACTAAAATCAAAATGACGAGCATCGATCTTGAGAAAATGATAAGGGATCTTCCATTGACTCCCATCATCACAGCGCTGAACAACGACATACTTAGTGTTTTTTTTCATAGCGCGCGCTGCTATGAATTTATTTGTTTCAGCGTTAAAATATTCAAGAAAATCTCCCTCTTTAAATTTTTTCCGTACTGTTGCAATTCGCGTTGGACTTTCCAGTTCATTAGAAATTGCAGTTGATAGCCGATAAATCTCGAATAAACTTGCATTTTTTAAAAAATCCACCAATTGATGATAGCAAATAACGTTGCTCATTGTAATTTTCCTCGTACTGTTATAGATGCTTCTAAAGCATGTCACGATGCTGATGATAAATTATTACTATCCTTATCAATAATCGACTCCTAATCGGTCTGCTAATTTGGTGAGTCGATTCGCTTCTTTGTTATTGCTGACAGCCATCCCTATCGCTTTCTTTTGCCCGATTAATATCACCAGTTGTTTTCCCCGTGTGATCGCTGTATACAATAAATTTCGAGCCAGCAAGGTATAATGTTGGGTTGCTAACGGGATAACGATTATCGGAAACTCTGAGCCCTGGCTTTTGTGAATGCTGATGGCATAGGCTAAGTTAATTTCATCAAGTTCATTCATGTTATAGTCCTTTACAGTTTGATCAAAGCGAATTTTAACCATGCTGTCTTCTAAATCGATACGTTCAATAAAGCCAATATCGCCATTAAACACCTCTTTATCATAATTGTTCGTCATCTGAATGACCTTATCCCCGGTTGCATAGCTGGATCCAAAGCGCGTAATTTTGGGCTCTGCATTGCTATTGAGTGCCCGCTGTAAATCCACATTTAATCCACGACTTCCTAAACCGCCTCGGTTCATCGGAGCAAGCACTTGTATATCTCGTATCGGATCACATCGATAGTGCTGAGGTAATCGTCGTGCTACCACATCTATTAATGTATCATGAATCTCTTCCTGTGTTTCTGCATACAAAGTAAAGAAATCACTGTTTTCAGATTCATTCGGTAAAGGCATTTTTCCATGATTCACTCGATGCGCATTCACAATAATTTTTGAGTCTGCTGCTTGACGAAATATCTCTGTGAGCCTGACAGTAGTCATGACACTGGACTTTATCAAATCAGATAATACGGCGCCCGATCCTACAGAGGGCAGCTGATCAATATCGCCTACTAAAATAAGTGCCGCATGATTAGGTATCGCTTTGAGCAAATGATTGAATAGCACAATGTCAATCATCGAAGATTCATCGATAATCAACACATCAACAGGTAAAGGATTATCCTGGTTGTGCTTGAAGCTATACGTTTTTGGCTCAAAATCCAATAAACGATGGATGGTTTTAGCCGCCAACCCAGTGGTTTCTGTCAATCGCTTAGCAGCTCTTCCCGTCGGCGCACATAGACCCACGCTCATACCCTTCGCACGAATAATCTTAATGAACCCATTGACGATGGTGGTTTTCCCAACACCTGGCCCACCGGTAATAATAGCTAATTTAGACCGTAATACGGTTTCAATGGCGTGGCGTTGAGACTCAGCAAATTGCAACCCCGTTTTCTTTTCAACCCAGGGAATGGCCTTATCGATATTGAGGTCACCCCAAGGTGGTGTCGATGTGTTTAATCTTTTGAGGTTTTCTGCTACCTTTGTTTCAGCAGTATAAAGCGATATCGGATAAACACACCGCTCTGAATTGATTTCATCAGGCACCAGGTTTTCCTGTTGAATCTCATGCTGTATCGCCTCTTCAATAATGGTAACAGGAATACCTAATAATTCCACGCTTGCTTTAATCAATTGCTGCTGCTCGGCGGCACAATGTCCGTTATCACAAAGCTCTTGCAATACATGACGGACACCAGCTTGTCCACGAATCAATGAATCATTGGCAATGCCCAGTTGAGACGCCAGATTATCTGCTGTTTTAAATCCAATCCCTCGAATATCAAGCGCTAAACGGTACGGGTTTTCTCTGACTTTTTCTATGGCATCATCCCCATAGGTTTTGTAAATGCGAACTGACCTTGCTGTACCCACGCCATGAGACTGAAGAAAAACCATAATATCACGAATGACTTTTTGCTCTGCCCATGCCGAAGTTACCTGCTCTTTTCGTTTAGCACCAATTCCCTCTAATTCCATCAATCGATCAGGCTCGTTTTCAATTACATCGAAAACCTGCTCTTTAAACGCTGTTACTAATTTTTTGGCGAAGTGTGGACCGATGCCTTTCACCATCCCTGATCCCAAGTATTTTTCTATGCCTTCCAGTGTGGTAGGTGGGACAGTTCTTAACTGTTGGGTTTTGAATTGAAGTCCATGTTTCTTGTCATTGACCCAGCTTCCTTGGCACTCAATAAACTCTCCCGCAGTAATGCTAGCAGCATTTCCAATGATCGTGACAAGATCACGGCGTCCTTTAACCTTCGTTCGTAACACACAAAACCCGGTTTCTTCACTGTGAAAAGTAACACGTTCAACTGAGCCTTGTATGCGTTCTAGCTGTTGCTCCGTAGTGATTGGCATTAGCAGTCCTCTCATCGTGACCAGAAAAAATCAGTCATGACATAGGGTGAAAGTAATTGGCAATAATGATTGCTACTTTCGCAGGCGGTGCCTCATTTTTGTTGATGGCATCTAAATAACCCTCCCAAACTCGTGCCTATTGATAAATAATCCGATGACAATGTCGTGCAATTTATCCAGTTTAGAAAAGCAAATCGTCTTTCTCGCTAATCGCTTTATTCGTGTGCGCAACGTGAGATGCTTTCGTTCAATCGCTTGGGTATTTTGCTTTCCCACCAAATGTTTTGATTGAGGCAGGTGTCTTTCATAAGCACCCCAATCATCTGTATAGTAAAAGTTGATATCAAATGAGCTCAGTTTTTCTTTCAGTGCTTTAAATGCTGAATCTTTTCTTGGACCAAAATGATAAGCTAACACCTCATGTGTATGGTGATCAATCGCATGCCAAAGCCAACGTTGATTCTGTTTATTTCGAACAAAACTCCACATTTCATCCAGCTCCGCTTCTTCAACTTGTACAACATTAACAGTAACAGACGCACCAAGTGATTCTTTTTCCTTTAAAAGTCGTGTATTGACGCTCTCCAAACCTTCACCCTTTTTTTTAATTCACCAATAACAGTGTTAATGCTAATACGTAAAACGCCTGCAGTATCTCTGACGCCACTACCATTCATTGCCATATCAACTATTTTATCTTTAACACCAGGGGCACGAGCATTATGTGTGTAATCTAGAAGAAATGTATTTTTCTCACAAGCATTATTTTTACATTGAAACCTTTGCTTTCCTGTACTGCTGACGCCAAATTTTACAACCTCATGTAAACAGCAGCAGGAGCAAGCAACATTGATTCTTGCCATTCATTCAATCCTTATCCTAATGATTTTCTGAAATACCAAAATATATCACATCAACAAAAATGAGGCACTACCCAAAAATCATCCATATCACAAAAAATCTCCGTGACCGGTGCCAACATGATTAACTCCTGTTAAATTATTTAGCTGTAATTTTGGAGCTAAATTTTAGCGGTTCCGGTCTTTTTTTCAATTATTTCATTCACTTATTCCTTTTCTTATCCAGAACTCAGGTTATATTTACGCCAATTGCTCACCTTGTATTTCTGCTTGGGAATCGTCCAACTTTTTTGTTTGGATATTTATAAAACCTCACTTAAAACCCTGACCGTAAGGTCAGGGATGAAGTAGACCCTGAATCGTGCCATAAAATGGCAGGGTGAAGTTAAGAAAACAAAGCCATTGCGTCTATTGCTGTGAGTATCACCTTGTACTATCCACGAAGTACCGACGTAAGATATTTAACGAAGGAATATATGCGTATATGGTGGAAAATCTGAAGGAGTTGACTGATCACTATCCAGAAATTGATGTTCTCGAAATTAATCAGGATGTGGATCATATACACTTATTGTTGAGTATTCCGCCGAAGATGAGCGTAGGAAAGGTGGTAGGGATAATCAAAGCGAATACGAGCCGAAGACTCAAAGCAAAATTTCCGTTTTTAAAAGAGGTTTACTGGGGTACGGACGGAATTTGGTCCGATGGATATTTTGTTTCTACGGTTGGAATTAATGAACAGATTATCCAGAAATACATACAGCATCAAAGACGGGAGGATTCAGGGCAAGCGCAGCTTGTACTCGACCTCTAGGTCGACATAATACCACGGGCGTAAGCCCGTGGTTGTTTACTTGCCATATGAGGCGCCCTCTGCCTGAAAATCGTGGGGTGTTGATTCTAATATAGACAGCAAAAATTACATAGATTGTTCATATTTTAGTTAGGCAACAAAGCGATCGAACAGTATCGGAGAATGTTGATAGAATAAACAAGAAAGAAATAGAAGAGCTATTTTTGAACAAAAAATAACCGTTTGAGCGAAAAGGAACTGTTTGTGCAAATAAATAACAAAAAGGACGTTATTGCTTGTCATTCTGCTGCTGATGATTTGGAGGACGTGTATTACGAACCGGATGTCATCGATCAACAAGCCTCGATGAGTGAGAGGGACTGTTTATTAGTTTGTGTAAATCGCGTCAGTCAGAATTATGAATCAGCCATTGTGTTAACTGATTTTTTAATTTTATCAAAAACTACATTGCGTTCAAATTAATTTCCTCTCTTATGAATTTTAAGTTTTATACAAAATCCGCCAGGCGATCTTCAAACATAAGGGCAAAACGATTCATGGCGGCACCCCAGTCTCGAATCGGCATGGTCCATTTTTTGGCTATATTTTTTAACCCTAAATAGAGTTGTTTTAAAGCGGCATCGTCCGACGGAAAAACTCGTTTATTTTTAATAACTTTTCGGATACTCATGTTCAGTGATTCAATAGCGTTAGTGGTATAAATCACCCTCCGAATTTCTGCCGGATAAGCAAAAAATGGCACAATGCGCTCCCAATGAGTCAACCAACTTTTGGCAATCGAGGGAAATTCAGCATCCCATTTCTCAGAGAAACTCGTCAGCGCCAATTCTGCTTCTTCAACCGTACTGGCCGAATAAATAGCTTTTAAGTCAGCGGCCACTTCTTTTTTCTTTTTCCAACCCACATAGCGCAATGAATTCCGCACCATGTGTACAATGCAAAGCTGTACTTGAGTGTTAGGATACACAGCGCCAATCGCATCAGGAAAGCCCGTTAGCCCGTCAACGCAACAAATCAGGATATCTTCTAGGCCTCGATTTTTTAACTCCGTTAATACATTCAACCAGAATTTAGCGCCCTCATTTTGGCTAATCCAAATACCTAGCAATTCTTTTTGCCCATCGATATTAATTCCTAAAGCCAAATACAATGCCTTATTGATAACCTTTTTATCTTGCTGCACTTTAATCACTAAAGCGTCCAAATACACAATCGGATACACCTTGTCCAACGGACGACTTTGCCAAGCCTTCACTTCTTCAATCACTTCGTTGGTTACTGTAGAAATGAGACTCGAACAAATAGTTGTGCCATACAAATCTTTCAACTGATCTTGAATATCACGGGTAGTCATACCCCGTGCATAAAGACTCATAATTTTGTCATCCAAATCATCAAAGCGGGTTTGATGTTTTGGAATCAATTGCGGTACAAACTCATTGTTACGATCACGAGGAACCTCAATGGTCATCTCGCCATCTGTTGTTTTGATCGTTTTTTGGCTGTGCCCATTGCGGGAATTACCACTATTGTTGCCAGACACTTCGTGTTTTGCATAACCCAGCGCGTCCGTCAGCTCCCCTTCCAGAATACGCTCCGTCAGTGCCTTTTTTAACTCCTTTAACAAACCAGTATCACCGAAAATATCAGATGCGGTCTTGGTATGTTTGAGAAAATATTCCACAACCTGTGGATCTAATTTATTGGTTTTCATTGCCATAGTCAAAGACTCCGTATAATTTTAACGACCTTTCCCTGACTATCGCATTTACACAATCTTATTTACAGACCCGAGTGAGAGTACGCGTCTGGCGTACTATTCTGATCTTCAGGACTTCCTGACAAAAACGGGGAGGGCACTGCCAACGGATGTTGAATGGGTGTTGCAGTATCTCGACACCTGTACCGATCAGGTGAATCCTCGTACTTTGCGACGACGACTCAGGGCTTTGTTGCCTAACCTCACGGCTTTGTCTGTGTCGCAAAATTTAGGCGCAACGATAACTCGCCGGCATTCCTAGCCGTGTCATTTTATTTAACACACCACAACCGATCATTGATTCGATTTTTTGCCGTACAAAATCTCGAGCATGTAACGTACTACCCAATATTCTTTTGTAGCGTTGAATCGCCAACTCTGAATAATTCCGATAACCGTATTGTCTTATTCGTTGCCAAGCCATTCGGCCCAATGCTTTTAGTTGCTTAACATTACCATTACGTTGTGTATGATTATTTTTATCATAAACAGCATCACTATCAGGCGGCATTATTATAGCGGCTCCTTTAAAGTAATTTGATAATATTTCATAAACAGGATTCTTATCGTAGGCACCATCGGCGCTGACATGGCCCACTTTGCAAGTAAGTTGCTTTGATAACGTTGCAACGCTTTGGCAATCCGCCGTAAAGCGATCCGTTAAATCATTACCATAAATAATATGTTTATTATCAACGGCTATATGCAATTTACGCCAACTCCGTTTGGCTGATAATGTATATGTTTCCTGATGCCATTCACCTCTGCCAAACCGTTTTAACCCAGTGGAGTCAAGGGCGATAGCCACAACGCTTTTATCTGCCGATTCCGTTTTCCTGTAACGAGGCGACTGAATAGTTAAAAGCGCTAACCGTTTTGACAAGCAACTGTAATCCGGTGATTTTATATTAAGGGCTTTCATCTTGAAAATTGAATTCATAAACCCTTGACATTGCCTCAACGCTAAACGAAAAACTTGCCGAATTTCATGGCACGTAATGATCGCAAGATCCGTGAACTTTTGGGGTGCGCCTTTGCCATCATACACACGATCTTTTTCATACCAAGCGTGTCGCGATGCTCGTGATAGATTATTGCCATCCCTGTCAATAATCGACTCGCAATACGCGACAACTTAAATAGCCGCGGACGTCCTCGTCGCCCGCGCTCCGCGACCTCACGGCTCGACTACGCACGGGCTCTCAAATGACTTGACGGCTCGTAAAGATTTTTTGCAGTCGCTTACGCTCGGCAAAAAATCCGAGCCTACCGCGGAATACGCGCCTTCGCTTCGCTCTCCATGGCGCGCATCGATCGTCCAGCCTTTTTTGTTTGGATATTTATTTGGCATATGAACCGCCTTCTGCTTGAAAATCCTGGGGTGCTGATTATAATATAGACAGCAAAAATTACATAGATTGTTCATGTTTTAGTTAGGCAACAAAGCCCCTTCACCTTCTAATGCGAGTGTGAACCCAGTGACCGTCTCTTTCATTAAAATATCTATTTCTTTAGATGCTTCAGATTTAGAAACTTTTTTTAATGTAGACAACAAAATTTCATTTAATTTCTCCTTTTCTTGTTCTTGGTTTTCCGCAGTCGTTTTTAAAAGGATGAGTAGCGTGACGATATTTATAGTGCTCGCACTGGAGTCGCCGCAAACCTCCTCAATACACTCAGATTGACTATTAAGCGGTTGCGCTGCAATTTCAATAAATTCTTTGTATTTAGAGCTATTATGCTCAGTGTTAAGTAGTAACGTAATCTGTTTTTTGAAGTCAACACACCTGGTTTTCTGGTCAATTAAACCCGCATTTCGCCAAGAACTGAGCAATTTAGGCAAAAGGATAACCATTTATTTTTCTCCGGGTCTTTAAAAATTCAGGCACGCTATTACTCGGCATGTCATAGGCTCTGCTTTAAAAAGTTTTTGCGACAGGAACATTCAGAGTTTTATAAAGACTAGTATCTTTACAGAAAATCATTAACCCTTTCTGAAAAAACATCAAACGACAGGGTATCTTTCTGTAAAAAAATTAACTTATGCTTATTTTTTGAATAATCTCCGATAATGTCCCCTTATCGTAAAAAAGATAAAAAATGATCAGTTGGTAATTTTTGGTCAAAAATAAAGGCAAAATTTTAAGATAAATTTAATAGTTGTCTGATAAGATAATGACAATCTGTAAATTAACAAAATTAAGTTAAGGCTAATTTGGCTATGAGCGCTTTTTTTACGGTCCCAAAACCACAATATGGTGGTGAGAGTGAGCTTTTAGAAAGAGAGAAAAAAGATGACACTTCCGGTAAAATCACCCTAAAAGATTGGGTTCGAAATGCATCTAATGCGTGTGAGGCACGAGTTTTTGTTATGAGCGGGACATCGCCTAACACGTTAACAACAGCGATAAATGAGTCCGATCTCAATGCCTACATGAGGGATGATGACGGAGAGAGGATTCCATTGCTCTCCGATGCAGATCAATACATCAAGCAATTATTAGAAAAACACGGCCTTGAGAACCACCGAATCTATAAATATATAAGGATGTTTGCCAACATAAATGGATTTTTACCCGCCGGCCAAATTGTAATGAGTCAGGTCAAGAACTCAGGCGAACAAAGCCCAATTCACACGGAAAATCCGAAATACACGTTTTTCGTTAAGGACAAAACTACTGTACAGTACACAGAGGAGAGTGATATTGTTTTAAATCCTACTCATGAATATGGTAAAGGTGAAACAATTGCCAAGCTGAAAGTAGTATCTATTATTTCTTCAAACGATCAAAAAATCCACCATATTTTGGATTCTGCTTCTTTAACGGCATATCCCGGAAAAGAGCCCCAGTGTATTAAGTGCTTTGGAGATAACAGATCAGTAATGGTAAAACTTATTCATAAGTTAAAAGAAATGTTCATGGCGTTTGTTGCTTTATTTACAAAGAGAAGCTCGTGTGAACAGGACTACAATGGTTTTAATGATGTGGCCTCAAATGCGGCGAGTTGTCGCAGGTAATTTGGGTGTAAAACTCTCGACTTGATCTGACAGTTGAGATTTATCGGACATATTTTCTGTCCGATAAATCGGATTCTAATTACTCCTCTACTAATTGCGTATGGTGATTACTGTGCGCCTTATTCAATTCATCTGCCGACACGCTTGGAATAGTTTTACATAGTTTAACCTCAGTTCTGGATAACTGCGTATAAATTATTCTTTATATTGTTGGTTTTTATTCCTGGTTTGTTTGGTCGCCAAGAATAGGCAATTAGCGCTGCAAGGGTATTGACTAAAAAATTAATCGGACTACGATGAGGCTTTGTTGCCTAACCTCACGGCTTTGTCTGTGTCGCAAAATTTAGGCGCAACGATAACTCGCCGGCATTCCTAGCCGTGTCATTTTATTTAACACACCACAACCGATCATTGATTCGATTTTTTGCCGTACAAAATCTCGAGCATGTAACGTACTACCCAATATTCTTTTGTAGCGTTGAATCGCCAACTCTGAATAATTCCGATAACCGTATTGTCTTATTCGTTGCCAAGCCATTCGGCCCAATGCTTTTAGTTGCTTAACATTACCATTACGTTGTGTATGATTATTTTTATCATAAACAGCATCACTATCAGGCGGCATTATTATAGCGGCTCCTTTAAAGT
Organism: Candidiatus Paracoxiella cheracis; assembly: GCF_049348705.1. Lineage (GTDB taxonomy): Bacteria > Pseudomonadota > Gammaproteobacteria > Coxiellales > Coxiellaceae > Paracoxiella > Paracoxiella cheracis. Next base: position 333,407 of record NZ_CP186485.1, on the reverse strand, counting down.
AATTTGATAATATTTCATAAACAGGATTCTTATCGTAGGCACCATCGGCGCTGACATGGCCCACTTTGCAAGTAAGTTGCTTTGATAACGTTGCAACGCTTTGGCAATCCGCCGTAAAGCGATCCGTTAAATCATTACCATGAATAATATGTTTATTATCAACGGCTATATGCAATTTACGCCAACTCCGTTTGGCTGATAATGTATATGTTTCCTGATGCCATTCACCTCTGCCAAACCGTTTTAACCCAGTGGAGTCAAGGGCGATAGCCACAACGCTTTTATCTGCCGATTCCGTTTTCCTGTAACGAGGCGACTGAATAGTTAAAAGCGCTAACCGTTTTGACAAGCAACTGTAATCCGGTGATTTTATATTAAGGGCTTTCATCTTGAAAATTGAATTCATAAACCCTTGACATTGCCTCAACGCTAAACGAAAAACTTGCCGAATTTCATGGCACGTAATGATCGCAAGATCCGTGAACTTTTGGGGTGCGCCTTTGCCATCATACACACGATCTTTTTCATACCACGAATGAATAATATCATCGGATATCCAGATTTCAATATTGGCACGATTGCGTAATGCATTATTATATTCACGCCAATTGCTCACCTTGTATTTCTGCTTGGGAATCGTCCAGCCTTTTTTGTTTGGATATTTATTTGGCATATGAACCGCCTTCTGCTTGAAAACCCTGGGGTGCTGATTATAATATAGACAGCAAAAATTACATAGATTGTTCATGTTTTAGTTAGGCAACAAAGCCTTGGAAAGATGAGATTTAGCGATTTAATTGCAAAAACCCTAAGGTATTTTCAAGAATTTTTCAGATACTTATATATTTACTGTATATATTTTAACCAGTTTAGTCTTGATTCTAGCGCCGTTTACCCTTAAGATCCGTCGAATGCGTAGAAAGATCCTTACAATCGGCCTCGCAATAGCGACGGTCTGCCTCATCGGGGTCAGCAGTGTGGCAACGCCATCGACGACTCAACGCACGTGGCATATCAGTGACCTTTTCTCCAGTCACCGAAATCTCTGGACTGTCATCAGCCGCAAGTTTCAACTCGATCATGAGTACACTCACAATTATTATGTTAGAAAACAAATTCGCTGGTTCCTTACACAGCAGTATTACATGTACGAACTCACCAGAAACGCACAACCCTATATTTATTACGTGCTCCAGCAAACAGAAAAGCGAGGCATGCCTGCAGAAATTGCATTAATGCCGATGATCGAAAGTAATTACAATCCATTCGAATATTCTAACAGGGGTGCCGTCGGTCTTTGGCAATTGATGCCAGGCACTGCCTCAGGATTCGGACTTAAAATTAATTGGTGGTATGACGGTCGTCGCGATTTAGTTGCCTCTACCAATGCAGCACTAAATTATCTTCACTATCTTCACGATTATTTTCACAGTTGGTTACTCGCTATTGCTGCTTACGATTCAGGCGAAGGCACCGTGATAAATGCCATTCGTTATAATCGTCGTCACCATCGACCCACAGATTTCTGGTCTTTACCGCTTCCTTACGAAACAAAAATATATGTACCAAAGTTATTGGCACTCGCTGATATTATCAAGAACCACAGTAGTTATGGCATTCGTCTCATCCCTGTTGAAAACGAACCGTATTTCACGACTGTCCATGTTAAAACTCAAATGAATATGTCGCACTTAGCCAAGTTAGCGGAAACCTCTACTAAAACTATTCGAAAATTAAATGCTGGCTTTCGTCGATGGACAACCTCACCCGATCGCCCTTATAACATATTAGTGCCGATTGATAAGGCAAAGGTTTTTGAAAATAATCTGGCCCTCGCAGTCAAACAGCAACCAGCTCATGATTCTCAATGGGTTTATCACCGCGTTCAATCCGGCGAGTCACTCAGCGTTATTGCAAGCCATTACAACACGAGTATTAGTGCATTACGTCGAATTAATAAATTACGCACCAATGTCCTTCAAATCGGGGAAGACTTACTGATCCCTGTTGCTGAAGCGGATCCGATGCCAACCCAACGCGTTCATAGTCGTAAAATTTCAGAAGATGGTATTCCAGGACCTAAGCGCGAACTCCACACCGTTAAACAGGGCGAAACGATTTCATCCATTGCGCATCTTTATCATGTCAAACCAACACAGATTTATTTCTGGAATAAATTTAATAGACACATGAAACTTCACGTCGGCCAGCAATTAGTTATTTGGCATAAAACCTACCATCATCCGCATGACTCAAGTGGTGGTTTTTATCATCGTGTCAGACAAGGTGAGTCTTTAGGTTTGCTTGCACATCGCTATCATACGACTGTTTCTCACATCCGCCGTGTGAATCATTTGGATAGCAATGTAATTCGAATCGGTCAGCGTTTATATATTTCCTAAAAAAAAGCAGGTCATCCCCCCAGCAAAAGCTTGTCAGAGATGACCCACCTAGGAGACAAATGACATCAACCGACACCAATTCGTCATTTATCCCCTTAAACGCTTTTCTTCTTGAAGACATCATAGTCTTGTTTTGTTAACCTCATATAACTATTTATGATTTAAATGTAACAACATTGTTACACTTTAATTGGGAGAGTTTATGCTGGGGAAAATTCTGGATGGGCGTGCATGCAGTCAAAATGTCAAAGATAAAGTGGCTAAGGCCATCCAACAACGCCGGCAACAAGGCTTATCCATTCCCGGTTTAGCTGTCATATTGGTCGGCGATGATCCGGCATCAGCAACTTATGTGAGCCATAAGGAGCGCGCTTGTCAGGAAGTTGGTATTCGCTCCAAAGTCTATCGATTATCCAATGAGGCCTCTCAACAAATGTTGGAAGATCTCATCGATGAATGTAATAACGACCCTAATACACACGGCATACTGCTGCAGTTACCACTACCCAAGCCTATTGAATCTGCAACGCTGCTCGAACGCATTCGACCCAATAAAGATGTCGATGGTTTCCATCCTTACAACTTAGGTCGGTTAGTGCAACGCCGCCCTGCCTTACGCCCCTGCACACCACACGGCGTGATGACGCTGTTAAAGCAAACAGGCGAAGACTTAACGGGTAAATACGCGGTGATTGTCGGTGCCTCTAACATAGTGGGCAGACCCATGGCATTAGAATTGTTGCTGACAAAATGTACGGTGACCATCTGTCATCGCTTCACTCAAAAATTACAAAAACGTGTTGAGGATGCAGATTTATTAATCGTTGCTATTGGCAAACCTGGTGTCGTGAAAGGTGAATGGGTTAAACCCGGCGCAATAGTTGTAGACGTAGGTTTTAGCCGACTCAGTAACGGTAAAATTGTAGGCGATATTGATTATGACACTGCAAAAAAACGCGCCTCGTGGATTACACCGGTTCCCGGCGGCGTTGGTCCAATGACCGTCGCCACTCTATTAGAAAATACGTTACAAGCTGCAGAAGGCTTGGACTAGCAGAGTAAAAAGGCACCCTTTAACTAGAGCGCCTTTTTAACAGGATTCGGCTGTATAAGTAGAAAAAGCTTCTTTTGGGCTCTTATTGCTAAGAGCCCAAAAAAGCATTACGTAACAGGAGGTAACTGCTAAATTGACTGTAAAAGTATTTATTATACTTTAAACAAGTAATTTAGAGTTGCAGTTACACCGTTGACCTGTGGCTTTCTAATATTTGATAATGTAGCACCACCATCAGTAGCAGCAGGTAGAGTAAGTGCGCTGCTACTTTTCGCATTAGCATATAATATAAAATTATAGCCAAGATCGAGGTAAACATTATTCATGAAATAATGTCTCCAGCCCACACCCATTACACCACCACTGAGTGTGTACTTCGAAGAAATAGGTGTGACTTGCCCGGGATGAGTCGTCGCTTCAAGAATATTTTTACCCCACAAAGCGGAGTAACCTAATTCTATATAAGCGGCATTCGTGTCATTGATCAATGCACCTACAACGAATAACGCAGCTAGGTGGGATTGAAGAAAGACTTCCCCTTGATAATTACCTCTTCCATCAAAAGAGCGTTGGTTATCGTACTCCCAAAAGGCTCTAAGTCCGACAAAAGCCCATTGATTAACCTGGAAGGTATAACCAATTTCACCAACAGGGCCAAACTTGTTTGCCTGTAGAAATCCATTATCAAATATTTTATTAGTATTAAATTTTTTATTAGTATTAAATTCTGTAATTCTAGATTCGTATGTATAGGAATTGTATCCAAAACCTAAACCGATATTAAATCCGTTGATTGTAGGAGGTGCCATTTCTGGTCCACCAGCAATGGCGCTGGCAGCCATAGCAACGGCAGTTAAACCTACAGCCACTTTAGCAATTGTTTTCATTTCTAACTCTCCATATTATTTAACGTAATTAAGCTTACTCACTGCAAGCTTATGCTTATCCTAGCTTTTTAACAAGCTATAGATGCAAGCATACTGAGTCAGTTTATAAATGTCAAATATTTATGTTAATAAAATCAGAAAGTAAAATAAAAAAATGATTAGTACCAAACGAAAAATACACTTCACAGCCTGATGAAATAAACACACCAAATCGCTTTGCATAGTAATCGAACCAGAATAATACGACAGAGAATTTATTGTTTAATTTAAAAACAATATTTGATTGATTTATGCGCAATTTAAAGATTTATTGGTTTATTTCCAACAATAACGCATTCAGTCCTTTTATAAATGCTGCAGGATCTTTGAGTTGCTCACCTTCAGCCAATAACGACTGGTTTAATAAAATATCGGCCCATCGAGCAAACCGATCCGGATTTTCCTCATCTTTCACTCGTGCAATTAACGGGTGTTTGGGGTTCAACTCGAGAATCGGTTTGGACTCAATGAATGACTGACCAGCAGCCGAGAGCATTCTTTGCATGTGACCACTTAAATCCTGCTCATCAAAAACAACACATGCAGGGGAATCTGTGAGCCGGTGGGTTAAACGAACATCTTTGACTCCGTCTCCCAACACCTCTTTAAACCGTTTCAAGACATCGTTGAAGTCCTTTTCAGCAGCTTCTTTTTCAGCCTTACTTTCCTGATCAAGCTCACCTAAATCCAAATCACCTTTAGCAATTGATTGCAGCGATTTGCCCTCGAACTCAGTCAGGTGTGCCATTAACCATTCATCCACCCGGTCATGCAACAAGAGAACTTCAATATCCTTTTTACGAAATACTTCTAATAAAGGACTATTTTTCGCTGCAGCAAAGGTATCGGCTATAACATAATAAATCTTATCCTGGTCCTCCTTCATGCGACTCACGTAATCTAAAAAAGCAACCTCTTGCAGGTCACTATCGGTATGGGTCGATGAAAAACGTAATAATCTCGCAATGCGATCTTTATTCGCAAAGTCCTCCGCAGGACCTTCTTTTAATACTTGTCCGAACTCTTTCCAAAATATTTTGTATTTCTCTACCTCCTTCATTGCCAAGTCTTCGAGCATACTTAGCACACGCTTCACACAACCAGCCTTAATTTTTTCGATGGTATGATTCGATTGCAATAATTCGCGAGAAATATTCAACGGTAAATCATTGGAATCAACGATGCCTTTTATAAACCGTAAATACATCGGCATGAAGTGTTCAGCATCATCCATAATAAAAATTCGTTTTACATAAAGTTTTAATCCGCGTTGTTGATCACGATTCCATAAGTCAAAGGGTGCACGCGCAGGCAAATATAACAAACTTATATACTCTAATTTACCCTCCACTTTATTGTGGCTCCATGCCAACGGATCTTCGAAATCATGAGCAATATGTTTATATAATTCTGTATAATCTTCGTCAGTGATTTGACTTTTCGACATAGCCCATAAGGCATTGGCACGGTTTACGGTTTCCTCACCTTCATCTTTTTCACCCATTTTTTTCATCATAATCGGCAGTAAAATATGATCTGAATATTTTCTGATGACGGTACGCAGCCGAATGGGATCTAAAAATTCTTCTTCGTCTTTTTTCAAATGTAAAACAACTTCTGTACCGCGAATCGGTTTTTCAATATTTTTGATGGTATATTCACCTTCGCCATTAGATTCCCAACTCACTCCTTGATCTGAACTCATACCTGCACGACGAGTTCTCACTACAACTTTGTCTGCTATTATAAATGCTGAATAAAATCCAACACCGAACTGACCAATTAATTGTGAATCTTTCGCATTTTCAGCACTCAATGCATCCAAAAAAGCACGCGTTCCCGACTTTGCGATAGTCCCGAGATTTTCGATCACTTCATCACGATTCATACCGATACCATTATCACAAACCGTAATCGTTTTATGTTCTTTATCAATATCAATCCAAATTTTAAGTTCGCCATCATTTTCATAAAGTGCAGAATCTGATAAGGCCTCATATCGCAATTTATCAGCCGCATCTGAGGCATTCGAAATCAACTCGCGAAGGAAGATTTCCTTATTGCTATAAAGTGAATGGGTCACTAAATGGAGGAGCTGTTTCACTTCAGCTTCGAATGATAAAGTTTCAGATTGTGCTTCAGGCATAGTGTGCTCCGAGAGTCAGTCTTTCTTAACCTTGTAAATATGGGTGATTGCCTGAGATTTCAAGCCATTAGCACACGGGCGACAGGTATTTGTTTGTTATTGTTTTTTTTCAGGAAGAGCTAAAGCTACAAAAAAAAACGGGAGGCAAAGCCTCCCGCTAGACCTTAGATTAACAATTCTTACATTAAGAATTTGTAACCTAAACCAACTGTAAACAGGTTAGTGCTTGGTGCTGCAAAGTTTTTGCTGGATGCTTTGCTATAGCCAGCAATGTTCATGTACTGAAAGTTAACCGATAAACTTGGGTTAAAGTAGTACTGAACACCAGCCGCCCATAATGGATTCCAGTAGTTAGAGCAAGTAACGCCTGCTGAGCCATTAGTGCTACTAAAAGTAACACCTGCTGGAAGACCTTGAGCACGGTTATAAACATAACCAGCACCTAATTTACCGAAAATATAAGTATTTTCGTAAACAGGAGCACTCATTTTAAAGGCACCATATGCAAGACCAGAGTTCACAGAGGCTGTAAACGGTGTAGCTACACTTTGGCTATTAACTGCATTGAAAGTAGCATCACTTGTGTTGAAAGTAGCTTTAGCTCGTGGCAAGTACATCCAGCCAGCTTCAACAGCAAAGTATTGATTAAATTGATAACCAACATCAACACCACCCGTGAAACCGCCACGAAGATTAGAAGTGCTAGCTATACCACCTCCACTTACGTTTGATAAGTTCGAAATGCCAAAAGGAGTTGGTGCGCTTTTAAGCCAGTTACGCGCTGCGTAACCAACGTTACCTTCAAGATAAATCCCTGCATAACTAGGAGCTGGGGCATATTCCGGTCCGCCCGCTAATGCAGCAGCTGCAACACCTAAAGATGCAACACCTACTGCTGTGAGAGTCAATAATTTATTTACCGACATTTAATTCCCCTCTTTAAATCAAAATAAAAACAGAATTTACATAGGAAAAAGAATTTTAAACCTACTGTTATGTTAAATGCAACCATTAATTACAAATTGAAAATAAAAAACCGTAAAAATAGGTAAAAAAAAGCAGATATGTTTAATTAAAACGTTTAATAAACAACACCTTTTCTAAAAAATTATTTTTTATTTTTCTATCGAGAAGATTATGAAATATTAAGGTTTTATTAAAAATGCCTCTGGAAATTGCTTTAAAACCTTAAAACTCTTTAATAATTTCAATTACTTACTTATCGTGCTTGGGTTTTTTGTTTTTCGGGAATCGCCATTCCTGACTGCTAAATACGTTCATTGTACTTATGCTCGCAAAAAAGTAATCTCTACGCCGCAGTTGCATACCATTTAATTAGCTTAAAATAAATTTCGTGAAGGATTCTTAATCGGAATTAAAACAAAAATTTATAACCGACACCCGCTAAAATAATGCTCGCGGCCGGAACATTTAAACGATTGTTTGTAGTTGCTGGAATAAAGTGCTGATAACCAGGCACATACAAATATTGTGCGTTTATTGACCAATTTGGAGTGATGTAATATTGAATTCCAGCTCCAAATAGGGGTGTCCAGTAACGACCCGTAATAGGCAACGACTGCCCAGTAACAGGATTCACAGCAGCGGCATTCGCCGTTAATCGTGTTTGACGATACGCACCACCCACTTTTGCAAATATATACGTGCCATAATAAATTGGAATCGTCAGCTTACCAGCAAGATAAACAAACCAAGCCGTCGCTTTATCTGCAATAAAAGGCCCCACCGACACTACTACCGGTGCCGTACCTCTCACTTCTGGCAGATAATACCACCCTGCTTCCAGCAACCAATATTCATTGAATTGGTAGCCAATATCTGGTCCGACAGAAAAACCACCGAGCGTATTCGAAAGACCTGTTGAAAACTGACCACCAAAATTTGGTATTCCTAATGCGTAATTACGCCAGTCGATATGCGCATACCCTAAATTAAGTTCTAAATAAATTCCAGAATAATTTGGCGGTACATATTCGGGACCGCCAGCCATCGCGATCGTAGTAGTTAAACTCATTAGGATCACAGCAGATAGCGTTGTAAATCTTCTTACTAGCATTCGATCTCCCTCTCACGCACAAAAAATGTTAATTGATTTTACCGAAGCCACTATCAATAGACAACCAACGAAAAATCGGCTAAACAGCAAACTTATAACCTACACCAACAGTTACAATATTCGCATGAGGTACCGGTATTTTTCGAAATATTCCATCCAGTGGCCGTCGTGGGTAACCTGGCAGAAACATATACTGTGCATTTATTGACCAATCCCAATTAAAATAATACTGCAAGCCGAAAGCGAAGACGGGCGCCCAATAATCTGCTTTCTGTGGTAAACCCGACACAGGAATAAATGAAAAAGTAACTTCATTATCAAGATAGGCAGCACCCAGTTTTGCAGTAACGTATAAGTTTTGAATAATAGGATAAACAAACTTTAATGCAACGTAAGCTACGTAACGTGACCTAATTCTCATCAAGTTGCCATCCTGAATAATAACGCCAAGAGGCACATAATAATTCATGCTCGACAAACGCAGATACCCTAACTCTGCTGAAAACAAACGATTCCATTGATATCCAATATCAAAACCATACAAAAAAGGGACTGTTTATTAGTTTGTGTAAATCGCGTCAGTCAGAATTATGAATCAGCCATTGTGTTAACTGATTTTTTAATTTTATCAAAAACTACATTGCGTTCAAATTAATTTCCTCTCTTATGAATTTTAAGTTTTATACAAAATCCGCCAGGCGATCTTCAAACATAAGGGCAAAACGATTCATGGCGGCACCCCAGTCTCGAATCGGCATGGTCCATTTTTTGGCTATATTTTTTAACCCTAAATAGAGTTGTTTTAAAGCGGCATCGTCCGACGGAAAAACTCGTTTATTTTTAATAACTTTTCGGATACTCATGTTCAGTGATTCAATAGCGTTAGTGGTATAAATCACCCTCCGAATTTCTGCCGGATAAGCAAAAAATGGCACAATGCGCTCCCAATGAGTCAACCAACTTTTGGCAATCGAGGGAAATTCAGCATCCCATTTCTCAGAGAAACTCGTCAGCGCCAATTCTGCTTCTTCAACCGTACTGGCCGAATAAATAGCTTTTAAGTCAGCGGCCACTTCTTTTTTCTTTTTCCAACCCACATAGCGCAATGAATTCCGCACCATGTGTACAATGCAAAGCTGTACTTGAGTGTTAGTTGGACTTTGGATAAATAAAATCCCTTGCCAGTTAGGACAATAATCAAAAAATGTGAGTTTCTAAATCTTAAGCTGTTTTTTGCAGCAATTCGTAGAATTGCTCAGGTGTAAAATTTATTTTATCCAACCATGATTTTACTATCCCAATCAAATCCTCTATTTTTTCAGGGTCTGAGTTTTGCGTCTTTTCTTCAGTCCTCTGAATCGTTTTAATTTTTGAGTTGCTATTTTTGAAAATAGCAGGATGTCGCGTGCGTTTCCCCTGCGTATCACCTTTGGTTCTGCCTTGCGGATTACCGCGTGGTTTGCAGAGATTAGCAGGCGTGCCAACGGTATCAAGCACCGTAGAAAAACCCCGTTGCGTTTGTGAAGGGGTCGCAGTTATTGATGGTTTTTCGTTATCCACTTGGAAGCTCGGCAAATACCGCTCCCATTTTTTCGGTAAAATCGGGGCAAGATTCCTCGCTAGATAAAGTTGCGTATACGCTAATGCTGTCATCCGCCACCAATCTTCTTCGTGCTTAACATCCGGTGTTTGGTATCGGTCAAATAACAGTTTGTCTTTACCAAAACGAAAGTAGTGTTCAATGTCATAGCGTCTATCGTAATAGTGATACGCTTCTAATGCTGTGATTTCATTACGTCGTTCACCAGCGAGTCCTAACCAGAGTGGATTTTTATATAAAGATTTACCGTTAGCATCAACCGCAACCAATTGCACAACAGTAACAGGATGCTCATATCCTTTAAATTGCTTTGAACCACGCAGTAATTGGTCACGCCATATTTTAATCTCCAATTGGTAAGTTTTGCCACTGCGGGTTGTAATGGGTTGCTGCACAATCTCATCGGATTCACGGTGAGTCGTGCTGTCGTTTAGTTTCATCGCATCACCATAGCGTTTTATACTTCCTGAGGTATTATCTTCTATTGATGCGGGCGCGAAAACATTACGGGTACTGTTAAAACGGAAAAGATGTACCCAATTGGGATTTTCGCTAACCAGTTTACGGCAAGCTTCTGTACCATATTTTGAATCAGCCACGCTAACCACCAATTTATGAGTAAGCGCTAAGTCTGCAATACAACGGTTAATTTGCTGCATCCCAACTACATTGCCTTTTTCATCGCTTTTAACGCGCCTCGTATCCAGTGGAACTAACCAATGCTTTTCTTGAGCTGCACCATCATTGGGCAATAGTGATACCGTTGAATATTCATGTCCAATGGTAATCGGTTTGTTACCCGGTGCTGGATTAGGGCTGTAAACCACATGGCGATCTTCAACACAGTGTGCACTTTGACGCGACTGTGGTGTCGTATCCGCAATAATGATCACACGGTCATCGCTATGACTCACATGTTCATATTGTATTTTCATCATGCTATCCCAACAATTTGCTACCGACAAACCATCGCTAATCGCATCGGTAATACTACTGTATTCACGTTCAAAGTATGGCGATTCACATAATTCTATGGGTGTTTTGCAGCGATGGCCATGGCTTGAAAGGGCATCGAGTAAATTCATATTGGCATCGCGTCGCGCGGGGAAGATGTTGTAGAGGAATGTACGGAATTGTTTTAGTTTTTCTGTCGCTAACATCGTTTGTTCCTTATTTTATTTTTTCGAACAAACGTTGTTTACAACGTAAAATTTTTTTTCGGTTTCTATGTCAAGCAATTTTTAATTATTTTTATAAATTTATCCAAAGTCCAATGTTAGGATACACAGCGCCAATCGCATCAGGAAAGCCCGTTAGCCCGTCAACGCAACAAATCAGGATATCTTCTAGGCCTCGATTTTTTAACTCCGTTAATACATTCAACCAGAATTTAGCGCCCTCATTTTGGCTAATCCAAATACCTAGCAATTCTTTTTGCCCATCGATATTAATTCCTAAAGCCAAATACAATGCCTTATTGATAACCTTTTTATCTTGCTGCACTTTAATCACTAAAGCGTCCAAATACACAATCGGATACACCTTGTCCAACGGACGACTTTGCCAAGCCTTCACTTCTTCAATCACTTCGTTGGTTACTGTAGAAATGAGACTCGAACAAATAGTTGTGCCATACAAATCTTTCAACTGATCTTGAATATCACGGGTAGTCATACCCCGTGCATAAAGACTCATAATTTTGTCATCCAAATCATCAAAGCGGGTTTGATGTTTTGGAATCAATTGCGGTACAAACTCATTGTTACGATCACGAGGAACCTCAATGGTCATCTCGCCATCTGTTGTTTTGATCGTTTTTTGGCTGTGCCCATTGCGGGAATTACCACTATTGTGGCCAGACACTTCGTGTTTTGCATAACCCAGCGCGTCCGTCAGCTCCCCTTCCAGAATACGCTCCGTCAGTGCCTTTTTTAACTCCTTTAACAAACCAGTATCACCGAAAATATCAGATGCGGTCTTGGTATGTTTGAGAAAATATTCCACAACCTGTGGATCTAATTTATTGGTTTTCATTGCCATAGTCAAAGACTCCGTATAATTTTAACGACCTTTCCCTGACTATCGCATTTACACAATCTTATTTACAGACCCACAAAAAACCAGAATCACCATCAACAAATTTACCAAACGCCGTGCCACCTTGTGCAATGACAATATAATCTTGGAGCAAACCTTCCTGCTCCCAATCACGAAAAGCCACACCTAAATTTGCTTCTATATAAAAACCAGAATAAATCGGTGGCGGTGGAATATATTCTACACCGCCAGCTAAGACGGTCGTCATACCAATGCTAATAAAGGAAATGAATAAAAATGTGATTATTTTTTTAAACACGCTCGACTCCCTGTCTCAATGTGGTGGCAGCTCTAAACTTCAAAACGATAAGAATAACCAAGCGTAATCATGTTCACCGGCGGTGAAACCACTGCTCCTGCTGAGTTGCTCTTTCTTCCTGGCATATATATATACTGCATTAAGATCGACCAATTTGGGCCAAAATAATATCGCCATCCTAACGCACCCAGCGGTCTCCAGAGGTTATGTGAACCATCAGGCGCAAAACCACCTGGAGATGACTTAAATTTCAGATAGCGATAGGCCAATGCCAATTTACCAAAGAAATAAAACCGCTGAGATACAGGTACCGACAGCTTAAGACCAAAATAAGCAAACCATGATTGGACTTTAAAATTAATATTATTTAACGTGTTGTATTTTGCTTGCGGCAAATAATACCAGCCCAACTCAAAAGCAAGGTAGCGGTTATATTCATAACCTGTATCCGCCCCAATAGTAAAACCACCGCTGCCATTACTCGAGAAATTAAAGTTTCGCGTTGGATCAAAATCCTTCCAATTAATCGAGGCATATCCAGCATTGACATCCACATAAACGCCACGCGTGTAGTAACTGTTAGTTTTTGCAGTAGTATCTGCAACTGCTGAGCATGAATAAATTTCCATCAATGCAAATAAAGCAAATAGAAAGGCGCTGGAACAAAGTGATCGTTTTATAAACATTGATATCCCTCTCTATTGAAAAGAAACAACCTGAAGTTTGCAAATATTATCAATAAATGAAGCCAATTACTATGAAGAAGACCCAATCCCTAACCTACACTTCTACATATTGTTCCAACCCATGCAGCCATCGTCGCATAAGCGGAGCAACACGCTCAGGATGCTTTTGTACGATCCACTCACCGGCATGACGAACACGCGGCAATAAGGTTTTATCACGAAGTAAATCAGCGACTTGCAATCGTAACAGACCGGCTTGACGAGTTCCCAAAATTTCACCGGGACCACGCAGATTCAAATCTTCTTGTGCAATGACAAATCCATCATTGGTGCGCCGCATAATAGCCAAACGTTGTTCTGCCGTGCGCGATAACGGTTTTTGGTACAACAACACACAATGACTTTCTTGCGTACCACGACCAATCCTGCCGCGCAGTTGATGAAGCTGTGACAAACCCAATCGCTCGGGGTTCTCAATCACCATTAAATTGGCATTGGGCACATCAACACCCACTTCGATCACGGTCGTTGCCACTAATAAATCAATAGCACCCTTTTTAAAGGCACTCATCATAGCTTCTTTATCAGTAGCTTTTAACCGACCGTGGATTAAACCCACTTTTAAATTGGGTAATAATTGCTGCAATTCTTTTGCCGTTACCTCTGCTGCCTGACATTGCAATGCTTCTGAGTCTTCGATCAACATGCAAACCCAGTAAGCTTGCTGTCCCTGTAGGCAGCTCGCACGCACCCGATCGATCACTTCAGAACGACGTGAGTTAGAAATCAATAAAGTATTGATAGGCACACGCCCCGGCGGTAATTCATCAATGATTGATACATCCAAATCAACGTACGCTGTCATCGCCAACGTTCTTGGAATGGGCGTTGCTGTCATAATAAGTTGATGGGGATAACAATCGTCAAGAATTCCCTTTGTTTTTAGTGCCAATCGTTGATGCACCCCAAAACGGTGTTGTTCATCGATAACGACCAACGCCAAATTTGAAAACTCGACATCCTTTTGAAATAAGGCA